>JBLRWS010000042.1:19590-21340 GCA_047921075.1 Balneolaceae bacterium | reverse complement strand
GCCGGATTGTTCATCAGCCTGAAATAGTTTTTTATTGATCTATTCAACTACCCACCGTAAACAGAACCTTTTTTTAGTCGACCGTCACAAACGGCCGCAGGCGGTCCATCGTTGCCGGGCCAATGCCTCGCACATTGATCAGCTCTTCTACCGTATTAAAGCCACCATTCTCCAGCCTGTACTCAACAATCCGTTCTGAAAAGGCCGGGCCAATACCCGACAGCGCCTGCAGTGTTTGAGCATCGGCTGTATTGATGTTGATCGGAAACGTGACCGCCTCTTCTTCGTCCCCGTCAATGGATACGCGGGCTATTTTTTCGTTTACACGCTCCGGCTCGGTCCACATTCCCACGCTGTCCGTTCTCGCCGCACGCTCAAGTTGTTGAAACACCTCCACAGAATCACTATGCTGACGGTAAAACGGCACCCACTCACCAAGCCCCTGCTCCAGCATCAGCCGGTTCACGTCCAGAATGGATCCGTCGTCGGTTCGCACCTGCACGTATCCGCGATAGGCACCACTCCGGGCCTCGGGCGAGCCGCCATCAAAACCGATGACACGCACTTCTTTTCCTTCCAGGGTTTCTCTTAGAAACCGAGCGGCTTCGGCACTGTAATACTCCGATGAGTCGGCACCGGCAAACAGCCGCGGAACCTGTACGCCAAGGAGACGCACGGGATAGTCGAACCGATACGACAGCTCAATTTCGAACCGGCTGCCATCGGGCACCGACGCCACGGGATACCACTGTCCGGGCGAGAGCACCGGAACCGGCGGCTCCATCTCTCCGGTAGCCCGCTTTTTGGCCCCCATAAAATCCTGATAGAATTGATTGGCGATTTCCGGGCTGTGGATAATCAGAATATTCTCATCGTTGTTCTCTTCGGCGTTGCGCGAAAAGTTGTACGAACCGGTTGCCACGATACCGCTCCGCTGCAGGTGTGGGTCCGTAACATCCATCAGCAACACTTTTTGATGGAGCGTACGCAGCTCGCGGGCCGGAAGTATCATCCGGTTGCCGAGTTGTGCCTCCGGTGTGGCCCAGATGTCGCCGCTGTTTCGGTACCTGGCGTAAAAACGGGGATCGATCAGTCCCTGGAGTATAATTTGATCGGTAAAGGAGCGCTCCCACATGGCCTGGCTCAACGGGATGCCCGGAGTAATTGCGAAGGCCATAAACAGCACATCGCGCTGTACCTCATGGCGTACGAGGTGTTCCAGGCGTTCGGCGATGGAGGGTTTTGTTCGTGTTCTGTTGATTGGGCCGAAATAGAGCTCGACACGAATGGTGTCTACAAAAAATTCGGTTTGGCCGATAAATCGTTTGTCTTTGTGAAAGCGGGCACGATCGGCATTTGGCACGTCGCCCGAGCCGCCCCAAAGCTCGTTAAATTCGGCATGATACGCCTCCGCAATGCCGCTGTCTTTAATCACCATGGTGTTGTTGGTGTTGATCGGGCCGGTGTAGGTCAGGTTCATGGAGCCGGTCCACACGTAATAGTCGTCGGGGTCATCGCTCAGAATATCGATCACTGCAAACTTGTGATGCATATCGTAGCTGGCGCCCCGCAGGCCGGCCGAGGTTACCGAGCCATCGGGATGAAACACCTCACCGGCGTCATCAATTGTATAGATACCCGCATTCTGAAGCATTCCCCAGATCCGCTCGCCATGCTCCCGGTTTCGGAACCGATTGTAGTGATCGGTCGCTACCCGTACCCGCACACCGCGCTCCCGGGCGCGCACCAG
>JBLRWS010000042.1:0-19490 GCA_047921075.1 Balneolaceae bacterium | reverse complement strand
GTTTTAGGGTTTTGGTTAAAACGCACTTTTAAGTAATTTGATGTCAATTCAACTTCAGGCTGATGAATACCAAAATATTCAATCCCTTACACTGGAAAAAATCTATCTTGGCGGGTATCCTTGCAGGATTTGTAATACTCTGGTTTACCGTTTTTGATTCCTATAGCTTAGTTACACGCTTTCAGCTGCAATCGCAAAAAAGCACACTCATCGAGCGGACAAAAGAGCTTAATGAGAAAACGGCTGAATTGGAGCAAAAGATATCCGAATTGGAGAACAACCCCGACTTGCTCGAAAAAATTGCTCGTGAGGAGTACGGTATGCGCAAGCCGGGCGAAACGGTGTACCGGATTGAAACTGCTGATTAAAGGTATAGCTCTGCCTCAACCTGATCGTTTCTTAATTTGATTGCTTACTATGATTGCAGCCGGTGTTGATTTAGGCGGAACCAATATTAAAATTGCTATTGTTGATCAAAAAAGTGGGTTTTTGGAGCGTACGTCTGTTCCCACAAACGCAGATAAAGGCAAAAAGTATATCTTCGATACAATCGCCGGTACCATTCGTGATATGCTGCAGGAGTTTGATGAAGAACCGATTGGCGTAGGTATGGGCTTGCCGGGCATGGTAAGCCTCGATCGCACCACGGTAAAAAATCCGCCCAATCTGCCGGGCTGGAAACACGAAAACGTATCGGAGGAGTTGCAGCGCCGATTACAGCTTCCCTGCGTGATTGAAAACGATGCCAACCTGGCTGCTTTGGGATCGGCCCGTTTTGGCGTGGGCTCGCCATTCGATCATTTTATTATGATCACACTGGGTACCGGTGTGGGCGGCGGAATCATCTACAACAATCAGATTTACCGCGGGCAAACCGGTGCAGCGGCCGAACTTGGCCATGTGATCATCGACTATCACGGTCCTCTTTCCAACAGCAACACCCGGGGGGGGATAGAGGCGTATCTGGGGCAGCGATTTCTGAGCCGCTACGCATCCGACACCATCCGGCAGGAACCGGACAATCCGCTCTACAAAAAATTCTCCAAAAATTTTGACGAACTGGAACCCGTTGATTTAACCATAGCCGCCAACGACGGAAATGAGCTGGCCATAAAAATTTTGCGCAAAACAGGCGAAAAGCTCGGCTATGCTATTGTGAATTACATTCACATTCTGGATATCCGTAAAGTGATTGTAAGCGGCGGAGTGGCCAAAGCCGGCAAATGGATTTTGGATCCCGCAAAAGAGACCGCCACTTCGTATTTAATGCCGCCGTTTTTGGAGGATTTTGAAATTTTATATGAGTCGTTGGGCAATGACGCCGCCATGCTCGGTGCCGCGAGTCTTGCGTTTGATGAGCTGAGCTAACCACCAACCACTTCTACACCATGCAGCACCGTAGAATGTATCATCCACACTACTTTTATTTTCTTTTCCTCTGCGTGATATGGCTGTTACCGCTATCTCTGCATGCCCAAAATCAAACGGGCACCGATACGCTCCGAACCTCACCGGTGCTGCCCGATACCGTGCAGACACAGCTTCCCGACACTCTGCAGCCGGCTGCCCGCGATACACTTCCCCCACCGGCTGATACCGAAACATACCGCCAGCAGCCGCGCCCAGACTTTGTAACCGGAGGTGTGGGTCAGCGACCCGATTCCCGATCATCGCAGCGCCAGGCTGCCGATGGGGCTGTTAATTTTCAAGCCCGTGACTCACTAATCTTTAACTTCAGGGGGCAGCGGAAAGGCGAGCTGTTTGGCAGTGCGAACGTTACCCACCAAAGCGGCTCGCTCGATGCAGGAAAGATTGACCTCGATCTGGAAAAAAATCTGGTAGAAGCGCGCGCGCTCCAGCCACAAGACACCCTCTCATACCCCATTCTCCGGCGCGAAAATGACGATCTGCGCAGCACCCGAATCCTGTTCAACTACGAAACGGAAAAGGGGAAATTTGAAGTGGCAGAGATACAGGTAGATGATGGATACCTGATCGGTACCAAAGTGAAGAATGTCTCTCAGACGGAGGTTTTTATTGAGGACGGCATTTACTCAACCTGTCCGCCCGATCACATGTATTATTACATTCGTGCCGAGCGGATGAAGGTGGTGGATGAAGAGGAAATTTTCTTCACCAATGCGCGCCTCTACATCCTCGATATTCCTTATCCGCTGGTGTTTCCGTTCGGCTATGTTCCCGGGGGTATCGACTCACGCCAATCCGGTTTGCTGGAACCGACCTATATCACCCAAAACACCTCATCGCGCGGGCTGGGTGTGCAACGGCTGGGTTGGTTTCAGTACTTTAACGATTTTCTGGTGGGCCAAACCTCGTTCGACCTGTTTACCTCCGGCACGTTTTTTAACGAAACCCGTTTTCAATACAACCGGACCGATCGCTACCGCGGTAGTGTCACACTGGGTTATTCACGCGAACGCGGGCTGGAATCGACCGACCTCGGGTTTGGGGTAACGACCAGCCGCAGGGTGTCGATTAACCATAGCCAGGAGCTCTCGCCATTTGCCAACATTTCGGCCGATATCAACCTGAACACCTCCAATTTTTTCCGCCGTAACTCCTTCGATCTTGATGAGCGTGCGCAAACGAGCAGCACCTCACGAGTGGCCTACCGGTTCAACCATCCCGAAGGGATATATAACTTTAGTGCTACTACCAACCTGAATCAGCAGTTCGACACGAATGTAGCCCGCCTGACCGGCCCTGAAACCAACTTTAGCCTGAGGCAATTTCAGCCCTTTGAACGAAGCAGGCCCGGCACCACCGAACAGCAATGGTACGAGCGTATTTCTGTGAATTACCGAAACCGGTTTCGCTCCAATTTTAATTTTGTGCCAATTGACCGCGATTCGGCGGAGGTTAATTTTTTGGAGGCGTTGTTTAATCCGTCCCGGTTTCGGGAGGCCACCGGTGATGACCGCCACGTGCAGTACGGGATGTTACACACGGCCGGTGTGACGGCTGCACAGTTGCTTCCCAGCCAGTTCCTGAATGTGAGTGCAAGCATCAACTACAACGAGTATTGGTACCCCACCAGCACCCGCCGGGAATTTGTGCCGGAAGAGAACCGTGCCGTGCCACGCCTTGAACGGGGTATTGCCACCGCGCGTGATTTTAACACCAGCCTCAACTTTACCACCACCTTCTACGGTATTTCGCAGATGAAACTGGGTTCGTTCGAAGGACTTCGCCATACCCTGCGCCCCAATGTAAGCTTCAATTACCGGCCCGACTTTTCTGACGATTTTTGGGGGTTTTTTGAAACTGTTCAGGTAGATACATTGGGCAATACACAGCGTTTTTCCCGGTTTGACCGGGAAGTATTTGGCGGCCCACCGGCCGGCGAGCAGCAGACCATGGCGTTTGGCATCTCCAACATTCTGGAAACCAAGCGTGTGCGCCGCGACTCCACCGGCGAAATTCAATCTACCAACGTACGGCTGATTGATAATCTGGCGGTTAACTCGAGCTATAACTTTGCCGCCGACAGTCTTAATCTGGGCAACATCAACATGACGCTCACCTCCCGTGTTCTCGATGGTATTCGCATTCAGGCCAACGCCGCTTTTACCGCGTATGAACGTGATCAACAGGGGCGGTTTATCAATACCTTTTTATGGAATTCGGGTGGTAAAATTCTGCAACCCCTTAATTATCGGGTCAGTGCCTCCACTAACTTCAGCGGCGGAGGGCGGGGGGTACGAATTCAGACCCCGGCGTACAGGCCGTACAATCCGTTGAATCAGATGTTTTTCAGCCCTATTGACGAGGCGTTTAACGAACGACCGGTACAGCCAATCCGATCTCCCTGGAGTTTCGGGCTCGATTTTAGCTATAGCTGGACCCTCCGCACCGGCCAGCCGGCTCGTGAAACGGCGGTACTAAATGCCAATAACATCCGCTTTCAGCTCACGCCTAAATGGAGTTTTAGCACCCGGATAGGCTACGACTTTATTGAAGGGGAGCTTACGCCGTCGCAATTCAATCTTTCGCGCGATCTGGTGTGCTGGAGTATGTCGTTCCAGTTTAACCCAATTGGTGATTTCCAGTATTATGCGTTCCGGCTCTCCCTCAATCACGGGCAGATTCAAAGTCTGTTCCAGAAGCTTCCGGGGCTGAACAATCTGGAGCGGAGTTCAGCTCCTACCGGGCGGCCGCCACGATTCTAACTTACTGCGCGTCTGTGCCGGATGGCCGCCCTTCTCGTTTGTTCAGATAACGCACGATGTATTTTCCAAAGATATCGAACTCGAGGTTCACTGTATCTCCTTCCGATTTCAGAAAGAGATTGGTATGCTCCCAGGTGTAGGGAATAATAGCAAGGGTACAGGTGGTATTGGTGCAGCGGGCTACGGTAAGCGATATGCCATCCACGGCAATACTGCCACGATCTACTACATAGTCGGAGAAATCTTCATCAAACCGAACGGTCAACAGAAGGTCGGCTCCTTTCTTACTAATCGATTGAATCGTACCCACCGTATCTACGTGACCCTGCACAAAATGACCCTCAATTCCTTTTTCGAGCGTTAGAGATCGCTCCAGGTTCACTTTACTGCCGGCTTTTAAACCACCCAGAATGGTTTTGCGCAAGGTTTCGTCTACACACTGTACGGTAAACGACTGCTGATCCCGCGCTACCACCGTGAGGCACACTCCGTTTACTGCAATGCTTTCGTCGATATGTGTGTCGTCGGCAAATTCACACTCGATAACCAGCTCTCTTCCTCCTTCAAAGGTTTCAGTTTTTCGGATGATTCCCAGATGCGATACAATTCCTGTAAACATAGTGATCTGTTTAAAAGTCTGCGGTTAATAACATATCTGACCCTATCGGCTGCCAGCGATGTGTGCGAAAGGGAACGACCTCGCTCATGCGGTCGATGCCAAGATTGGTGATGGAACGCGTTCCCCCACCGAGTAATTTCGGTGCGATAAAAAGCTGCAGGCGGTCAACCAGGTTCTGCCTGAGCAGTGCGGCCGATAGTGCGCCGCCCGCCTCTACCAGAAGTGATGTGATACCGGCATCAGAGAGTTTGTTGAGCGCATCGTTTAAATCGGTATGTCCGTTATCCTCGCGTGCTACCAGAATGTCGCCGCGAAAGTAATTGCTCTGCAGCAGCTTTAGCATAGGGTCGGCCAGCTCCTCAACGGCTTTTTTGTTATGCGTAATGACGATGGTTTTTTGCTCGTGCGTATCAGAGAAAAGCTGAAGATGGCTCGGTAGTTCAAACGGCCCGTCGATGACTACACGCCGCGGCTGCCGGCCCTCCACATGACGTACAGTGAGTGTGGGATTGTCGAACAACGCCGTATTCCGGCCTACCATTACGGCATCCTGCCGGCTTCTCCAGCGGTGAACCAGCGTTCGTGATTCCAGGCACGAAATCCATTCCGAGCTACCATCGGGCGCAGCAATATAACCGTCGGCCGTTTGTGCTATTTTCAGCGTTACAAATGGCTTACCCACTTCGAGCCGGTGCAGCCACGCCTCGTTCAGTGCCGCAGCTTCCTGTTGCAGCACACCGGTGGTTACCTCAATACCTGCTGCCCGGAGTTTTTCAAGCCCTTTACCATTCACATTTGGATGGGGATCCTGCATCGCCACCACCACACGCTTTATCGGCAATTCACAGAGCATATCGGCACAGGGAGGTGTTTTTCCGTGATGAGAACACGGCTCCAGGGTTACGTACACCGTGGCATTTTGTAGCTGAGAGCGATCTTTCACGCTCTTTACGGCCCGCACTTCGGCGTGTGCTTTTCCGAATCGCTCATGATAGCCTTCACCGATGATATTTCCCTCAACGGACACAATTACGCAGCCTACCATCGGGTTGGGAGAGGTGTAGCCCGCACCGTGTTCAGCCAGCGAGAGTGCGCGCTGCATAAAAATACGGTCGGATGATTCGGGGTTGGACACGCTCGTCAGTTGGTTGATGTTGAAAATAAAAAAAGGGCAGACGTTGTACGGCCTGCCCTTTAAAATACGTAATCAGCCGATCGTATGATTATCGGAAGAAGAAATTTCGATTGTCGGTGATGCTGGCTTCCTCTTTCAACTGTGCGATAAGCACCTGGTTGAAGTTGGAAAATTTCTGCTGCTCAAGGCGCTGGCGAATTTGTGATCGCTGTGCGTCGGTCATCTGTGCCGGATCAGCAAGCTCAATGTTATCGGCCTGTATCACAAACACCGCGTTTTGTCCTTGAATGGGCCGCGACAGGGTACCGGTCTGGAGTCCAAAAATGGCTCCGATTACCCCGGGCTCTCGTCCGCCTTCCGGAATGGTGGTTGCGCCGTAGCGCACGCCTTCAGTTTCAATGGCAGAGCGCCCGGATGCGGTGGCCAGATCGTCGAGCGTGGTGTGTGTGGCTCGCAATTCCCGTACGCGATCCATCATCATAGAACGTCGTTTTTCAACACGCACCAGATTCTCAATTTGTGGGCGCACTTCATTAAACGGCCGCGTTCCCTCCGGTGTGCGCTCCAGTAATTGAAGCACTACAATTTGGCCTTCCAGCTCAACCGGGTCAGAAATTCGGTTTACCCTAAGATTTTCAAGAGTACGCAGCACCTGCTGGCTTTGGCCCAGTCCGGGAATAAAGTTGCTTCCTTTGGTGGCCGTGGCTGATCGAATCTCCATATCGCGGCGATCGGCTTCGGCTTCGAAGCCCTCTTCGGATGCGAAAAATTCAAACTCGCGTGCCTGTTCTGCAAGGCGGTCGATGGTTCCAACCACATCGGCCTGTACTTTGTACGAAAAGGCGGCAAACTTGATCTCGCCATTTCGCTCGTCAATTTTTTTGATGATGTGGGGATCGCCGTCCACCATAAACACCTCGGAGACTTCGCCAATCTCAAGATCCAGAACAGGATGGAAGTCCTCTCGTAAATCTTCACGGGAAACATATGTGCCGTTGTAGGAGGTCTGCGATTGGTTGCGAAGCAAAAAGAGCGAGTCATTGGCTGCTTCGGCAAAACGCGGCCGCATCTCCTCTACATCCTGAACGGTGATGGCGGTGTCTTGTGCGGTTGGGCTGGTATCCCAGCTTACATACCGAAACTGGTAGGTTTCACTGCGCTGAAACTGATCGGGATTGGCCCGATAATAATTGCGCAGATCACTCTCTTCAATAATAATCTCGTCCTCACTGATTTCAGCATATGGGAAACGAAGGTACCGGACGTCGGCAAAGGAGTTTTCGCGAACAAATTCGTCGCGAACTTCAACCGAGCTTACCCGCATGCCGGCAGAGAGGAAGTTACTCATTTTCTGCTGGCGGCGGTTATCGCGCAACTGCTGCTCGATCAGAAACCAGATTTCCGTATTCTCCCGGGCTTCAATTGCGGCCCGCAGTGCAATTCGGTCGATGGTGCCGTCTTCGGCCTGAAACTGCTGCCGAATGAACGGATCGGGATTCTCTCCGGTAATCATATTGATCAGTTCCGCGTCCGTTACGGTAATGCCCAGCTCTTCAATCTTACCCTGAATCAGGCGTGCGGCAACAAGATCTTCCCACGCTTGTTCTTCATAAAAAGCGCGGACTTCGGCCGACATCGGCCCGCCCTGCATCTGGTTAAACTGATCGGTATAAAAACTGACCCGGTTATTGTATTCTTCGAGCGATATCGGCTCACCATCAACCACACCAAGACTGGATGGGCCGGCGGTGATGCCGCCAAAAAAGTCCACGTCGGCCAATACCCACAACAATCCGAACGAGAAAATCAGAATCCACAAGATTGAGGATGTGCTGTTCCTCATTTTTTCCATTACACCCATGAAAATCCTCTGCTAAAAAACGGTTTTTACTTAGAAATATATTGATTTAGAGCTTATTAAGATACGGGTTACACCCGCTAAGAGCAATAACAGCCCAACACCAGAAGCAACGTATTACCGTGCGAATTCGTACAGTTGCAACTGTGATTAGAAAATTTCGATGATGCTCATGTGGCGCAGGTAGCGCCCGGGATTCTCATTGATTCCCTTCACCAGTTCGCTCAGCTCTTTGGAGAGCTCTTCGAGGTTGTCGTACATCGCCGGGTCGTTTATCAGTTTGCCGATGGTTCCCTCGCCGCTATTAATTTTACCCAGTATCTCATTGAAATGTGTTGTGGCCGATTCCAGCTCCAGTCGGGTTTTTTCCAGCTCGGCCAGATGCTCTTCGATGGATGCCATCGTTCGCTCGATGGATGGACGAGCTTCCGTGGACAGGGTGTCGAGCTGTGCCAGCATCCGCTGGCCGGAGGTGATGGCAAGATCGATCTCGTCACGTTTGCCTTCAAGTATGGAGGCAACCTCCCCGGTAGCAGCCGCCACATTATTTACGGTTTGGCCGATCGATTCCTGCGTCTCTTCCTGAAATGTCTCATTCAGGCTTGCCAGAAACCTATTGAGCTGTGTTAGAGATTCCGAAAGATCATCGCCCAGCTCCTCGCTGCGGGAACCGAGCGTTTCCACCATACTCTCTACATAACGCCCTTCAATATGGCTGCCAAAGGGGATGGTCTCATCCGAACTGCCCAACTCAATCACAACGGCACGCCCCTCAATAATGCCGATAGAAGTAAGCAGTGCCTGTGAACCCCGGGGCAGCTCCCGGCGGATATCGAGCCGAAGGCGCACATCCACGTTATTCTCTTCATTCAACTGTATGCCGCTTACAGAACCGGCCTTCACGCCACGAATATAAATCATGCTGCCAACCGACAGCCCATCAACACGATCGAAGGTGGTGTGCAGCTCCTGAGTCACGCCAAAGACCGGCATATCCGACATAAAGCGAAAGCCAAGTACTGCAGCAATAGCCGCTAATAAAACTGTGATTCCTACTTTTATTTCGTTGTTCATTGCTGCAATTTAACTTTTTATTTGATATTCGCTTGCCGTTATAAACTGCATTAAATCGGTATGATCAGTTTCCCGCATCTCTTCTACCGTTCCATGCCAACTCAGTTTTTGATTGTCGAGAAACGCGACTTTATCCGCCACTTCCAGCACGCTGTGCATATCGTGGGTTACAACGATGGAGGTCACGTTGAACGTTTCGCGCATGCTTATAATCAACTCGTTGATCTCTTCGGACGTTTGCGGGTCCAGCCCGGAGGTCGGCTCATCATACATAATATATTCCGGCTCCAAAATAATGGCCCTTGCCAGCCCCACCCGTTTTCGCATTCCGCCGGAAAGCTCCGACGTTTCTTTATCGTGGGCGTGCTCCAGCCCCACCACTTTCAGTGCATTCATCACATTGTCCTGAATCTCTTCTTCGGTTTGATCGCTGAAGTAGCGCAGCGGAAAGGCGATGTTCTCGAAGGTGTTGATGGAGTCGAACAGGGCCGATCCCTGAAAGAGCACGCCGAATTTTTGGCGCAGCTTTCGTTGCGATACGTAGTCGAGCTGATGGATGTCTTCACCGTCGATGAGTACAGTACCACTGTCGGGATAAAGCAGTGCATTGATGTGCTTTAACAACACCGATTTGCCACATCCCGAACGGCCGATAATGGCAATGGTTTCCCCGTCATTCACACACAGGCTCACATCCTCCCATACAAGGAGGTCGCCGAAGCTCTTGGTAAGATTTTTTATTTCAATCATAGTTTAAAGAAGCAGTGCCGCCAACACAAAATCGGCAAGCAGTACAACAATACAGCTCAAAACGGTGGCATTGGTTGTGCTGGTTCCAACCCCCTCGGCACCGCCGGTTGCGTAATACCCTTTGTAGCAAGAGATGGAACAGATGATGAAGCCGAAAACAAACATCTTTACAAAACCGAAAATCAGGTTCCAGGGAAAGAAATACATCCGCGCGCCCTGCATAAAATCACCCACACCAATCGATCCGGTCATCACTCCGGCAATTAGTCCGCCGCCGATACCGGTAATACTGGCTACAATGTAGAGTACAGGAAACATCAAAATACCGGCCAATACACGGGGCACGACCAAAAAAGAGACGGAATTGAACCCCATCGACTCCAACGCATCGATCTGTTCCGATACGCGCATGGTGCCGAGCTCGGTGGCAATGCGTGCGCCAACCTTTCCGGCCAGTACCAGGCTGGAAATAACCGCTGCCAGCTCGATAAGGATCGATTCGGAGACGATGGCACCGATGGTGTAAATCGGCACAAATGAGGCTTGCAGCTGATATGCCGATTGAATGGTCAAGACCGACCCTGTAAAGAAGCCGGTTAGAACAATGATGGGAACCGAATCGTAGCCGACTTTCACCATCTCGTGTACAAAGCTCTTGCGATACGTTCGAAACTCTGTTGATGACCGCAGTGCCTGATACAGCAGATTACTATACTTTCCTAATTCGCTAAATGCATTCATTGCGTAGCTGAAAAAACTTCCTGCCCGACCGTACGTTTACTATGGGTAGCGTTATTTTTGATTATATTACGAAAGTTTTTCTCCAATTGTGATCTGTTTTACGTGAAACTATTTGCAGTCCTCTTTCTCTGTGTGTTCCCGGCCGCGATGGTAAATATTGCAGAGGCGCAACAACGTACCAACTCCGTATTTCGTTTTCTGAACCTGGAAACCGATGCGCGTGCGGCGGCACTTGGAGGCCATCATGCCGCGTACATTGAGCCCGATTTCCAGCTGTTTACACAGAATCCGGCCTTTTTAGAGAGCGAGCAGAGGCGAAATTTTCAAATCTCCTATCAGAACCACCTTTCCGATATTAACACCGGATCAGCCGCCTATTTTCACGATTTCGGCACCTATGGCAAAGCGGCCGCCACTGTCCAATTTGTTACCTATGGCGATTTGACCCGTTTTGATGAAGCAGGTACCGACCTCGGTTCCCTCTCTGCCAACGATCTCGCGCTCACCCTGGGCTGGGGTACGGCATTAACCGATCAACTTTCGTATGGGCTGTCGGTTTCGGGGATCTACTCCTCATTGGGTGGATTTCAATCGACGGCTGTCTCATTTTCCGGCGGACTTTTTTACCGGCTTACCGATCGCACAGTATTGGGTGCCGCGCTTACTCATGCCGGCACTCAAATCAGTACCTTCAACGGCGTTCGTGAGCCGCTGCCTCTCAACCTCGCGGTTTCGGCCGTCCATAAACCGGCCGATCTGCCATTTCGCTTCTACCTGACGCTGCAACGGCTCACCGAATGGGGGCTTGAAAATGGTAATGACGAGTCGATTTCCACAGCCGAGGAGCTGTTTCGCCATACCACTTTTGGAACAGAACTGCTGCTTGGGCAACGCGTAACTGCACGGATCGGTTACGATCACTGGCTGCAGCAGCAAGCCAATACCGGCGGACGCCTCGATGCAGCCGGTTTCGCTTTCGGGCTTGGAATTCGGGCCAATCGGTTTGACCTGAACCTCTCGCGCACCTCATTCAGCGATCTTGGCAGTGTTGTTCAATTGAGTTTAAACGCGTCTCTGTAAAACGAACGTTTTCAGTTCAAAAACCAACCGTTACGTCTTAATTTCTTATATTTCTTTCTTCATTGCATGTACCCGGACGCTACGTTTCGGCACTCCATCTTTTAAACAGACGCATCTTTTTATGATCCGATATTTTACAGCCGGTGAATCTCACGGACCGATGCTTACCGGCATTGTAGAGGGCGTGCCGGCCGGACTTCCCATCACCGAAGACGATATTGAGCAACATCTGGTACGCCGGCAAAAAGGGTACGGCCGCGGCGGCCGCATGGCGTTCGAAAAAGACCGGGCTACTTTCCAATCAGGAGTTCGCTTTTCCGAGACAACCGGCGCGCCTATTGCCATGACCATGGTAAACCGTGCATACGAAAAGGACGATAGCAACTGGCCGGTGGTAATGGCCAAAGACGGCAAACGAGGCAACGTCGAGCGGATTACTTTACCCCGCCCGGGTCACGCCGATCTGGTAGGTGTGCAAAAATATGGATTTGATGATATTCGCCCTGTCATTGAGCGATCCAGCGCCCGCGAAACGGCCATGCGCGTGGCTTGCTGTTCCGTTGCCCGAAAGCTGCTTCACGAGCTTGGCATTCAAATTGGCGGCCATGTCATTCAAATCGGTACTGTTGGCTACAGCTCTTGGCAGCAGGCACGAGAACTCGCCGACCCACTCGCAAGCAACGGCGCCGAAACTATCTATCATCAGGCTGATGAGTCGGATGTGCGCTGCCTCGATCCTGAACTGAGCAACCAAATGCGCGAAGAGATTAAAATTCGCCGTAAAGAGGGGACATCGCTTGGCGGAATCTATGAAATTATTGTCACGGGTTTGCCTGCGGGGCTGGGAAGTTACGTTCACTGGGACCGAAAGCTCGACGGGCAGATCGCCCAGGCCATCGTCAGTACACAGGCCATGAAAGGCGTGGAAATCGGGCTCGGCTTTGAGGCCGGCCGAAGTTTTGGCCACGAAGTGCACGACGAAATTGTATACAATGACGGCTTTACCCGCAAAACCAATCGTGCCGGAGGTGTCGAAGGCGGGGTTACAACCGGCATGCCGCTGCTCGTACGGGGCGTGATGAAGCCGATACCCACCATGATTAAACCGCTAAAAACGGCCGATATTGACAGCCACGAAGAGCAGGATACCCGCTACGAACGGTCGGATGTGTGTGCGCTTCCCCGGGCTGTGGTTGTGGCCGAGAGCGTCATTGCTCCCGTTCTGGCCAACGCCATACTGGAACGTTTTGGCGGCGATACAATGCAGCAGCTTAAGGAGCGTTTCAACCAGAAGTGACAGAAGCTATGGCAACTTCAAATATTTCTACATTGGCGCGCAGGGTGCAGCAAAACCCGCAGGATAGCTTTTCGAAGTTTGCCCTTGCTCTGGAACTCCTTAAAATAGATGAAGTACACAAAGCACGGTTGTTATTTGAATCGGTGCGGGAGTACGATCCCGACTATGTCGGGGTTTATTACCATTTGGGGCAGGTGTACCGGCGGCTAGACGATCATAATCATGCCGTTGACATATTTCGGCAGGGCATTACAGTAGCATCCGGCATCGGCGATCAACATGCCCGCAAAGAGCTTGAGGAAGCGCTGCAAACAACACTTTTAGAACTTGACGAGTAGTCCATGAAATCACTGTTTGGCATTTTTCTTGTTACGATTACCCTGCTGATGATACTGCCCGGCACACTTTCGGCACAGCAGGCCGGCGAGACCCATCAGGTGCGCCAGGGCGAAACCCTTTTTAGCATCTCCAGGCAATACGATGTGTCGGTTGGTGATTTGCGGCGTTGGAATCAGTTGCAATCCGACGAGCTCCGTCTTGGGCAAGAGCTACTGGTAGGCCCACCTCTTCGCGAAGGAGCAGTGATGCACGAGGTACAGGCCGGCGAAACGCTGTTTGCCATTTCCCGTCAATACAATGTTACCATTGCCGAGCTGCAGGCGTGGAACGGGTTGGATGATATCAACCTATCGTTGGGTCAGGAACTGGTTGTTTATCCCACCGAGCCACGGGAACAGACTGTGGAAACGGCACCGCCTGTAGAGGAAGAAGCACCTGAGGACCGCCGCTCTGTCGTACAACCGCGAGACTCGGATACGAGCAACACCTATTATACGGTGCGTGCCGGAGATACCATCATCGGTATTGCGCGTCAGCACGGCATGACGCCCGCCGAGCTTCGCGCCCTTAATGACTTGAGTGGTGATATTATCAGCATCGGGCAGGTGCTTACCGTGCGGGAAATACAGAGCGCGCCCTCCATTGCCGAAACGGCCGAAGACTCCACACCACAAGGACGCTTTGCGCTCTATCGGGTGCAGCGAGGCGAATCGTGGAGTGACGTTCTTCAGGCGCATCAAATGAGTGAAGATGAGCTTCTTGCACTAAATCCCGGCCTTACTACAACATCCATATCGGCCGGACAGCAGGTAACGGTGTTGCTGCCACCCACCCGAACCGCCAGCAACCCTTATAAAGCGGGCGCATCCATGGAGAACCTTGGTGAAGTACCGGTACTGCGATATCGCGATTCGGATGCGGCTTCACCAACCACAAGCGGGGAACTCTATAATCCGGATGAGCTAACAGCTGCCCATCCCAATATGGCGCTGGGCAATGTGATTTTCATTGAAAATCCGCAAACCGGGCTGGGAGTATACGTGCGCATCAACGACCGGCATTCGGGCAACGGATTAAAACTGTCGCGCCGCGCTTTTGAAGCCCTCAACTTTTCGTCGGCCGAAAATGCCTTGGTAGCCATCTACCTCGACCCATAAGGCTCTTATGAATTGGCCGTCCTATTTCCGCCAGACCAACACCCTGCTCTATAGCTACATTCTGGCGGTGCCGTTGTTTGTATTATACGAACTGCTCATCCGTATTTCGCAGCCCGGACAGGAGGCGATGGTTCGCATCTCCGTGGATATCTGGTTCCAATCTATTTTGTATGCGCTGGGATTCAACGCTCTCTCCGTGATGTTTTGGGGCGTGATCATTGGCGGTGCAATTCTGCTCTTTGTAAAACGAAAGCAGCTGCATCAGGTAAAGATACGCTACCTGCTGGGGGTGTTGGGCGAATCGATGGTGTATGCACTGCTAATACTGGCGGTTGTGGGGTCACTTACCGGATGGATCTTTCAGCTTTCGGCCGAAGGCGGGCTGGAATCGTTGTCTAAGCTGCAGCTGTTCGCCCTCTCGCTGGGTGCCGGCCTGTATGAAGAGCTCTTTTTCCGAGTGATTCTGGTCTCTTTTTTGATGTGGTTTTTGCACTTTTTTACAACCCGAAAAACGGCGCTTATTCTCTCGGTCCTGATTGCCGCGCTTTTATTTAGTGCCGTCCATCATATTGGCGAATTCGGCGATCCCTTCACGTTACGGGTGTTTTTCTTTCGCTTTCTGTTTGGCTTAGCGCTAAATCTTGTTTATGTTAAAAGAGGATTTGGATGCGCTGCGTGGACCCACGCACTGTATGATGTTTGGATTGTGTTGCAGTATTGAAATCATTTCTATTCAATAAGAGTTACAACCCTTATCGACACTATCAATTTGTACCTGAATAGGTTAGTGAATAGATTGAGAGTCGCTTTGAAGTAACCGTTTTCATTAAGATTAAATCCGTTCACCCGGAAAGAGATGGCAGAACTCACCAAGGCAGAAATTAAAAAGCAGGCCGACTTCAACGAAGAGATTATTCCTCATCTTGATGCGCTGTACAATTTCGGGCTCCGGTTAACTTCCGACCCGAATGATGCCGAAGATCTGGTGCAGGATACCATTGTAAAAGCGTATCGTTTTTTCAGCAGTTACGAAAAAGGGACCAATGCCAAAGCGTGGCTTTTTCGGATTCTCAAAAATTCATACATCAATAACTACCGAAAGCAGTCAAAACGGCCACAAGAAGTTGACTACGATGAAGTAGCGTCGTTTTACGAAACGATTCGGGCCGAGCGTACCAATAGCTCCGATCTGGAAGACACGATGTACCGTGAGCTTCTGGATGATGATATCTCCAAAGCGCTGAGTGCCATTCCGGAAGATTTCCGCACGGTTGTACTGCTTTGTGATGTAGAAGAGTTTACTTACGAAGAGATTGCCAACATGCTGGATGTACCGATCGGCACGATTCGGTCTCGGTTGCATCGCGGGCGAAATCTGCTCAAAGCACAACTCACCGAATACGCTGAAAATCGCGGTTATAAAGAAGACTGAACGGGCAGGCAAATTCGGATTACCGTACCCTGATTCACCTCCGAGCGAAGGACAAAGATTTTACCTTTGTGATACTCTTCAATAATTCGCTTGGTCAGGCTCAGGCCCAATCCCCACCCTCTCTTTTTGGTACTGTATCCCGTCTTGAATATCTCATTCAATTTATTCCGATCAATTCCCGCGCCGTTATCTTCAATATCGATAAACAGCTGGTTGCCCTGATCGCTCACACGTACAGAGATCACCGCTTCGCGATCGAGCTCTTTCACGGCATCCATCGAGTTTTTGAAAATATTTTCGATTGCCCACTGAAACAGCTCCGGATTTACATCAATCTTGCTGCGGGTGTCAATATCTTTCTCAACGCGAACGCTTTTGTTGAACCGCGGGAGGCGCCGCTCCATGTAATCGATGGTATGCTGCAAAATCGGCTCAATGCGCATTTTCTTGAGTTCGGGCTCCGATCCGATTTTATTAAACCGTTCCGCCACACTTCGAATCCGGCCGATGTCGTTTTCAATTTCGTATGCAATAGAGAGCGCCTCTTCGTCTTCTCTGTTCTGCTCTTTCAGTAGCTGAATCCATCCGTACATGCTCGACAGGGGAGTACCGAGCTGATGGGCTGCCTCTTTGGCCATACCCACCCACAGGTTGGAGCGTTCCGAGCGGCTGATGCTCCGGTAGGTCATGTAGCCCACCCCAATTAGCAACGCTAAAAATCCAAACTGGAAAAAGGGGAAATAGCGCAGGTACTGTACAGTTCTGCTCTCCCCAAAATAGATAAACTGCTGCCGCTGTTGGTCGCCCACACCGAACGTGATCACAACGGGGTCGGTAACCGCTGCAAAATCATCCACAATACCGGGGTATAAATCCTTCTCATCAATAAACCGGTGAGTGGTAATAAAACCGCTGGTGTCTACCAGAATGATGGGTGAGGTAAAGGGTGGATTCACCACCAGGTTGTCGGTCACAAACTGTTGAGCCGGCTGCATTGCCTCTACATATTCAATACTGCGAATAAGGCTGTCGGGCACTTCCGGAATGGTGCGCAGCACCCTGGCCGTAGAGAGGAGTTCGGCACTGAGCTCTTCATGAATCATATCGCTGGTGTACTCCAGAGCTTTGCCCCACAGCTCTACGCCCGCCCGCTCACGTTCCATGATTTCGTCGATCAGCAGTTGATTGTAAAAGAGTGAGCCGGCTGCCAGTAGAACCAGCAAAATGACCAGGATGACTTTAATCCAGCTGGAGGGCAATAGTGTAAGCATGGTGCGTGATTGGATCGATATGAAGATGGGAAATATCCGAAATCCATCCCTCTTATCCGAATGGATGCACACAAAACGGAGAACGGGTACTGCGGAGCCTTGCTACGCTGTTAAGCCGATGCTTTCTGCTTTTCGTACACGGGCGGAGCTTTTTTCTCGATCGTTTCGCGGGTAATGATGCACCGCTTCACATTTTTCATGGACGGGATGGTGAACATGATATCGAGCATGGAGCTTTCCAGAATTGAGCGGAGGCCGCGGGCGCCGGTTTTGCGTTCGCGCGCTTTTTTAACCACAGCGTCCAGAGCATCTTCTTCGAACGAGAGTTCGACATCTTCCATTGCAAACAGCTTTTTGTACTGCTTGGTGATGGCGTTTTTTGGCTTTATCAAAATATCGATCATTGCCTCGTCGGATAGCTCTTCAAGGCCGCACACAATTGGAATACGCCCAATCAATTCAGGAATAAGGCCAAACTTCTGCAGATCTTCCGGCTCCACTTTTGTGAAAATATCGGGGTCGTTTTTGTCGAATTTTACCTGTTTGCGTGACTGAAAGCCCATGGAGCTCACAGACAGACGATTTGCAATTATATCTTCCAATCCGCTAAAGGCGCCTCCGCATACAAATAGAATATCGGATGTATCGAGCTGAATAAAGCTCTGCTCGGGATGTTTACGCCCTCCTTTTGGCGGAATGTTGGCTACCGTTCCTTCCAGAATTTTGAGGAGTGCCTGCTGTACACCCTCCCCTGATACATCTCGCGTAATGGAGGGGTTATCGCTCTTGCGGGATACTTTGTCAATTTCATCAATGTATACAATACCGAGTTTAGCGCGCTCTACATCGTAATCGGCGGCTTGCAACAGATTGCTCAGAATACTTTCCACATCCTCACCTACATAGCCGGCTTCTGTAAGCACAGTGGCATCGGCAATGGTAAATGGCACATCAATAATATTGGCCAGTGTGCGGGCAAGCAGGGTTTTACCGGAACCGGTAGGACCCAGCAGCGCAATGTTGCTCTTCTCGATGCGGGTATCTTCAAAATCGATATCGTTGCTGGCCGAAATGCGTTTATAGTGATTGTACACGGCTACGGAGAGCGATTTCTTCGCCTGCTCCTGGCCAATCACGTACTCATCCAGCTTCGACTTGATTTCCAGCGGCTTCATCATCGGCTTGTACTGCTTCTCGCGGCGCCGTGCCAGCGAGGAAAGATCGCTCTGAATGATGCTTGATGCGTCTTCCACACAGTGATTGCAGATAAATACATCGGGGCCTGCCACCATGGAATCCACTTCCCGGCTGGGGCGTCCGCAAAACGAACAATTTACTCGCTCTCCTTCACTTTTCTTACTCATACCGGCCTCAGTCTGGTTGCCTATTTCTTATTGGTTTCAGGTCGTCGCATTACGGTATCTACCAATCCGTAGTCCACGGCTTCCTGAGCCGTCATCCATTTATTACGGTCAGAATCTTTCATCACCTGATCTATATCCTGCCCGCTGTGATCGGCAATAATGCCGGTCAGTTCTCTTTTAATACGGATAATTTCCTGAGCTTCAATTTCGATATCACTGGCTTGACCCTGCACGCCACCCAGCGGCTGGTGAATCATAACGCGGGCATGTGGCAGTACATTGCGTTTGCCTTTGGCTCCGGCTGTAAGCAGCACAGCACCCATCGATGCGGCCATCCCCACACAAGTAGTGGCTACATCGCATCGCAAATATTGCATGGTGTCGTAAATGGCGAGTCCGGCTGAAACGACCCCGCCGGGGCTGTTGATGTAGAGGTTGATATCTTTTTCGTGATCCTGCGATTCCAGAAACAGCAGCTGTGCTACAATGTTGCTGGCTACAGCATCATTCACCGGCGTACCCAAAATGACAATCCGGTCTTTTAACAGGCGCGAATAAATATCGTACGCCCGTTCTCCACGGTTGGTGGTTTCTACCACCATAGGAACGAGATTGCCTTCTATTTGCGAGAGTTGTTGCAATGTCGGTATTTCTACAATTGGCTGATTCACGTGGTTGCGTCCTGCTTAAGATTTACTGGATGATTCACTTTTTTCCTCTCTTTTACTACGAAATTCATCTTTCGAGAGTTCATTTATGGTAACAACATCCTGTAATTTATCAAAAACCTTATTTTCGCGAATGCTGTTTCGCAGATTTTCGAGCTGATTTGGGTTTTGTGCGTAATAACTCTTCATCTGATCGGGCGATACACCGTGCCGGGCAGCCTCTACGCCGATAAATTCATCAATATCTTCCGGCGTAATTTCGATATCGTCAAACGTTTCCTGCAGTTTTTCGCTGATAAACATCCATTTGGCTTCGCGCACCGCTTGATCGGCAATATTCTCTTTGTACTCCTCTTCATTAAAATCGGGAGGCAATTGTCCGCCGGTCTGTTGCTTCAAATACTCCACATATCCCTGCTTGATCTGTTCGAGCATCACAGTCGGTACATCAAATTCGTGTGCTTCGGTAAGGGAATCTACAGCATCTTGCTGGAATAAGTCGCCGGATGACTGGT
>JBLRWS010000041.1:0-22766 GCA_047921075.1 Balneolaceae bacterium | reverse complement strand
TCAGACCTACGATGTGGGAAGCTTGTTCATCTACAATAAACCGGTTGATATTTTTGTCGGGATCTATTTCAAACTCAATCACTAAATGTCCCTGCCAATCCATCACCTGAATGCGTTGGCTGGCGGCATGTCTGTCTTTTCTTTTTACGCCGACATGCAGCAGGTATATGTACTTCTCCGTAGCATAAATGCCGGCGTGGTGCACGATTAACTCATCGTTATTGAAATCATCAAGAAGATATTGTTCAGGTACGTCCACTTCAGGAGTAAGCACAATTGCCGGACTGTCATGGTCTACCGTTTCAAAGATTTCAATCCGTGGATGGTACATAAACGCAGAAACGAACCGTTTTCGATCGGGTGATATTGCATTAAATCGAATGTTAAGATTTATTTCCGGAATATCTTCAAAAGGATCAATCGTTAAATTCATCAAATTGATCAATTCAAAATCTGTGGATCCAAATTCAAAATAGTACCTACCTCTTCGCTCATCTAAAGCTTTACTAAACCGATCATCATACACCCCAAAAAAATGATCAATTGCTGTGTAAACTATGTCAACAACATGCGTGTCAGATAATTTTGGAGGGAAATCAAACTCCCTTGATACGTTCAGATGTCCATTCTCAATAGATTCATGCAAGTTGAACTCGATGATTTTTCTTTTCACATCATCATAAATCAATACTTTCGTTTCGTTGTCTGCACCAATGGTATCATGAATCCTCGGCTCCCTCATAAATTCCCCGGGGCCGCGCCCCCTCCGGCCAAAACTGCTTATCAATCGGAATTGATCGTCATACACATGTAGAACCGTATCTCTCTGTGTAGACAGAATGTATAAACCATCCACCTTTTTTATACTAACAAGACCCATTTCATCGGTCAAAATTCTCTGCCCGGCAAGAGGATAAGGCGTCTCTTGTGTGGTAAAAATAGAGCGCTCAGCAGAACGCTCTGTATCCGTACATGAAAATCCGATGGTTAAAAAAATAGCCCATAAAATAACCATCCATTGTTTCGTTAAATCATTCATAACGATCTTCTTTTGATTGGGAACTCCTCCACTCTTCTTTTTTGAGCGCATCAGGACTGTGATTCACTGACATAAAAAGCCAAGGTAGTGATTATGTAACATCCCTGCAGACAGCAAGAGAGTGCGTCTCCAGATGACCCTTACAACCGACATCAAGCCATAGAGTTACGCGGATACATGAAGGGTCGTTGATAAAATAGCACCGGTTTCATTACAAATCGTGCATCTGGGCTGAAGCTCTCGAGGTCACGGAAAGGTAACGTTCGCCTCTCTGAACGCCTTTTTCATCAACCGTAAATGATTTGTCGAGGAAATCCGTTATCTTATGGAAGCGGTTCCAAATTTTAAATATCAAACCATACCATGAGTCTCGACGTAGCAGAAAAAGCCAACCAACTCTCTTTTGAATTAACTCCCGATCAACTGATGATTCGCGACTCGGTTCGCGAATTTGTGGAACGCCATGTGGCTCCCGGTGTCATCGAGCGGGATACAAAAAAACAGTTCCCGCACGATATTGTAACCATGCTCGGCGAACAGGGCCTGCTCGGCATCTATCACGATGAGCAGTACGGTGGTGCCGGTTTTGATACCGTCAGCTTCTGCCTGGCACTGGAGGAAATTGGGCGGTGGGACGCCTCGCTGGGGCTTACCGTTGCGTCGCATACCTCTCTCGGCAGCGGCCACATTGCACTGGCCGGTACGCACGAACAGAAAGAACAATTCCTCACCCCTCTTGCACAGGGTGAAAAGCTGGCGGCCTGGTGCCTCACCGAGCCCGGCTCCGGAAGCGACTCCTCCGACATGAAAACCACTGCTGTGCGGGATGGCGATGAGTGGATCATCAACGGATCCAAAATATTTATTACGCAGGGAACGGTAGGCAGCATCTATATAGTGCTCGCAAAAACCGACACCACCAAAGGCACAAAAGGGATCAGCGCATTTATTGTAGAACGCGACCGCAAAGGCGTACAACCCGGCGAGCCGATGCACAAGCTGGGAATGAACTCCTCTGACACCTCCGAAGTGGTGTTTGAAAATGTTCGAATTCCGCTGGATAATCTGCTTGGCGAGGAAGGAAAAGGATTTGTCGACACGATGAAAGTACTGGATGGCGGACGCATCGGCATCGGGGCTCTTTCTGTGGGAATTGCCCGTGGCGCGCTCGAAGAATCGATGAAATACGCCAAAGAGCGAAAGCAGTTCGGAAGCTCCATCGGCGACTTTCAGGCAATTGAACACAAATTGGTGAACATGGCCGTGGAGATTGACGCCGCACGCCTGTTGGTACATCGTGCTGCCTGGCTCAAAGACAACGGCAAGCCGTTCACCAAAGAAGCGTCTATGGCCAAATTATTTGCGTCTGAGGCGGCTGAACGCGCCACCCTGGATGGCGTTCAGATTCACGGCGGATATGGCTACACCAAAGAGTATCACGTGGAGCGCTTTCTTCGCGATATGAAACTGATGACCATCGGCGAAGGAACGTCCGAAATTCAGCGGCTCATTCTGGCCCGCGAGATCAAAAAAGAGCTCGGCTACTTCAGCTAAAAGCCAACCGGTTTCTCTACCATACCACACGACAGCCGCTCCGATTTTTTGGAGCGGCTTTTTTTATGCCTCATGCAGGTGTTGCATCAGCTTGCGCTTGGCAATGGGAAAAATGGTATGGCGAAACGAAAAATCGAGAGTCGTCTCGAAGGCGTAGGTGGCGGGATTGGGCAGCTCCTTCTCTTCGCGAATCAACTCGAGTTTTAATGAGTTTGGAGACCACTCTACCGGGCCGCGGTTTAACTCCCGAATCAGGCGTGTCTTCAGTGTTCGATAGGCATCATCGGCGCTCTGAAATACCGACAGCTCAAATCGGTGCAGCTGCAGCTTGTTCGACTCATTATCAGGCAGAAAAAAGTACCCCTCATCCCGATAAGCGGGTAAAATTCCCACGTGCTCTACAACCAGCTCGCTCTCTACAAATTCATGAATAGCCGCACCTTCCTGCAGAAGCTGTTCAATATGCGGCAACGCCCATTCGATGAGATCTTTTACGGCCGTAATATCCGTCCCGTCTACAAAAATCACATCGTGTTCAATGGTTTGATTTACCCAATCGATCTTTTTGATCTTTTTGGGAAACGCACTGCTCAAATCGTTGAGCCGCGTGAGCACCGTTTGAAGCGTACGCCACAACTCCGTGAGCTCACCCAGATAAGGATAAACCGAATAGCGTTTAAAATTCGCGCGAATCCGGCCCAAATCGGCCTGGATGAGATACTGCCGCTTTTCGAGATCGTCCCGAACCCGCGTAAAAAGGTCGATGGATAGATGATGCATTCCGTCCATGGGTTGCCTCCTGCGATGATGTGATCGTTTTACCTGCATAACGCTATTCAAAAGCACTCATTTTGTCAAGTGGCAGAATGGAATTAAGATGCTACAATCTGAACATAAATTTGTGAACTGAAAGTGTTATTTTAGCGTTGTATATATGTACCCACGAATTAAAAAAGCGCTTTTATGGACACGCAACAGCAGCTGGACGACTTTCAGAAACGAATTGATAACGGTGAAACCATCGAGCCGAAAGATTGGATGCCCGAGCGCTACCGTAAGCAGCTTATTCGGATTATGAGCCAGCATGCTCATTCCGAAATTGTAGGTATGCTGCCGGAAGGCAACTGGATCACGAGAGCGCCATCCCTCAAGCGAAAAATGGTACTGCTGGCGAAAGTGCAGGACGAAGCCGGCCATGGATTATATCTCTACAGCGGCACCGAAACATTGGGGGTTACCCGGCAAGAACTCGTGGAAGATTATCTGTACGGCACGGCCAAATATTCCAGCATCTTCAACTACCCTACACTTACCTATGCCGACATTTGTGTGATCGGGTGGCTTGTGGACGGCGCAGCCATCGTGAATCAAACCATGCTTGCCAAATCGTCGTATGGCCCCTATGCCCGCGCCAACGTGCGCATCTGTAAAGAAGAGAGTTTCCACAAAAAACAGGGGTATGAGATGTTGGCCAAGATGGCCGATGGCACACCTGAACAGCAACGAATGGCACAAGATGCGGTCAACCGCTGGTGGTGGCCAACCCTGATGATGTTTGGCCCGCACGACAGCGACTCACCGAACAGCGCTGAGCTGATCAAGTGGGGCGTAAAAACCAAAACCAACGATGAGCTCCGCCAGCACTTTGTAGACCGCACGGTGATGGAAGCGGAAGCGATTGGAATTACCCTGCCCGACCCCGATTTGACCTACAACAAAGAGACCGGCCACTGGGACTTTGGCGACATCCCCTGGGATGAATTCTGGAGCGTGGTAAAAGGTGACGGCCCCATGAACCGGGAACGCATAAAAGCGCGCCGTAAAGCGTATGAAGAGGGCGAATGGGTGCGGAAAGCAGCAGCCGAATATGCACGGAAACAGAAATTACGCGAAGAGAAGGCGTCGTAAACAGCCCCTTTTCCATTTGCACGAATAACCAATAGATGTCACGTTTATGAGCAACGATACCGCCAAAACCGAATGGCCGCTGTGGGAAGTATTTTACCAGCCCAAAGATGGCAAACCGTTTGAACATGCCGGGAGCCTTCACGCACCCGATGCCGAAATGGCCCTGCAAAATGCGCGAGATACCTACGCACGGCGAAATGAAGGGATCAGCATGTGGGTGGTGCCATCCGATCAGATCACGGCATCTTCTCCGGAAGATCGCGGCCCATTTTTCGATCCCGCCAACGACAAGCCCTATCGCCACCCGCAATTTTACAGTGTGCCGCGGGCCGTTAAGAAACGAAAATAGAAATAGAAGTTCGCCTTGAGTCGATACCCAAGGCCAGAAAATCAAGCATATGAGTACGTCAGACACCCTTCCTAAAACCAAACAGGACACACTGGTGCAGATTCTCCTGCGGCTGGCCGATGATCGGCTGATTCACGGACACCGCCTGTCGGAATGGGCCGGGCACGGGCCGGAACTGGAGGAGGATCTGGCACTTGCCAATGTGGCACTGGATATGATCGGCCACGCCTCCGCGCTGTTTGGCTACGCAGCAGAGCTGGAAGGAACGTCCGATGAAGATTACTACGCCTACTTCCGCGATGACATCGACTTTACCAATGTGGCGATGGTAGAGCAACCGCGAGGTGACTTCGCCTTTACCATTGCGCGGCAGTTTCTGTTTAGCACCTACAGTTATTTCCTCTACACCAAACTGATCGACACGGTGGATGATGAGCAGTTTAACGGAATGCTGCAGAAGCATATCAAAGAGATTAAATACCACCTTCGCCACAGCCGGGAATGGATGCTGCGCCTGGGCGACGGAACCGGGGAGAGCCATCAGCGCCTGCAGGACGCCCTTGATGAACTTTGGATGTATACCGGCGAACTTTTTGAGATGGATGATACAGCCCGTGCTGCCGTGGAACAGAATCTATTCGTAGATACCGAAGCGCTGAAACCGACGTGGATGGAACTGGTATCGTCGGTCGTTGAAGAGGCGACCCTCACGCTGCCTGACGATGATCAGTATATGTTTAGCGGAGCCCGTCATGGCCGCCATACCGAATATCTGGGCCCGCTGCTTGCGCAGATGCAGTTTATACGGCGCTCGTACCCCGATGGGAAGTGGAAGTAATTAGATATGAGTCTTGAGTCTTGAGTCTTGAGATTCTCACGACTCAAGACTCACGACTCACGACTCACGACTATGAATACAACAGAAACCTTATCCAAACCGCAGCTTTGGTCATGGCTCGAAGAGGTCATCGATCCGGAGATTCCTGTATTAAATGTGGTTGAAATGGGTATTGTTCGGGATGTGGAGTGGTCTGATGATGGAGAGCTCATCGTAAAAATAACCCCCACCTATTCGGGATGCCCGGCCATGAACGCCATCGAGCTGGAAATCAGAAAAAAGCTCGATGAAAAGGGCATCGAAAACTACCGCGTGGTTACCGATTTTAAAGAGAGCTGGACCACCGACTGGATGACCGACCACGCCAAACAGAAACTAAAAGAGTACGGCATTGCCCCCCCGCCAAAGACGGAAGCGGATGACGGCGATTTTCTTCTGGGATTGAAAAATTCGCAGAAAATTGTCCCTTGCCCCTATTGCGACTCTTTGAATACCGTATTGCAGAGTGAATTTGGCTCAACAGCCTGCAAATCACAACACTACTGCAACGATTGCGAAGAGCCGTTTGAACACTTTAAATGCATTTGAACGGAGAAAGGTCTGTCTATTCTTGTTCTGTTCGCAGCAACTGCCGGCCATGGCTTTGCTCAGTCAGATACGGCGCAAGCCGATTCGGTGTCCGACCGGGAAAGCGTAACGGGTATCCATACAGCCCAGGTTTCCATCGCTGACTTCCTCCGTTCGCCGAGGCTGCACCCAATACCGGCCTCGAACAACCGGGATCTCGACACTTTCCAATTTCTTGATACCACCCCTTCTCATATCGTTTTAGGCGTCGATTCCGCTCTATTGGGGGTTACCCGTAAAAACGAAGGGCTCGGCCTTCGATACCCAACCACCGTCACCCAATTTGAGACGCATGTTCGCTGGCAGCGAGACCATTTTGGAAGCTCAAACTTCACGGGACGAAACCGGCTTCATTTTAGATCCTGGTAGACTGTTTTTGATGGGATTTTGCTGTAATCTCCAGATTTATTTCACTTGATTCCATCCCCTATCCAAAAATAACCTCTTCATTCGTAATCACCTGTACGAATTTGATGATCCGAATCCCCTCCACTCTGCACACATCAGGTATTTTGGGACCATTCATATTATTTGAAGGAGATTCGTTGGATACCACAACAGCACCCTTCACTTTTGCGAGGGCGATTACGTAGGGATCACCTTCATTCTTTCCTGTGATGGTTCCGAAATTGTTATAGGTGTTAACCAGTCGTCTGACTTCGTTTTGTACATCCTCATCATTTGGATGGACAAACAAGTTTTTTCGCTCTTTAAACCAATCGTAGCACTCATCCCCGCCTCGTTCCAGCTCTTGAAAAACCACTTCAGACATTCCTCCAACCCCTTCCCTGCCCAGCTTCTCTACCCACTCCCATATTTTGGGAAAATTTTGAATCGGGTAATCTCTCCAGGCGTTGATGATTGCGTCTGAATCAAGGGAATATCTCAAACGTACTGCCCCTCCTCAGCCCAGCCAAAGGTTTTTGCGGCCAGTTCATTCAGATTGGGTACTTTCCACCCGGTCAGGTTCGCCAGTTCTGCAACTGTAATTTGTCCGTTGAAGTAAGACTGAAATGCCGCTTTCAGGTAAAGCCGCCCCTTCTGTACAATGCGGTTGTGGTACGGGTCGCCACCATCTCCGCCGCCGCTGTTTTGATTGTAGAAAGAGAACCCCGGCTCCAGCCAGTTGTACTCTTCCTGTGTGATCAGATCCAGATTACGTAGGCGAATCAACATCACATAGCCGGAAACACGGAACCGATTGCTTACACGCTTTACCTCACGAACAGATAACTCATTTCTGTTAAATTCCCGTTCTGCGGCTGCTCCCGGCACCAGAATTTCAGCGGCCAGTCGATTGCACTTCTGCTCGAGTGTTTGGCTGTTACCAAAATAGTTGGTTAGTGAATCGTTTATCAGAACCGAATTGCGAAAAAGGACATGTGCCAGCTCGTGGATGAGTGTGAAAATACGGGCGTTGTAGGAATCCCTGGAGTTGATCCCGATCACAGGAAACTGATCATCTGCAATGGCAAAGCCCCGACTCTGATTTACTTCTACAGAGGGATATTGCAGCACATAAATATCCTGCTCTTCCAGTAGGGTCTTCCAGTTTGTAAGGGCATTGGAAGAACTTGTCCACGAAGATTGCATCTCAAAGGTCACCCCAAGCCATTCGCGAACCTCATTAGCAATGTTTGTGATGTTTTGGCCGGGAACGGAATATTGTGGCACCGTCTTTGGTGTTCGGTTCATCTCTTCATAGAGGCGAAAGAGCTCATCCCGGTTTCTGCGCGCCTCCCGGATAGCGGAAATCAGCTTGGGCGAAGCTGAATCCAGAGGCAGATTATTAATCGTTCTAAATTCAGACAGCGGTTCCTCTTCATCGGGCAGCTGTTCGAGATAGAAAAAAGCCGGCGTACGATCCAGTTTATCAGCCAATCTAATCAACTGATTGGTGGTCGGTCTCTCTTCCCCCTGCTCCCATTTCAGCCACTGCTCTTCATTAACTGATACTTTTTTAGCAATCACAGGTATATCATACCCCATACGCTCCCGTGAGAACGTTAACAGCGCCGGGTTGATATTTTCTCTGACAGTGGGCATGTGAGTAATATAATAAACTTCGTCCATATACCCCCTCGCACAAAAAGCGTGTACGGAGTAATCACGCCGTCTGTGTAAAACTAGAGCCCCCTTTGTTTTTTTCCTGCCGATTACGGATACTGTCGCCACACTACCACAACGTACTGCCCAATCCGAAATCAATCTGCCATGTCACTCATTGCATCGTCTCTCGATAACCATATTCTAACCC
The DNA here is from genome assembly GCA_047921075.1 of Balneolaceae bacterium. Lineage (GTDB taxonomy): Bacteria > Bacteroidota > Rhodothermia > Balneolales > Balneolaceae > JBLRWS01. The sequence continues at coordinate 14,194 of JBLRWS010000041.1, read as the reverse complement.
TCACGCTGAATCGCCCCGACAAATTCAACAGTTTTACGGAGCCGATGGCGAAGGAGCTGCAGCACGCCCTGAAAGAGGCAGAGGGCAACGCCGTGCGCTGTGTGGTTCTCAATGCCAATGGCAAAGCCTTCTGTGCCGGGCAGGATCTTCCTGAAGTGGTGCAACGCGGTGAGGAGGAGCCGGATTATGAGCTGTCAAAAACGGTGCGCAGAACCTACAACCCGATCATCCGGGCCATTCGCTCTCTCGAAAAGCCGGTGGTTTGTGCCGTGCAGGGAACCGCAGCGGGCGCCGGAGCCAATATCGCCTTTGCCTGCGATATTACCATCGCCTCCAAAGAGGCACTGTTTGTTCAGGCATTCAGTAAAATCGGCCTCCTCCCCGACAGCGGCGGCACATGGTTTCTGCCCCGGCTTGCCGGGCTGGCTCGTGCCAATGCCATGTATCTGCTCGATGAGAAGCTTTCGGCCGAGCAAGCGGTAGCGTACGGACTGATTTACAAAGCGGTGGCGCCGGACCAGCTCGGCAGCGACGTGCACCAGATTGCCACCAAGCTGGCCTCGATGCCGACCCGCGGCTTTGGACTCTACAAACGGGCATTGCTGCACTCCTTCACCAACAGCCTGGAGGAACAGCTGGAACTGGAAGCCGACCTCCAGAGCGCAGCCGGGAACACCCACGACTACAAAGAGGGAGTGGCGGCATTTCTCGAAAAAAGAAAACCGGTCTATAAAGGACAATAATACCCCAATCGGCTACTCCTATACGGTTTTTTGATTTCATAGTCTGGCTTCTCCTGCCGTTTTCCGCACCTTGGTTTTGGCGGACGATTGCTTATTTTTGATTCGCATCTAAAATCATAAATCAATTTCTGCGATTTGAAAAAAGAGACCACAATTGGAGTTATCGGCGCCGGAACCATGGGCAGCGGCATTGCGCAAATTGCATCGACGTTTGGAGCTACCGTATATGTGTATGACGCCTTTCCGGAGCAACTTAAAAAATCGGAACAGGGGCTGCGCAGCATCCTGAACCGCCAGGTCGAAAAGGAGCGAATGACGCAAAAAGAGGTAGACGGCATCCTATCCCGCATCCACTTCCGCGATCATTTGAACGATTTTTCGTCCTGCACCATCGTTTTTGAGGCCATCATAGAAGATCTTCAGGCCAAACAGGATCAGTTTGCCCGGCTTGAAGCGATTGTTGACAAATCGTGTATTTTAGCAACCAACACGTCGTCTCTCTCCATCGCTTCCATCTCCTCCTCCCTCTCCCACCCCGGGCGGTTTCTGGGCATTCACTTTTTTAATCCCGCTCCGCTGATGAAGCTTGTAGAGATCATTCCCGGTATCGCCACCGGGCAGGATGTGGTATCGCAGGCCCGGGAACTCATCAACAACTGGGAGAAAGTAACCGTGCTCGCCTCCGACACGCCCGGTTTTATCGTAAATCGCGTGGCACGCCCGTTTTACGGAGAGGCGCTGCGCATCTATGAAGAAGGAATTGCCGACCCGGCCACCATCGACTGGGCCATGAAAGAGCTCGGCGGTTTTCGGATGGGTCCGTTTGAGCTGATGGACCTGATTGGCCATGATGTCAACTACAAGGTTACCGAAACCGTGTTCAAAGAGTTCTTTTACGATCCCCGTTTCAAGCCATCGTTTGCGCAGAAGCGTCTGGTGGAGTCCGGGCGTCTTGGCCGTAAAACGGGACGCGGATTTTACGAATATGGCGATGACGCCAACAATCCCGAACCGGTCAGAGATACGGCACTGGGTCAAAAAATTCTTAACCGTATCCTGGCCATGCTGATCAACGAAGCGTGTGATGCGGTATTTATGGGCGTGGCCACCCCGGACGATGTGGATCTGGCCATGACCAACGGTGTGAACTATCCAAAGGGATTGCTCGCCTGGGGGGAAGAGATTGGCCTGCAAACGGTGCTCGACTGGATGAGCAACCTACAGGTGGAATACCGCGAAGACCGCTACCGGCCCAACCCCTTGTTAAAACGGAAGGTACGCAACGGAGAAACCTTTTTTAGCTCGTGAACCGATGACACCACGCGAACACGCTCTCCAGCTTCTCGACAACGATCCTTTCAGCCAATGGATGGGTATTGATCTGGTCGATGCGGACGAGGGACGCTGCCGGGTGGCGTGCACCGTGCGTGATGAGATGACGAACGGATATCATGTGGCACACGGCGGTATTCTTTTCTCTCTGGCTGATACGGCTCTTGCGTTTGCCGCAGCCACCCTCGGTAAACCGGCTCTCGCGATTGATCACTCCATCTCGTTTCTGAAAAAGTGCGAGCCGGGCGATCGACTTACCGCCTCCGCAACTTGTGTCTCGTCAACCCGTAAAACAGGTGTCTTCAGTGTGGATGTAACCAATCAACACGGAGAAAAGGTAGCCTTTATGAAAGGAACCGTGTATCGAACCGGCTCTTCCTAACGCAACAGGCTCTCTGCTTCATTTACACGAATCGATTAACCGACGCCGGTATGAGCTTAAAAAACGAGACCAAAACCTTTTACAAGGAGTACATCGCCGGCATGAGCAGTGAGAAGCTCGGCCGCGATCTACAGTCTGATTCGCAACGGCTCAAAGAGCTCTATCAACAGGCGATTAAAGAGAAGCACCCGCAGCAGGATCCTGAAAATATTTCGTTCGGGGGACGGCTTCTGAGCCTGTTATCGGCACTCACCAATCGCCTCTCACCGGTACGCCGTCTGGTATTCGGCATCGCCTTGCTCAGCTTCTTTTTTTACTTCATACTTGGGCTTCTTGGCATCAACCAGCCGCTGCTTCTGCCACTCTCCTTTTTGGCCATGCTCGCGCTTCTCTGCATTGAACTGCTCGAAAAGTCGGATGCGCAGAAAGAGCTGAACCTGGCCCGTGATATTCAGCGGAGCCTGCTTCCCTCCTCCACCTTTAGTAAGGGCGATCTGGAAACGTTCTCATTTGCCGCTACGGCGCAGCAGGTGGGCGGCGATTATGTGGATGTGATTGAATCTGAGAAGGGCGTGTACGTGGTCATTGCCGATGTTTCGGGCAAAGGACTTCAGGCAGCACTCTATATGGTTCGATTTCAGGCACTCGTAAAACTACTGCTCAACAAACATACCATGTCGCCCAAGGAGCTGCTTTTGGAATTGAACGATTACGTTAAATCGAACAAATCGGACCGAACGTTTATCACGGCCAGTGTGGCTTTTTTTCCGCATGATGGCGAGCAGATGATCTACGCCAGAGCGGGCCAAAACCAGCCGGTACATTACCGCCACAGCAGTGAGCGCACCACCACCTACAAAACACCCGGACTGGGGCTGGGCATGTGCCCCACCGGTATGTTGAAAGAGAACCTGGAGGAGATCACCGTTGATTTTCACTCCGGCGACAGCATTCTCTTCTACACCGATGGACTCACCGAAGCACGAAACCGCGCCGGCGAGGAGTTCGGCCTGCATCGGCTGGATGGAATCCTATCCATCTACGGCTCCCTGCACGCCAAAAGCGTGGTGTTGAAAATTCAGAATCAGATTGAAGCGTTCATCGGTGAAATGGATCCGCTGGATGATATCACCTTTACCGTGGTACACCGAAATCAGCCCATCAAACGGGAGCACGATTAAAGCTCGCTGACCACCTCTACAATGCGATCGGCCGTCAGGCCAAGGTGCTCATACACCTGCTCGAACGGGGCGGATTCACCGTATCGGTCAATGCCCAAAGCCACACCATTACTGCCCACATACTTGTGCCAGCCAAGTGTGGCACCCGCCTCTATCGATACACGCTTTTGCACATCGGCAGGCAGCACCTGCTGTTTGTACGCTTCATCCTGCTTTTCGAACAGCTCCCAGCTTGGCATGCTTACCACTCTTGTTGCGGTGCCGTTTTGCTCCAGCTTCTCGGCTGCTTCCAGTGCAATATGCACCTCAGAACCGGTTGATAGCAGCAGCACCTCCGGATGGCCGTTTCCAGCTTCTCTCAGAATGTACGCTCCCTTCTCAACGCCCTCAGCCGGCGTGTAACGCGTTCGGTCGAGGGTAGGAAGGTTCTGCCTTGTTAGCACCAGCAGCGACGGCCCCCGGTCGTTTTCAATAGCCGCCTTCCAACAGTGGGCCGTTTCGTTGGCATCGGCCGGGCGAAAGACCGTCACATTGGGTGTAGCCCTCAGTGCAGCCAGATGTTCAATGGGCTGATGGGTGGGGCCATCCTCGCCGAGGCCGATACTGTCGTGCGTAAACACAAAGATAGACGGGATGTGCGACAGGCCCGCAATACGGATAGCCGGTTTGTTATAGTCAGAAAAGACAAGAAACGTGCCACCGTACGGGATTACACCTCCATGCAGCGCCATGCCGTTCAGGGCAGCACCCATTGCATGTTCCCGCACACCGTAGTGAATATTACGGCCGGTATAGTCATCGGCTGAGAAAATCGCTTCGCCGCTCAGTTCGGTGTTGTTGCTGCCGGTCAGATCGGCCGAGCCGCCCACCAGGTTCAGAATATGGCCGCTGAGGGCGTTTAATACAGCACCGGACGCTTTGCGCGATGCCATTCCTTTCTCATCGGCGTCAAACTCAGGCAGAATATCGCTCCAGCTTTCGGGCAGGTCACGGCTTGTAAAGCACTTGAAGGAGACGCCATCCACCGGATAGACTTTTTCGTAATCGTTGACCAGTTTCACCCACTCTTTCTCGAGCTTTTCGCCGCGCTCTTTGGCGCTGCCCATTCGTTCTTTCACCTCATCAGGTACTGTAAACGGTTCGGCATACGGCCAGCCGAGGCGTTCCTTGGTCAGGGCAATCTCCTCTTCGCCAAGCGGTGCACCATGAGATGAGGCCGACCCCTCTTTGTTTGGGCTTCCAAACCCAATCACCGTTTTGCACTCGATCAGTGACGGGGTTTCGGTTTTCTGCGCATTTCGTATAGCCTGAGCGATCTCCTCGTGATTGTGGCCGTCCACGGTTTGTACATCCCAGCCGTACGCCTCAAATCGTTTTTTGGTGTCGTCAGTAAAGGAGAGATCGGTTGATCCGTCAATTGAAATTCGGTTCGAATCGTAGAGGTAGATCAGCTTGTTCAATTTCAGGTGCCCGGCAAGGGAGGCCGACTCGTGAGAAATGCCCTCCATCAGATCCCCATCGCTGACAATCGCATAGGTGTAATGATCCACCAATGTGTGTTCGTCGCGATTGAATGTACCGGCCATATATCGTTCGGCCATTGCCATGCCCACACCGGTACCAAAACCTTGTCCCAACGGGCCGGTGGTGGTCTCTACACCGGGCGTCAACCCTACTTCGGGGTGGCCTGGGGTGATGCTCCCCATCTGACGGAAATTTTTAATCTCTTCCAGGCTTACATCATATCCCGACAGGTGCAGCAGAGAATAGAGAAGCATGGAGCCGTGCCCGGCCGATAAGATGAACCGATCGCGGTCGAACCAGGCAGGATTGGAGGGACTGTGTTTCAGAAATTGATCCCACAGTACAAAAGCCACGTCAGCCATACCCATTGGCATGCCCGGGTGGCCGCTGTTTGCCGCCTGAACGGCATCCATGGAGAGAGTTCGAAGTGTATTTACGCAGGTTGTTTCGAGTGTGCCGGCCTTGGTCATGAACAAATAATTTTCTGTTTTTTATGAGGTGGCTAAAGATAGGCAAGTTGCATCCGAGAGAAAAACGGCAGACATAAAAAAAGAGCCGCAGGTTACTACGGCTCTTATGATTTTCGTCTACAAGTATGCGATGTTATCGCCGGCCCTGTGCGTGGCCTTCACACTTCAGTTCGAACTGAAGTTCATGGTTAGCCGGTTCGGCAAATTCGCCATAGGTGGCATTTTCGAAGGCGCTACAGGCTTGGGTAATGTTTCCGAGTCCTTTCTGCGCCATTCCAAGTTCAAAGTAAATCTTGGCGCGGTCTACCACACTGCCGGTTTCAATCTGCAGAGCTCGATTGGCATGATCGCGGGCCTGCTGAAAGTTGCCGCGTTCGTTGTGGATTTCAGCCAGGCGAAAGTGAGCATCCGCATTGTTGCTGTCGTAGTTTTCTACTCGTTCCAAAAGCTGAATCGCCCGGTTAAATTGACGTTCATCTTTCAGCGTCACAGCACGGAAAATCAGCTCCTCAGCGGCACTTTGCCGGGCGTTGTTCAACGTGCGATTGTCATTCACCCGTTGTGCCACTTCAATGGCGCGGTCGTATTCGGCCATCCAACGATCCACATCAGCCGGAAACATTCGCTTCAGGGTAATCGCCCGCTGGTAGTATGCCGTGGCATAATTGGCATTCAGCTCAATGGCTGTGTTCAAACTTTCCAGAGCGTCATCAAAGTTCTCGGCCCGAAATTCCGTTACCGATTTCAGATAGTAAAACTGCGGTATGTTACCCCGTGCCTGGCGTACGATATCATCCGCACCAAATTCTTCGGCCGCACCTTGAGCGTCACGAAAGTAGTTAATGGTTCGCTGGATATCGGCAATACTTCGCGTACTTTGATACTGCTGGTAGGCCTGAGAAGCTCTGCGCAGATAAACCCGCGGAATCTGAGTCCGGGTAAGCTCAACGATATCATCGATACCGTTTTCCTGCGCGATGGCAAGTGCTCGTTCATAGGAGCTTATCGCATCCATAAACTGGCCATTACCAGCGTGTTCCTGCCCGTTGTTGTAAAGGGCAATAGCTTGACTTCGAGCGTCATCTTGAGCATAAGTGGCGGTGTTTAACCCTAAAGCCAAACCCAGTACCAAAAAGCCGAATATATATTTACTGAGTACCTTCATAATCGTGTGATTGTTTTGCTGTTACGTTCCGAAACGGGGTTAACTTAAAAAAATTTATGTTTAATCGTTTGGAAACTTCACTCTATCTTTAAAAACTTCTATTAGCACCAAAAGTTTCATCAAAAGGAAAAATTAGGCCGCGGTTTTCGACGCTGATAAAAGTCGCATACAATTTTTACGGCCTCTTCAGAGCTGTCGGTTAGATGAAACAGCTCCAGATCCTCATCGGACGCAAGGCCTTTCTGGATAATCTGATTTTTGATCCAATCCAAAAGCCCGCCCCAGTAGTCGGTCCCCACAAGCACAATGGGAATCTGTTCAATTTTTTTGGTCTGAATTAGTGTCAGCGTTTCAAAAAGTTCATCCAGAGTACCAAATCCACCGGGAAAAACGATGAATCCCTGCGCGTATTTTACAAACATCACCTTCCGCACAAAAAAGTATTTGAAGTTAATTTCGTACTGCGGACTTACGTATTCGTTCAACCCCTGCTCGTGTGGCAGTTCAATGCCCAGGCCTACCGACTTGCCACCTTTATTCAGTGCGCCGCGGTTTCCGGCCTCCATAATGCCGGGGCCGCCGCCGGTGATGACTCCAAATCCGTTTTCTGCAATCATTTCGGCAGTTTCAACCGCCATGTCGTAGTAGTCGTCGCCGGGGCGCAGCCGGGCCGAGCCAAATACGGAAATGCAGGGGCCAACGCGAATGAGCCTGTCGTAGCCATCTACAAACTCGCCCATAATTTTAAATACGCTCCAGAGGTCGTCGTTGCCCTGCTTCTCAAAATGATCCGGTGGCATATTCTCTTTGGTGAAAAATTCAGGTGCTGTCATACAATCGTCTCGTTATTTGCTGTTGAGTGAAATCGTTAGGGATACCCCCGGGGCCTGCGAAGCCAATATAGCCGGTGATAGTGATGGGCGGAGCGACAAGTCGTCCGACACATCAAAACTGCGCATGTGCGCAAATACATAAGCATCCACTACATTGAGCAGATGCGTAAGGCCAATGACAATAAACATAAAATCGCGCCGGTTGCGAAAACTGTTTCGCTGCGAGCGCAGCTGGGTGGGGGTAACGCCCAGCAGGCGGTCGGGGGTGGGCCCAAATCGAAAATCGGAATCTTCGCCCCTCTCCGCATTAAAGAACGCAGCACGGTAGTCCCTATATTGCCCGTCCAGATAAATTGTATAGGCCGTAACCCCCGCAAAGAGTCCATAAATGATGGGCACTTTCCACGCCTGCTTGTTGGTGATTTGTCCCCAGCCGGGCACCATCAGAGAGCGCAACATCACCGATCGCGGTTCCGGGAACTCCTGGGTTTGGTTCTCCTCTGCAGAGGCCAGCAATCGCTCGGCACCGGTTTGCTGCTGCAGGCGGTATTCAAGCAGGGAGTACGATGCTGCGGACTCAGACACCTGCGCCATTCCCGGCTGCACCAGTATCACCACCAGCAGTGGTAATAAAAAGCTACTTCGTCTCATCCAAAAGCTGAAGAATCCGGTCCAGATCATCATTGGAATAGAATTCGATTCGGATTTCTCCCCCCTGCCCTTTGGGCTTAACCTGTACCTTGGTGCTAAAATTGTTTCGCAGACGCCGCTCAATCGATTCGTAAAAAACCGTGCTTTTTTTGTCGGTATCGGTTGCGGGTGTTTTTTTCTCCGACTTCTCGCCAATCGATCGAACGAGGCGTTCTACCTGCCGCACAGACAGCGATTGGCTGATCGTTTTTGACAGGATCGTTTTTTGATCTTTTTCCGACTCTACGTTTATCAGCGCCCGGGCGTGGCCGGTGGTAATTTTCTCATCTTTTAATGCCGCCTGAATGAAGTCGGGCAGCTGCAATAATCGCAGCATGTTGGCCACGGTTGATCGGTTCTTGCCCACCTTTTCGGCCACCTCCGATTGGGAATAGTCGCACTCTTCCATCAGCCGCTTGTACCCCATCGATACTTCCATCGGGTTCAGCTGTTCGCGCTGTATGTTTTCGATCAGTGCAAAGGCGATCAACTGCTCGTCGTTTACTTCGCGCACATAGGACGGAACCTCCATCATACCGGCCATTTTAGCGGCCCGTAACCGCCGCTCGCCGCTAATCAGCTCGAACCGCTTTTCGCCAAGGTAGCGAACGGTAATCGGCTGAATAAGTCCATGTTTTTTAATCGAGTCGGAAAGCTCTTCAAGAGCTTCTTCCTTAAACTCTTTTCGCGGCTGATGCGGGTTGGGACGGATGTGATCAACCGGTACCTCCAGCACCATGTTCACAAAGTCGGCCGGTTCCGGCTTTTCGATCGGAATGGCGGTTTTTACCGTTTTGGAAGATGCATCTTTCTCATCCGATTCATCCAAATAATCGGGAAAAAAAACGCCCAAACCGCGGCCTAAAACTTTTTTTTGCGACATAGCGATCGGATTAAGAGATCACGGGGCTACTGCTTAAAAGGGCAGCATTTTTCTGGATAATTTCCCTGGCCAATGCCAGATAGTTCTTTGCACCCACGCTGGTGGCATCGTACAAAATAGCCGGTTTACCGAAACTCGGTGCCTCGGCCAGGCGAACATTGCGGGCAATCACCGACTTAAACACACGGTCATCGAAGTAGCGGGCCACCTCATCGGCCACCTGGTTCGACAGGCGCGTGCGGGTGTCGTACATTGTCAGAAGCACCCCTTCAATTTCAAGTTTGGGATTGAGATGCTGCCGCACAATTTTGATGGTATTGAGCAGCTGCCCCAGCCCTTCGAGTGCAAAATACTCGCACTGAACCGGTATCAAAACGGCGTGCGAGGCCGTGAGCGCATTGATCGTCAAAAGCCCCAGCGACGGCGGACAGTCGATAATAATAAAGTCGTATTGGTCGCGAACCGGTTGCAGCGCTTTGGAAAGGATGCGCTCCCGTTCGTGGCGGTCTACCATCTCAATCTCCGCCCCAACCAGATTGATGTGCGCCGGCACCAAATTTAAAAAGGAGAGTTCGGTTTCACGAATAGCATCGGTGATATCTACCCCGCCAACCATCACCTCGTAGATGGAATTGGTTACCGTTTTGGGCTCGATGCCCAAACCACTCGTGGTGTTGCTCTGGGGGTCGATATCCACAATAAGTGTAGAGTGTTCTATTGCAGCCAGGCTTGCAGCGAGGTTGATGGCAGTGGTTGTTTTTCCGACCCCGCCTTTCTGATTTGCAATAGAGATTATCTTGCCCATTCGTAGATGATTCTAAAATTCATGCTTTATCAAAGAATATAAGTCACTGGTCAACGCTTCACAAAAGAAGTTATGCACATCACGGCTGTGTATAACCGATTACAGAGTCCCTAATGAACGAAAAATCAACCGTTTAGAAGAGTCAGTTTTGAGACCCGGTCAGGTGCAGTCCGCTCCGGCTACGCTCCGGATCTGCAGAGGGTGATACCGGCTCCAATTTATCAAAACTGGTTTGATAGGCCGACTGCAGTGAAGCCGCCTCCTGATTAAAGGAGCGGCCGTTGAAGTAGAGAATATCGTTCTGATCCACCCACGGTTCCGGTTGCTGCATGGCTGGCGGTTCATCCGCGGCGATGGATCCCGGCCCGGCGGGCTCGCTGCTCCCACCATAGAAAAACACAGCAGCTGAAAACGATGCCGCAACGGTAAGTGTAGCGACGGTTCGCATCCACAGCCGGCGATTTTGTGTCCGCAATCGCTGCCTGGATGCTGCCTGAAGCAATACCGCACCCGCAACATCCGGAGGAGGATGGCTGTGAGGCAATGATTCCATTCGCTGCCAGATTTTCCGAAGGGACTCTACCTCAATCAGCAGGTTTTTATCACGGCTGATTGCTCTCTCAAATTCAATTCGTTCGGCAGGGTCTAACTCGTCAAAAATGTATCGTACTGTTTCTGTATCCCATTTGCTCATACGCTGCTGGATTCCTTCTCATGTTGTTGATCAAACATTTTACGAAGATTGATCAAAGCATATCTCATACGTCCCAATGCCGTATTGATAGAAACATCCGTCAGTTCAGCAATCTCCTTAAACGGCATTTCGTAGTAGTGCCGAAGCATCACCACGGTTCGCTGCTCATCCGGAAGGTTGGAAATATACTCAAGGAGTTCGGCAGTTGCCTCATCCAATTCCATTTTTTCCTGCTGATCGTCCGCATCTTCATCGGGCAACCGGTCGTAAAAATCAGTCTTTGATTCTTTATCGTACGAGCTGTTAACGTCAACGAAACGTTTTTGTTTTCTGATGTAATCAATCGTTGCATTGTGGGCAATGCGCATCACCCAGGCGATCCATTTTCCCTGCTCGTTGTAGGTATCGTCCATTTTGGTGATCACCTTGGTGAAGGTCTCCTGAAAAATATCGTTGGCCACTTCGCGGTTGTGCACCATACTAAAGATGTACGAATAGACCTTCGCCTGATGGCGGTTCATCAGCTCCTTAAACGCAAGCTGGTCGTCCTCTTTTCGATAGAGATGCACCAGTTCACGATCTTTCATCTGATCGTAGCTACTTGGAATTTGTTTTGACTTTTTGAGCCTCATGGTTCCTCGCCTTCTAAAAACACTCATTTATAAAAACAAATTTTCCGGGTGTTGCATTCGTTATTGAACGACTGCTGTATCCGTCGGATGTATGTTCCTAATCCTACAAAAAGGATCGTATTAAGTCTGTAAACAATCTATCACATTTCAATGCGATGCCGGGTTCTCTTCATCGAGAAAATAGTGATAGATGGCAGCGCCTGTTTTTTTACCAACGGCCTCTTCAAGCTGGTCTCTGCTCAGCCTTTTAATTTCCTTAACCGATCCAAATGAGCTTAGCAGTGTTGCAGCGGTCTTCTCTCCTACCCCGTCAATTCTGGTAAGTTCCGTTTGCAAGGTGCGGTTTTTCCTTTTTTTACGATGGTATTCGATCGCGAAGCGGTGGGCCTCATCGCGCGCCTGCTGCAGCAGTTTGAGCGCCGAAGATGTTTTCGGAATCATCAGCGGATCGGCCTTGCCGGGTACAAACACCTCTTCGAGTCGCTTGGCCAGGCCGATGATTTCGTGCTGCCCCTCCACGCCGGCGTCCCGAAGCCCCTCAAGTGCCGCCGATAACTGGCCTTTGCCGCCATCCACAACAATCAGATCGGGCGCCTGCAGCCCCTCCTTTTCTACCCGGCTGTAGCGTCGATACACAATCTCTTTCATCGAGGCAAAATCATCGGGACCGGTCACGGTTTTTATCTTGAACCGCTTGTATTCACTTTTTCGTGGGCGGGCATCCACAAAGCAGACCATGGAGGCAACCGGGTCGGTACCTTGCAGGTTGGAGTTGTCGAAGCATTCGATACGCCGTGGCAGCCGCTGCAGGTGCAGGAACTCTTTCAGGTCTTTTACCGCTTGCGGGATACGCTCACGGTTGGCATTTTCTTTTTCGAGCGCCCGCTGGCTTAGAGTAAAATCGGCGTTGGAGAGAGCCATCTCCACCATATGGCGCTTTTCGCCTATTTTTGGCTCATGGATGATCACTTTTCGCCTCAGTTGCTCCCACAGATACTGCTCCAACGGTTCGGAATCGTCCAGCGCATCGCTTACATATACCTCATCGGGAATGGCGCCGGCATACTGCCCGGTGTAGTAATCCTCCATAAACGACTGCAAGAGAACCCCGCGCGAAGCCCCTTCAATATTTTTCAAAAATCGATGAAATTTCCCGATCAGTTTCCCCTCCCGAACCTTAAACAGAACCCCGCACGCCTCGTTGATCTGCTCATCAACAGCGATCGCAAAAATATCGCGGTTCACTTTTTGATCGGCCACCACCTTCATCTTCTGGTTGTATTTCCGCAGCGATTCGAGGCTATCACGCAATTGTGCTGCCTGTTCAAATGCAAGAGCGTCGGAGGCGATCTGCATCTCATCGCGGATGTCGCGGATCAGCCCTTCGGTTTTGCCGGAAAGCAATTTTTCGACTTTTGCAATCATCTCCCTGTAAAGCGCCGGGTCCATATCGCCGGAGCAGTTTTCAAGGTAATCGTCGAAGCAGGAGTGCCATTTTGGAGCCCCCCGCTCCTTGTCAATCATTTTAGGTGACACCGCACAGGTGCAGAGGCCAAACGTTTTGCGGATGGTTTCGAGCATCCGTCGCATGTGCCCCACATGATCGTACGGGCCAAAATAGCGGCTGCCATCTTTTACCACCGTACGGGTCGGGTACACCCTCGGCCGATCGGCATTGGTGATGCAGATATAGGGATAGGTCTTGTCATCGCGATACATGATGTTGTAGCGCGGCTGATGTTTCTTGATGAGGGTATTTTCCAGAATGAGCGCCTCCGCCTCCGAGTCGGTAACAATCACATCCACATCCTCAATTTTGGTCACCATCACCCGAATGCGTCCGTCGTGGCTGCGCGAATCCTGAAAGTAGGAACGCACACGGTTGCGCAGGCGCTTTGCCTTGCCTACATAGAGGTGATTGCCCCGGGCATCTTTAAATTGATAGACACCGGGCTGCTGAGGAAGATGGTCGATTTTTTCTTTGAGCGATACAGCCATAGTGATTGTTTGGTTCATCAAAAATAGCAAACCGCAGGTTGTGCCAAAACATTTATATCTTGTGAATTATTCAATCAGCCGACATCATGAACCACACCATTCCTTCCCCTGCCGGGCCCATACCGCTTTTGTATGAAGACAATCACCTGCTGGTCGTTTCCAAACCGGCCGGGCTGCTTTCTCAGGAAGATCATACCGGTAATCCCGATCTGCTCACCCTCTGCAAAGCCTTTATCAAGGAGCGCGACCAGAAGCCGGGTAATGTATTTTTAGGCCTGGTCCATCGGCTCGACCGCCCGGTGAGCGGGGTGATGGTACTGGCTAAAACCAGCAAAGCGGCCTCCCGGATCAGCGAACAGATCCGTAAGCGGACCGTCGGGAAACGCTACCTGGCGGTGGTTGAGGGAGCCTCACCCCCCTCGGGCTATCTGGATCATCATTTGCTAAAAGATTCCTCCACCAACCGATCGCGCGTGATTGCTTCTCCCCGGCGCGGGAGCAAGCCGGCGCAGTTGTCCTTTACCACACTTCAACAATCCGGAGAGCACTCGCTGGTAGAGGTGCAGCTCCTTACCGGGCGGGCGCATCAGATTCGCGTACAGTTGGCGCATATCGGCCACCCGATTGCCGGCGATCAAAAATATGGCTCGGGCCGGTTTCCCACCATTGCGCTGCACGCCCGGTCGTTTACGTTGATGCATCCCACTACCAAAGAGGAGATGGTGTTTGTGGCGCCCATGCCTGAGAACAAACCGTGGGTGTGGTTTCGCGAGGAACATAGGGCCGAATAACCGATTGCTGCAACTCCATATTATGAAGAATAAAGGGCCAGTTGATTGGATAAAAGGTCAATATTGTATTT
>JBLRWS010000040.1:0-24574 GCA_047921075.1 Balneolaceae bacterium | reverse complement strand
CCCACAGTGGACTTTCACCACCAAGTTGGTTGCCATGCACGGCACACACAAAAAAGGCTTGCCCATTTCCGGGCAAGCCTTTTGTAGCTTCTTTACGGCCTGTCGTCCTTACCTACCCTTCCATCGCCTTGTCAATCAGCAGTTTGATGTGGGCCGTGTGTGCACGTGTCTCGGCATTGGCACGCTCGCGGCGGTCCATCATCGCCCGAATCTGCTGCAGGTTGTAGAGTGCAGCCGACTTGGCCAGACGGTCGTGATCATCACCTCCTACAATCCCAATCAGCCGTGTTACGTACTCTATCTGTAGATTTTGACGGAATGTATTCACATTGCCCCGGGCATCGGCATCAAAGATAGCCGCCGTCAGGTCAGCCGTTACATCCGATGCACTGTACCGGTTCCCGTACAAGCGTGAGTCGGTGATGCGCTGCATCGTAACCGGGTGCAGCAGGTGGTTCAGGGCATTGGCCTGCATGCCCAGTATCATATCGTGGAGCTTGGGATCCTCTGATGAGGAGAAAAAGTTGAACCCGCGCCGCTGAATTTGCAGGTATTGATACACCTCGTGCGACGTGGCAAACGCATCGGGGGCAAACAGGTACTGCGTTAGCGCCTGCATCGCCTCTTTCTGCCGCTCATGTTCTACGGGAATAAACGGCTTGGTGGCCCCGGGCTGTCCGGCAAAAGCACGATCGCGATACACCCCGCCAATATAGCGTGACATCACGCCCGTTTGGGTGCGATACTCACCCATCATCACCATAAACGCGTTGCGGAGGGCTTCGTAACTCTGCCCCTCCCGGCTGAACTTATCTACCAGTCCGCCCATCAAATCGCGGGTAAGTCCGATACGCTCTTTGCCATAGGCGATAGGATCAGATGACATATCCCCTACCATAACACGGGGATCGATCGCTTTACCGGGGCTGCGCATGTCATCGGCATCATTCCCGAAAATAAACTGATTCTCCGTGCTTCGTTCGAGTAGCTCCTGCAGCATCCGCTCCTCTTCTTCCACGTCTTCGTGGGTCAGGTAGCCGTACTGGATGGCCCAGATGTCGTAGGTGCCCGGTTTCACATCAAAATAGCGCCCCTGTCGGTCACGATCGCGGGCAATGTTGGCCGAGGAGTAATCCATTACCGATGCGGTAAGCCCCATCTCGTCGGTGATGTTGGTGTTGTGAATGTCTTCCGGGCTGTGGAGAGTACTCCCCTGCATGTTATGATTCAGCGCAAAGGTGTGGCCCAGCTCGTGAAGCACCAGCATCTTTAGCGCTTCGTGCTGGTAATCCTCCACCTCAATATCATTCGCACCCAGCATTTGCAAGGCGTTGGCTCCAAATACCCGGTTGTGCTGCATATGGTTCGAGAAACTGCAAAACTGCGGATCCATCGCCAGCTCAATCAGCGACTCTCCGGCTGAGGGACCGGCTAAAATATCCTGCTGGCGCACACGATTTGAGAAGAAAACCCACTCCAGCATAATATCCGAACCGATAATCTGCCCCGTTCGCGGGTTTACAAAGCTTGGCCCATACCCCCCGAAAGGCGGATTGGGTGAGGAGGTCCACCGCAGCACATTATAGCGGATATCGCCCGCATCCCAATCGGCATCGTCGGGCTGCACGCGCACTTCAATGGCGTTTCGAAATCCGGCCGCTTCAAACGCTTCGTTCCATGCCAGAGTCGCCTCTTTAATCGTTTCCCGAAATTCATGCGGAGTAGTATTCTCAATCCACCAAACGATCGGCTCTACCGGCTCGGATACCGCCGCAGAGGGATCTTTCTTGACCAGGTGCCAGCGATGAATCATATCGCGATACGGGGTCACACTGGTGCTGATCTGATCATTTTTTTGCGTCATGAAATAGCCCACACGAGGGTCGTCGTACCGCGGCCGATAGTCGTTTTCCGGCATTTCGATAAAGGAGTGTTGGTATTGAATTGAGACCGATCGTGCGTCGGCAATGGCTCCGCTGCCCCGGTTGACCGGAGCGGGGTTATCGTACACATACTCTACAACCACCTCGGTGTTTTTGGGGTAACTGCGGATGGAGTTGTACTTGGTTTTGTTGCTGCTGAGAGAGCCCAGTGTGAACATACGGCCCGGAGGAACACCCGGAAACGGACTCGGTTTTACCTGATGAAGGCTTTCATTCAGAAAAACCGCATCACCACTAATCAGAATCAAGCTGTCGTTTTCAGCAATAATTTTCTCCGATACCAGTGTTGCGTGCGAGGTATTGGCCTCGGAAGCACGGCTTAGGGGATTCTCATCATCAAAATAGTAGCCGGTAGCCGGTACAATCAGCTCTACCCGTTCGAAGTAACGTTCGGGGCGGAAAATTTTGTTGTCGCGGTAGTTGCCCCGAAAGTGGCCCGCTTCCGTAACTCCGTCGGCGGTCATGCCAAAATAGATAAACTCTTTCCCAAGCTGATCTTTGCGAATCTGAAGTTTGGTAGACCCGTTGGTCGTATCCTGAAAGATGGTGAACAACCCTTCGAATGCAATGTGGTTTTCGAGCTGTTTTTCGAAGTCGGAGGTTTGTTCCTGTCCGGAACGGTCGCTACTGCTTGCGGATGTTGATGCAGGCTGTGGAGTGGCACAGCCAAAAGCGAAGATCATCAAGACCGGCAGAATGGCGAATGTAGTGTGTGTCGGTAGTCTCATAAATAGAGGTTGTGAGTTTTTGTTAATGGAGATATAATATAGGCAATGTGACGGATATCACATGTCGTTTGTTTCACCACCTCATTATTGATTTCTGACCAATGCCTTCGCGGGCTGCCAACGTTTTAAAAGAGTACAATGTCCAAACCCGTGGTTTTTATACCTCTTGTGCTTATGATTTTGATGAGTGGTTGTAAAACCGTTGAAACCCAATCAATCACTGCATCTGAGTCTCGCACAGTAGCCCAAGTACGGGCAGCTCACCCGGATGGAGCTTCTCTTTACCCATTGGTTGACACATCTGAAGCGGAAACAGTATATGTAGTGGTTGATGAATTTCCCAGATTTGTAAACGGTTTGTTGGATATGCGACAGCGAATAAACCAAATCATTGAACACCATCCCACAGGTGCGTGTAAAGAGTTGGATGGCGAGCGGATACTTTTCCAGTTTATTGTAAACGAACAGGGACACGTCGAGAAAATATCCGACGATTCGGGTCAGGAAAACAATAACTGTATCGAGGAGGTTCAGAAAGCCATTACGGTCACAGCCTTTACCCCGGCAAAGGTACGTGGTAAACCTGTGAAAATGTTGTTTGGAACTCCGGTAGTATTTTAAAACAAAAAACCCCCGATGCTTTTACTGCCGGGGGTTTTTGTTTTTTTACTCCGTAAAAGGTTTCCTGATGTATCAGGAGGCGGTTTCTGCAGTTTTGATCAGGTTGTCCGCTTCAGCCAGCTGCTTCTCAAGAATCTCGCGGCCGGTGGTGGTACCCTGCAGCGCTTTTTTCGCTTGCTCGCGGGCAGCCTTCACCTCGTCCAGGTCGATGGTGGACGCTTCCACTGCCTCTTCGGCCAGAATGGTGATCCGATTATCACTTCCCTCCAGAAAACCGCCGCTTACCGCATATCGCAGCGTTTTATTCTCTTCTGTGGTGATCTCAATCCGGCCGATGCCAAGTGTGGATACGATGGGCGAGTGATTGTATAAAATCTCGAATCGCCCTTCCGAACCGGGAACATCCACAATGGTTACATCCCCCTCAAAAAGAGCTCCGTTGGGCGTAAGCAGCTGCGCGTAAAACGTTTTATCTGACATGCGTTGGTCGGTTTAAAATTACGCGTTGGCTTCGGCTGTAAGTCGCTCGCCTTTCTCAACCGCCTGCTCAATGGTTCCAACCAGGTGGAACGAGTTTTCAGGCAGGTAATCGAGCTCGCCGTCGATAATCATATTAAAGCCTTTGATAGTATCTTCGATGCGTACATACTCACCGCTCTGGCCGGTAAACTGCTCCGCTACGAAGAACGGCTGGCTAAGGAAACGCTGTACACGACGTGCACGCGACACAACCAGTTTGTCTTCGTCGGAAAGCTCATCCATACCCAGAATTGCAATGATATCTTGCAGGTCTTTGTATTTCTGCAGCAGCTCGGTCACTTTAATGGCACACTTGTAGTGCTCGGCACCAACCACTTTCGGATCGAGGATACGAGAGGTGGAATCGAGCGGATCTACAGCGGGATAGATACCGATCTGTGTAAGTGCCCGGCTCAATACCGTGGTTGCATCGAGGTGAGAGAATGTGGTGGCGGGTGCGGGGTCTGTCAAGTCATCGGCCGGTACGTAAATAGCTTGTACCGAGGTGATGGACCCGTTTTTGGTGGAGGTAATGCGCTCCTGCAGATCCCCCATTTCGGTAGCCAGTGTGGGCTGGTACCCTACCGCAGATGGCATACGTCCAAGCAGCGCCGATACTTCGGAGCCGGCCTGTGTAAACCGGAAAATATTATCGATAAAGAGAAGGATATCGGGCGATACTTCATCGCGGAAGTACTCGGCTACAGTAAGGCCCGACAGCGCTACCCGGGCACGTGCTCCAGGAGGCTCGTTCATCTGGCCAAATACCAGGGTCGCCTGCGACTCTTTCAACACATCCATATCCACTTTGGAGAGATCCCACTCTCCTTGTTCCATGGCGTGCTTAAAATCGTCGCCATAGTTAATCACACCCGATTCGATAAATTCCCGCAGCAAGTCGTTACCTTCACGGGTACGCTCGCCAACACCGGCAAATACCGACAGGCCGCCGTGCTGCTTGGCAATATTGTTGATCAGCTCCTGAATCAAAACCGTTTTACCTACACCGGCACCGCCAAAAAGGCCAATTTTACCCCCTTTGGCGTACGGACAGAGAAGGTCAATCACCTTAATACCGGTTTCCAGAATTTCGGAACTGGTGGCAAGGTCTTCAAATTTGGGTGCATCGCGGTGAATCGGGTATCTCTCTTTCCCCTCCGGCTGCTCGATGCCGTCAATCGCTTCGCCTACAACATTAAACAGCCTTCCGCGAATATCTTCACCCACCGGCATAGAGATCGGCGAGCCGGAGTCAACTACCTCAACATTTCGCACAACTCCGTCGGTAGAGTCCATCGCAATGGTTCTTACCCGGTTTTCACCGAGATGCTGTGCCACTTCGAGATACAGCCGCGTTTTATCATCTCTTTCAATATAGAGCGCGTTAAGAATTTTGGGAAGTTCGCCTTGTTCAAAATCGACGTCAACGACCGGGCCGATGACCTGTGCTACATTGCCTTTATTCATTCGAATGTTCTTTTTTTATAGGAAGTATGGGGCGTGAATAACCACGATTGCAAACGGGTTGACAGACACAAATATACCCCTTCATTTACAGCTTAAAAAGGTACCCACTTTACCCTGTAAAATCAACGATAAGTTTTTTGCAAAAGAGCAATCCGGTATGCCTACCGGTCATCGCCAGCTCCCTGCCGGCTCGCCTCTTCGAGAATGATCTGCATCGCCTGATAGAGCATTCTACCCGACTCCGTTGTGTTTCGGTTCACCATCAACAGGCGCGTAACCTCTTCCATGGTCATATCGGGGTGAACAAATGCATCTCCGCACCGCTTGATGAATTCTTTATCGCCCTCTTCCAGTTTGCGGCTGATCATCTCCAGTTCGTCCCGCAACAGCCCGGCCTGCTGCCAGAGTGATTGATAGGTATCGTGCTGCTTATCAAAATACCGGGACGAGCAGTCATGGAACAGCTCCATCCGTTTTTTTATGGATGCTGCCGCTTCGGTATAGATAGCGGACGGTTCCGCCGCGATGCTCTGAAGGTCGTCCGTCAAATAATGCATATTTCGTGTCGCATTCATCATGTATCGGCCGGCTCGCATCAGATCATCGGCCGCTTGTGCCACAGGCTCATCCAGCTGATTTTGACGCATCTTTACGTGAAAGGCGAAGATCTCGCCATGGTACGCGGCCAAGTCGGGGTAAAAGGTTGTTTGTCCGCCACCGGGGCGGCTCACTACCGACCGGATATACCGAATACTCTGCACCAAAAAATGTTGCTGTTCGCGGCGCAGCGACACCAGGGCTGCCTCCGGTACATCCGCTTCCGTCTTGTGGATAAACCGTGTGAGACGTGTTCGTTTTTCAGGAATCCAACGTTCCACCTGATCGGCGAGATGCCCGATAAAGGGGTAAAACATCAATACACCCAGTATATTGAACAAACTGTGAAAGAGTGCCAGGCCCAACACCAAATTCCCCGACAACCCAAAGGGCTCGAGCGACAGCCAGATCAGCGCCGGAAGCACCAGCAGCGCGATGGCCGCTGTACCGGTTGTAAAAACCATTTGACTCACAGCCGCCTGCTTTTTGATCTGAAGCCCCCCAATCGAACCCAACAGCACCGTAACGGTCGTGCCCACATTGGCCCCCACCACCATCGCCGCACCCTGTTCGAAAGTCAACAGGCCACTGAAGAGTGCCGTAAGTACCAGCGCGATGGTGGCCGAGCTGCTTTGCATTACCGCCGTAAAAAGCAGGCCCGCCAGTGCAAAAACCAGTATGCCATACCCCGCCAGCATATTGGGATCCATCCATTCGGCCAGGTTTTCTACACTTACTTTCATATAATCGAGCCCCAAAAAAAGCAGGCCAAACGCCACCAGAAACCGGCTGATGTTGACATACTTTTTAGATCGGGAAAGAACAATGATTCCCAACCCGCCGACTGCAATTAGCGGAAGGGTGACCGCCTCAAGTGAAAATTCAAATCCAAAGACAGCGACCAGCCAGGCGGTAACCGTAGTACCGATCTTTGCTCCCATCATCACACTTATGGCCTGCACCAGTGTCATCATACCCGCACCGGTAAATGCCAGCACCATCAACGAAACGGCCGAACTGCTCTGCAGAACGGCCGCACTGGCTGCGCCACTGGCAATAGCCGAGGGACGCGTTTCCGTGGCTTTGCGAAGCACCCGTTTCAGCGCTGAGGCGCTCAGTTCGCGAATTGACTCCTCCATTAAATGCATGGCAAACAGAAACACGCCCAATCCGGCAAAGAAAACCAGTGCATCAAATTGTGATATCCATGTGCTCATGAGCCTGTCCGGCTATCGGTTCGGGTGAGTGACTCTGCAATATACGTATTTCGCATGTGCGGGGTGCCTGCAGCGCATGAAAGGCCGTGTTTTGCCGGAAAGCTTATGTAGCAAGTAGGCAACAAATCCGTTATATTTAAGGCTTACAATTTTTCGGTAAAATAATGCGCTATTGTACCGATTCGTACCCTTAAGAACCTAACCCTTACGCCCCTTGGAAACAGAACGCACAGCACGCTCCGTCAGCATCGACATACTCATGGAATTTGATGAACAAGGCCGGGTTGACTATTCCCACGCCAATGAGCTTGAGCCAAGAGAGCGGGCACAGGTTCGAGAGTATGTACAGAACATCCTCCGTAAACTCAGCTATCTCGATTTTATACTGGGCGAATTTTCAAGCATCGGCATGGATGAAATGAAGCCCGGGCTGAAAAATATTTTACGCCTTGGGCTGTACGAACTGCTGTTTATGGATGGCACCCCCGATTACGCCTCCATCAACGAATCGGTTGAGATGGCCAAGTTGCGGCAGGGACACAAATCGGGCGATCTGGTGAACGCCATTCTCCGCAATATTCAGCGCGATATCGAAAACCTACCGAAACCGGCATTCAAAGACCGCACCAAGCTCATTGCCACCACTTTTTCGCACCCCGAGTGGCTGGTAAAGCGATGGGTAAAACGGTTTGGCGAACGGGAAGCTTTCCAATTAATGCAAGCCAACAACGGCCGGCCCGACTATTACATCCGTGTAAATAATCTTCGTACCAAAACGGAGAATTTTAAGTTGCGAATGGAGAAAACCGGCATTCAGTTTACGGAAAGCGATTGGCTGCCCAACTACTTTAAGGTCGACTCAGTTGCGCCGTTTATCACCAAAGGGCTGATTGATCGTGGCTTTTGCCTGGTGCAGGATATTGCCGCAGGATTTGCCCCCACCATTCTGGAGCCGCTGCCCGGCGAAATGATTTACGACCTGTGCGCAGCCCCCGGCACCAAAAGCATCGCCATCTCTGACATGATGGAGGGCGAAGGCTCTATCACCTCGGTAGACATCAATCCCGAGCGGCTGGAGAAGCTGGCTGAAAGCGCCATGAATTACGGCGCCGAAAACATCAAAATTATGCGTTCGGATGTACGCGAACTGAACCTGAAACTGGCCGACGGCGTACTGCTCGATGCCCCCTGCTCCGGAACCGGCGTGCTGAGTAAACGAGCCGATTTACGCTGGAAGCGAACGCAGGAAGAGCTCGATCAATCGATTGCCCTGCAGGGTGAGCTGCTCGAAGAGGCTGCCAATCTGGTGAAAAAAGGCGGACGGTTGGTTTACAGCACCTGCTCCATCGAGGAAGAAGAAAACTGGGAGCAGATTCAGAAATTCCTCGACAAGATTGACAACTTTGAGCTGGAAAGCCTGGAGGAGTTCCTGCCCGAAGAGGTGCTGGCACACGACGGCTTCGCCTATCAAACCCTGCCGCATGTACACGGCTGCGACGGACACTTTGGCGTGCGGTTGAAGCGCATCAAATAAACGGCCTTCTGTTTTTTTTACACCGGCCGACCTGATTTTTTGACCCTAAACCAACGACGTAGATTTTTTTATCCGCATCCGCAGGGTGGGATAACGCACTATCATGGCTGAACAACAATCCACCGAACTTCCCAAGCAGTACAACCCAACCGAAACGGAAGAAAGCTGGTACGCCTACTGGGAGGAGCACGGATTTTTCCGCTCCCAACCGGATGAGCGCGAACCGTATGCGGTGGTCATTCCCCCTCCCAATGTAACCGGTGTGTTGCACATGGGGCATATGCTTAATAACACCATTCAGGATGTGCTGATTCGCCGCGCCCGCATGCAGGGTTATAACGCCTGCTGGGTACCCGGCACCGACCACGCCTCCATTGCCACCGAGGCCAAGGTGGTACAGAAATTACGCAAAGAGGGAATCAAGAAAAGTGACCTCAGCCGTGACGCTTTTTTGGATCACGCCTGGGATTGGACCAACGAACACGGCGGCATTATTCTGCAGCAGCTGCGCAAGCTGGGCGCTTCGTGCGACTGGAACCGGACCCGGTTCACGCTGGAAGAAGAGTTGTACGGCTCGGTAATTGACTGTTTTATTGAGCTGCACAACCGCGGGCTGATCTATCGCGGGCTGCGTATGGTAAACTGGGATCCCGAAGCGCAAACCGCACTCAGCGACGAAGAGGTGATCCATCGCGATGTACAGTCGCAGCTCTACCACGTACGCTACCCGATTGATGGAACCGATGAATTTGTAACCATTGCCACAACCCGCCCCGAAACCATCCTGGCCGATACCGGTGTTTGTGTGCACCCCGAGGACAAACGGTTTGCGCACCTGATCGGTAAACACGCCATCATTCCCATGGTCAACCGAAAGGTGCCCATTATTGCCGATGAGTATGTAGACCCCGAGTATGGATCGGGCTGCCTGAAAATTACACCGGCCCACGATCCCAACGATTACGAGATTGGCGAACGCCACGGGCTGGAGGTGATCGACATGCTAAATGCGGACGGCACCGTAGCCGAAAGCGCAGGCCACTACATTGGCGAAGACCGCTTTACGGCCCGCAAGCTCATCGCAAAAGATCTTAAAGAACTTGGC
This sequence comes from Balneolaceae bacterium, assembly GCA_047921075.1. GTDB lineage: Bacteria > Bacteroidota > Rhodothermia > Balneolales > Balneolaceae > JBLRWS01. The sequence continues at coordinate 14,843 of JBLRWS010000040.1, read as the reverse complement.
CTGCTCGTAAAAACGGAGTCCATTGCCAATAAAATCGGCTACAGTGAGCGGACCGACGCGGTCATTGAGCCGCGCCTCTCCCTGCAGTGGTTCTTGAAAATGGAAGACCTGAGCAAGCCGGCTCTGGAGAATGTGCTCAATGATGAGATCACCTTCCATCCCGAAAAATTTAAAAACAGCTACCGCCACTGGATGGAAAACATCCGCGACTGGTGCATTTCGCGCCAACTCTGGTGGGGCCACCGGATCCCCGCCTGGTACTACGGCGATGGTGATGACGAATACGTGGTGGCGAAAACAGAAGAGGAAGCGCTGCAGCTTGCCCGAAATAAGAGCGGGCGTGATGCACTCTCTGCCGATGTACTGCGCCAGGACGAAGATGTGCTCGACACCTGGTTCTCCTCTTGGCTCTGGCCCATCACGGTGTTCGATCCGGACTTCATCAAAACCGGAGAAGCCAATCGCGAGCTGGCGTACTATTACCCCACGCGCGACCTGGTAACGGCCCCCGAAATCATGTTCTTTTGGGTGGCACGGATGATTATGGCCGGCTTCGCCTTTATGGACGAAAAACCGTTTCGCGATGTCTATTACCACGGCATTGTGCGCGACAAACAGCGGCGCAAAATGTCGAAATCGCTCGGCAACTCGCCCGATCCGCTCAAACTCATCGACGCGTACGGAGCTGACGGCACGCGTGTGGGCATGCTGTTCGCTTCTCCGGCCGGCAATGATCTGCTGTTTGATGAGAACCTCTGCGAACAGGGACGCAACTTCTCCAACAAAATATGGAACGCCCTCCGCTTTTTGATGATGAACAAGCGTGATGGAGAGTCCTACACCCCTTCCCTCTCCATCGATGAGACGAATTTGGCCGACAAATGGATGCTTGCCCGCATCCGGCAGACTCTTGAGGGGATGGACCGCGATTTCGCCTCATACCGTCTCAACGACGCCCTCAAAAAGATCTACTCACTGATCTGGGACGATTTTTGCGACTGGTACATTGAGCTGTGCAAACCCGACGATCCGGAACAGTCGATCGAAAAGCAGAAACTGGAACGGGCTCTCGGTTTTTTTGAACAGCTGATGAAGCTCCTGCACCCCTTCATGCCGTTTATCACGGAAGAGATCTGGCACCGCCTGGATCAACGCGGAACGGCAGAGGCGATTACGGTTAGCGCCTGGCCGGAAAGCGATGAAGAGCCTGATATTGAAGCGATTGATCGGTTCACGGACATTCAGCAGCAGGTTTCCGCTGTTCGAAACATTCAGGCCGAAATGGGTCTCTCGCCGCGCGCCGCGCTTGATGTCATCATCAAAGCACCGACAGCCGCTGCGGAAGAGGCACTAAAACAGCACGAATGGGTATACCGTAAGCTGCTTCCCATCCAAACGCTGACTTTTGATACCAAAGCCGAACAACCAAAGGCCTCAGCCGCATCGCTGGTTAAGGGAACCGAGCTCTTTGTACCGCTGGAAGGCTTGATTGATCTGGATAAAGAGAAAGAACGTATCCAGAAAGAGATCGACAAAACGAAAGGCTTTTTGAACGGGGTTGAGAAGAAACTGGCCAACGAAAAGTTCGTAAACAACGCTCCCGAAGAGGTGGTGGCCAAAGAGCGCCAAAAAAGAGAAGATGCCCGGTCGGATCTGCAAAAACTGAACGAAGCGCTGCAAAATCTGGGATAATTTCGGCTACTCCGCCTCACAAAATAGGCCTCTGAACGCCTTATTTATTAAATTTTTTTGTGAAAACGTGGATTTCGTAGGCATTCACGCGAATCCTTTGTATACTATTCATTCAATCCTAACCCTGTAGGTTTTCCTGCAGCTTAATAACATCTAGTAATGCAATACGGTAAAGTAAAATGGTTCGACGCTGAGAAAGGTTTTGGCTTCATTGAACCGGAAGATGGTAGCAAAGACATCTTTGTTCACAGAAACAATATCGAGAATCTCGGATTTCAAGAGGGACTTGATGATGGTGAAGAGGTGGAATTTGACGTAGAAGATACTCCAAAAGGACTTAGCGCGGTTGAAGTACGTCGCGTGAGTTAATCCAACTACTGAGTGTAAACAAAAGCCGCAGTGCCTATCGCGCTGTGGCTTTTCTGTTTTTAGGAAACAGTGATCCGATTGCCCCTCCACCGATTTGCACAGCTGGCCTGAATTGAATATTCTTTATCAATCAACTGAACCCAATTCCATGGCTGTGATAACACGAACCGTTCTCTTTTCTTTCTGTTTGATCGCCTCCTGTAACACCGCCACCATGAATAAAGCCAACGATCTGAACGCCCTTCTTGATACCATTGAGCAGCTTGTCGGTACAACAGAAGCCGGCGATCCCGGTCAGTGCAGAATGCTTCCGTTCGGGTCCAAACCGATGGGCGGCCCGTGGGGCTATCTGGTTTACTCGGCTGCCGACACCGACGAAGAGAAGCTCCGTGAGGCTGTGGAGGCCTACAACCGGCTCGATGCCGATCGCAACCGGGAAGAGTCGCTGATGTCAACCGGCGATATGGCCACTCCGCCCACCCTTATTATCAAAAACGGACAGTGCCACGGTGAAGGAATCTACGCCATCCACGCGGAAGAACTGGAGTCCTTTAAAATCGCTGATTCGGACTCTTAAAGCGCTGTACGCGTTCCGGACGCCGTGCTCTCTGTTTCATTTCACGCCCCGAAATCCACTCGTTGTGCTGAGAGTTCAACCACGGGGTACCGACCGGGCGTTAGGATGCTTCCTGAACATTCGCCTGCATGGTGGCGGGATCAATCATCCCCAACCGGTTGCACTCGGAAAGGATCATCTCGGTCATATCACTTTTGAAGGGAAATTCGTACCGGATGTCGATGACATACGCTTTTACACGTAGCTTGAGTACAAATTGGCGCTCATGTATTTCATTCAGGGCAATCACGGATACCGGCTTGTTCAGGTAACTGTACGACGAGGCGTATACCGCCCGATACGCAATCTCCTTCACCCGATTCACATCGGCTGTGGCCGGTAGAAAAATTTCAGCTACCACCTGACAGTCGAGCGCACTCGAATTGGCATTCGACACGGCACGGTTCATCAGCTCTCCGTTCGGAATAGAGACAATGGAATCATCGGGGGTAACAATACGGCACGAGCGCAGGCCAATACTTAGCACCTCTCCATAATGATCACCGGCTTCAATTTTATCTCCCACCTGAAATGGCCGGTCGAGAATAATGATAATACCGCCGAAAATATTTTTAAGAATATCCTGCGAGGCAAAGCCTACGGCAATACCCACCGACGCAACAATGGTAATGACGGTTTCGAACGGCGGGGCGATGATTCCCGCAATAATGACATAGATCGTGAGCGTCCAGATTACGATGCGGCTGATCGGCGCAATACGTTTAATGATCAGACGGTAATCGGTGGCCTTTTCCGAAAATTTATCGAGAACCAGGTTCAGATATTTATTCAGAAAGTACGCGCCAAACAGGAGGATCAGTGAGTATAATATTTTACCAAAGGAGATCAGTTCCCGTATTTGTGACAGTTCATCGTCCACCCCGGCCTCTTCCTCGTTCTCCTCATCCGCCTCAACCTCCTCATCAGAGGGTTCATCCGGAGCCACATCCTGCACCTCTTCGATCAGTGATTCCAGATTGGCCCCGTTCTCCTGTGCGACTGCTGAACCGGGCAGAACGAACATCAGACCCAATAGAAAAAGAGCTATTATTTGTAGTAAAAAAGATGTTTTATTGATCATATAAGCTCCATTAATGCAGAACATTTCGGCGTTTTAGAAGGCGCACCACCTGCCGGTACACCAGATGATTGAGGCTGTACCCCCCATCTGTTCTATAAATAATCCCTTTGCTTCGCAGCCGCGTCAGCATTAACCGGCTTTCGCGCAGTGGCTGGTGCAGTGCCAGTGCTACCTCCTCATCGGTCAGTTTATCGTGAATAACCAGTGCGGCAAGGGTAAAGAGAACATCGGTTGATGGTATTTCCAGTTTGTCGACATCGGCTACTTCAATCGGTTGTATCACCATGGATTGGTCGTCAAACTCCTTGATCGACTGCACCCAAAAAATCATGGCAATCGACATGTTGCCTTCACAAATTTTAGATAACCGGGTAAAGTAGTCATCTTTGGCCATCTCCTGTTTGGTGCGGGTGTCATCGAGTGCGCGTTTGTAGGAACGGCTGTTTTTCACCGATTCCGACACATCAAATACCGCTTCGTAGCCCGATGCACGGTGGCGGGTAAGAACGGCTGCTTCGATCTGTTCTTTGTCGAGTCTATCGGCTTCGATGATATGGGAAAAGTACTGATCGGAGCTCGATATTTTACGAAAGAACGCCCAGGAGTATCGCGAGCAGGTAACGACCCAGTAGATTTTATCCGACGTAGAAGAGACCACTTCCCAAAAGCTGTTGAGCGCACCAAATCCATTGATGTTGCGAATAAAGATGTTCTGAATATTCTCGATCTCTACCACTCTCCGGTCTCCGAACTTCAGAATCGCTTCTATCAGATCATTTCGCGATGCAATTCCCTCCAACTGAAAATGCCCGGCCAGTTTCCCAATCAACGTCTCTTCGTCGCAAAAGGTGGTACTGAAATTGAGTGTGCTCCATTCAGCATTGGGATAGACTTTCTTTTTCAGAAAACGAAGCATTGTGGTTTTTCCGCTTCCCTTTTCGCCGATCACCATCACATTGGCAGCCAATCCGCGCGACCATTGGTCAAAAGAGGATTCCACCATCGTCAGACCCGGTTTCGGAGGCACATAGAAGCGCTCATCGATGGTAAAATTTCGATCAAACAGCTGCTTATATACGTGCGGAAGTTCGTTGACGGTACCCGGCTGTGACAGGTATTCTGCCAGGTTTCGTTTTTCCTGTACCGATACCGATTCGGATCCCCGAAAACCGAGAAACCGAAAAACAACACTGCTGTACTCTCTATACTTCTTGGTGGCAAAGCGCAACGCCAGCTCCCCTTTTTCGAGAAACACGGCTTGCCACTTTTCCCATCTTTCCCGCCACGATGCCGCCTGCTCTTTTACCTGATAGGCGGTGTCCCGCATCTCAAACTCGTCATATTCCCGATTCAGCATGGTAGCCGAGAGGCGATAGAGCGCCTTGGGAAACGTGACATCCATCTCCCGAATGTAGCTGTTCTGCTTTTCGCGGGCCTCTTTTATAATTCGCTCCAGTGCCGCCACCGCACGCTCGATACCATCCGTTGCAATTTCCACCGGATTCACCTCCTCAACTTCATCCTCCTGATTTCCCGCGGCTTCGGGATTCAGTGCGGCGCTCAGGTTTACATCCACAATATCCACGCTCTCCTTCATCTCGGAGAAACGCTCTTTCAAAAACGACTCAAACCCGTACGATTCGGGATCCAGTTTGTTGATCGCTTCGTTTTTCAGAAAACGTGCGGCCAGCTTTTGCCACTGAATGGTATCTACCTCTACGATCGGGCTGGGAAGAGTCCGTTCCCGTTTTTCTGCAAGTTTCAGCTCGCTGCTAAAGAATTGAACATCGGCCTGCAGCGTACCCACGGCACGGCGGGCATGCTCGATACCGCTAAAATCGAACGATTCGTTATCAAAATGTGCAAGCAGATGGTTGTGCAGGGTCTGGTTGATGTCGGGCTGGCGTTTGCCGATCACGTTCAGCGCCTCCGACTCATCGCCGTAACTCTCCAAAACGTCGATGGTCTCTTTCAAAAACGTTATTCCGTTTTCGCAGGGAAGATATACGGCATCTCGAAACAGCTCGTGCATCTGCTGGCGAATGCCACTAATAATTTCCTGTCCGTTGAGACTGTACCGGGAAATATCGGTCTGAACCCGCAAGTCGGATAGTTGAGTAACCATATATTGCTTCCAGGCTCCCGAAATCTTTTTCTGTGCAGCGGCCAGCTCTCCAAGACTCGTGGAAGAGTCTACTCGTTTGATTGTACCCGCCTCAAACGTGCCGGCTTTTTGAAGACGCTCGATACATGACTGTTGTACAGGTTCGAGCGCTTTTTGTGCATATTCTACATGCACCTTCTCTTCCTGGTTTAGCTGCTGTATAGCCTGATCGATGTGATCGTCCAGCCGGTTTACGAACTGCAGCGTATAGGTCTCTTCTCCCTGTTCTGTGCTTTCCTGCTCCGTGTCCGATTCGGTCTCCTCGCCCGAAACCGGTTTTTGATTCTCTTTCTGTTCGATTTCCAGCAGCTGATCGAGAATGCGGGTTACGCCGTCGTATTCGAGCGAGGCGAATTCGGCGTACCATTCGGTTTGCTTCATCAGGTGCGATCGGAGGATGAGTCGGACGGGAATCACCTGTTTTCGTGCAGTACCGCCGGGGAGTACCCGGCCCAGGCGCTTCAGCGTTTTTATGAGCTTCACATACACCGTATCGCCGGGCTGCGCAGCAAACCGTTCCGGGCCCTGCACGGTTTCGATCTGTTCGGGAGCTTTGGCAGCAGCAGCCGTTACTGCATCGACCCACCGCTCGGCCCAATCGAAATGACGAAGATCGGTGATCAATGACTCCAACTCAGGAATTCTCTGCGCAAACAGATCCACTTTCTTGTGCACATACCTCGGATCTTCTTTGTCCAGCTTTGAGAGATCTTTCCGAAAGTTGTAGAACCATTCCAGAAGCGCATCGCGAAAGGAATCGCGGATACCAGCCACCGCCGGAATCAGTTCTGATTCAAATAATTGCGAAATCTGCCCGTTGATATCGCTATACGCAGATTGTTTCGAAACAGTTTGTTTGTTGCTCATGAACAGTTTTTACAGTTGCGCCCCGAAAATCCTGTCCCCATCCTGAACAGAGGGTAACAGCGTGGTGCGTAAACTACGGTTAACACTGTATAATGTAGACTTTTTTTTGTTTTTGAATGGAAGAAAAATGGGGTTCGGTTATCAACAATAAAACGAAAAGTTCCTGTACGCAATGTTCAAAATAATCTGTACATTTCAGCAATATCATCTGCAGAATACAAAAAACGATAGAAAGATGACCAGGCAGATTCTTCTTCTGACCGGCCTGCTGGTATGTATTTGGTCCCTCCTTACGCCCGAATTGCATGCACAAGAGACCCTTTCCCGAATCTCCGCTGTAGAGCGCAGCGATGGAAACGGATTCGTAATACGGTATCATCTTTCCTCTATGATCGACTCATCGGATGTGTACCAGCCACGGGAGAATCTGATTCAGATGATGCTGTACGCCCCCATGCACGACACGCTCAACTTCCGAAAGCTGGAGTCGAACGCAGCCATTCGTGATCTGGACCTTTACAATATTCCTTCCGGTTTTGCCGTGGATATTCACCTGCAGGAAGGGATATACTTCAACACCCGTGTGTACCCCGACCAAAACGGAACCGATTTGTTGCTGGCGCTGAGCTATACCCCGCAGGATGCAATCTCCGGTTTACTTCCCGATATGGACCCGATCGACTGGTCGCTCTTTGCGGGTGGAAGCGTCGACCCCGACCCAACTGTTTTTGATGAAATTCCGGTTCCCAGCCGTGGGAGCACTCTTCGAACCGTTGTACTTGATGCCGGCCACGGCGGCCGCGATCCCGGATCTATAGGGGTAGGCGGTATCAGGGAAAAAGACCTCGCACTGGAAATTACATTACGAGTAGGGCAGTATCTAAAAGAGAACATTCCCGATTTGAATGTGGTCTATACCCGCACCGACGACCGCTACATTTCCCTGCCCGACCGCGGGCGCATTGCCAACGAGCACAACGGCGACCTGTTTGTCTCGATCCATGCCAACTCGTTTTCGCGTGCCAATGCAAGCGGTGCCGAGGTTTACTTTTTGGGGATGACCCACAGTAATTCAGCACTTGAAGTGATCAAGCGCGAGAACAGTGTGGTTCGGTTTGATGATGTTACCGAACAACGCACCATTACCGACGAAGATATGCTCATTTACGAGCTCGAAAATTCGGGAAATATGCGCATTAGCGAGCGGTTGGCAGAAAAGATTGAAAATCAATTTCGCGTACGGGCACAGCGCCGGTCGCGTGGTGTAAAGCAAGGGCCGTTCCAGGTGCTTTACGAAGCATCGATGCCCAGTGTACTCATCGAACTTGGCTTTCTATCGAACCCCAGCGAAGCGCGCTACATGACCAGCGATTATGGGCAAGCCATTCTGGCATCGGCCATCTTCCGGTCCATTCGTGATTTCAAAGTGGAATACGATCGATCGTTCAACCGAAATGGAAACGGAACCTCGACACTGGGCAGCACACAATGAGCAAAGATCCATTAATTATTGGCGTGGGCGGTGGCAGCGGCTCAGGAAAAACCACGGTTGTAAGTAAAATTTTGGAGCACATCGGCGAAGAGAATGTTTTGCTCCTTCAGCACGATTCGTACTACCGCGACCTGAGGCACCTCTCCCTTGAAGATCGAAAAAAACAGAATTTTGACCATCCTGCATCGCTTGAAACGGAGCTGATGATCCGCCACGTGGAAGCTCTCAAAAACGGCTATCAGGTAGAGATACCGGTGTACGATTTTGCAGCCCATACCCGTTCGGATGAAACCGAAAAAGCGGAGCCGAAAAACATCATTTTGCTGGATGGGATCCTGATCTTTACCGAACCCGCCCTGCGCGATCAGATGGATATCAAAATTTATGTGGATACCGATGACGATATTCGCTTACTGCGCCGTATTTCGCGGGATATTATGGAACGCGGCCGCGAGCTGGAGGGGGTGATTCAGCAGTACGAAAAGTTTGTTCGGCCCATGCACCTCGAATTTGTGGAGCCCAGCAAGCGCTACGCCGATATTATTATACCGCGGGGCGGGGAAAACCATGTGGCTCTGAAAATGGTAGTAGCCACGATTGCCGGCAAGTTGAACGGTCAGTAGCCGCCGGCTACATCAGTACGTACGACTTATACGCCTCTTCCATCCCGTCAAAAATGAGCTGCTTGCGTACTTTTATCTCAAACCGATTGCGCAGCTGTGTGTAGATCCACTCCGAACCACCGCCTGTCGCAAAAATGCCGGCCTTCGGCGATTTTTCCCTGAAACGGCTCACAAAAGAGCGAATCGCATCGATGTACAGCCCGTTAAGCCCCAGCTCCAGACACTCTTGCGTAGACTTACCGGGAAACGCCCCGTAAAGCTGGGGGCTCACCTTCGGCAGTTCCGGCAGCCGTTCGTGCATGGCGCTGTGAAGTACGTCCAACCCGGGCATAATTACACCTCCCATAAAAACACGGTCGGAGGTCATCATATCGATGGTAACCGCGGTACCGGAATCGATCACAATGACTCCTTTGCCGGTCAGCGTGTTGGCTCCCAGGCATACTAAAAAGCGATCCATCCCTAACGTGCCGGGCGTTTTGTAATCGATCTCAAATTTCCTGAGAAGCAGTTGATCCAGTACCGTAATATCGAGCTGATCGTCGTGCAAAGTGAGTACATCCCCGGCATCTTTGCGCACAGAGCTGACAATGATTGTAGTGCCCCTTTCGATGGAACGAAGCCATTGATCGAACATGGGCAATTGATCAATCGCGGTGATAAAAACCCGTTCCCATTCCAGCCCCTGCTTTACGGCAGCTTTGATGTGTGAATTCCCGATATCAACAAAAATCATAGGTATGAACAGGTTGCGTTTTTTGTGCAGAGAGGATTGGAATCGTTACCTTTCGTGAAACATCACCCACAGGCAAAAAGTTATAATATTCAGAACTCCTTTAAATCCAAAATCGAACCTTATGAAGCTTGACAACAAACATGCAATTGTAACCGGAGCAAGCAGCGGCATTGGCGCAGAGTTCAGCAAGGCACTGGTCGACAAGGGAGCCACTGTCTATGGGCTGGCACGCAGTACCGATAAGCTTACCAACATTCGCCAAATACTGGGTGATGCGTTTGTACCGGTGCCGTTAGACATCACCCGCCCCGATGATGTGGAAGCGTGGATAGACGAGACGTTCAGCGAAACGCACCTGCCCGATGTGCTCATAAATAATGCCGGCCTCGGCTACTTCGGCGCTGTGGATTCTCTTACGCTTGAGGAGTGGCACACCATGGTACAGACCAACCTGAACGGGGTGTTTTACATTACCCGAAAGATTGTGCCCCTGATGAAAATAAACGATTCGGTCTCACACATCATCAATATCGCCTCGGTTGCAGGGCTGGTAGGGAACCCTCAGATTTCGGGTTATAATGCCACCAAATTCGGGCTGCGGGGATTTAGTGAAGCCCTGTTTAAAGAGTTGCGGTACGACGGCATTAAGGTAAGCTGTATGTTTCCCGGCTCCATTTCCACCTCATTCTTTGACAACGCAGAGGGTGTGGATGTGCACGACAATATGCTCCGGGCAGCGGATGTGGCTCAAACACTGCTGCACCTGCTGGAAACACCCGATAACTTTTTGATCAACGAAATTACACTGCGCCCCTTAAACCCAAAGAATCCGGATGAGCTCTAAGTGGAACATCCTCCTTCTTCCGATCTTCTTTGCAGGCCTGCTGCTTGCGGGCTGCGATTCGAAACCGGCCGAGCTGCTTGAAGAGGAGGTATACATCGACGTCTTTGCCGAGTTGCTGATTGTACAGCAGCTAAACCCACAACAGCTGGAATCAGCTTCGCGCGACTCGTTTGAAGTAAAGGTCTTTGACAAGTTTAACGTTTCGGAAGAGTCGTTCCGCATCAGCCACGATTATTATCAACGGGATGCCGAAGGGCAACTTCTGCGAATCGAGCGTATACAGCAGCAAATCGAAACTGAAAGGCAGCGCCTGCAGGAAGAATCGGACCGGCTTACGAGTGAATTGGAGCGTACGCTGCAGCAAGAGAATAAAGAAACCGACGTGCCGGAAAGATGAAGGAAAGCAGGGCCTGCACGGAGCAGCCAGATGCCGGGCTCCCTAACACCGCACCTCTGAGGAATGATTCGTATCATCCTGCATGTTCGTTTCGGTACGTCGCTAACCATTTCCCCGAAACAGGCCCCTACCATAATGCATGACTCCTACGATCTGATCATAGCCGGTGCAGGCGCATCCGGTCTTAGCCTGTTGTGGTACCTCATGGAAGAGGGAGTTACAGACCATCAGTCCGTTTTGCTATTGGACCAATCATTCGAACCGTCGCCCGACAAAACGTGGTGTTTTTGGAATGATGAGCACCTCCCCTTGCAGCAGCTTATTCATAAAACGTGGCCGGTTCTCGAAGTTGCCGTTTATGGCAATCGCTTTACGGAGCGGCTGCAGGCGTATCAGTATCACTGCACGCGAAGTGACGAGTACACGCGTACAATCCTGAACCGGGCCGATTCGATTCCCACTATTGTGCGGAAAAAATGTTCCATTACCGGTTATGATCTCAGCGATGAACTCGGCGTGGTACATACCGATCAGGGTACCTATCGGGCGCCCTGGGTATTCCAAAGCGTGATGAAGCCCAAGGATTACTACAAGCAAAAGGTGGATATATCACTTCTGCAGCATTTTATGGGTGTGGAAATTGAGACCAAAGAACCGCTGTTCGATCCCGAAAAGGCGGTGTTAATGGATTTTGATACATCACAGAAACACGGCGTTACCTTTTTCTATGTGCTGCCATTCAGCGAAACCCGCGCATTGGTTGAATACACTTTTTTTACAGCTACCGTACTGGATGACGACACCTATCGGGCAGGAATTGACGCTTATCTTCAGAACCGCTACAAGCTGCAGCCATCTCAATACAACATCTTGCGCGAAGAGAAAGGAGCCATTCCGATGGAAGACCGATACTACCCTGCCAAAACCAATGAGCGGGTATTCAATATCGGTACCGTTGGCGGACTCACCAAACCCTCTACCGGATATACCTTTACGCGTATTCACCGCTACTCTAAAAAAGTAGCCTCTGCCCTTAAACGTGGTGAAAATCCACCTCCCGTTGGCCGTCCCGGCTATCGGTTTCGCGTGTATGATTTGATGTTGCTTCGCATTCTTAGAGACAATCCCACAATGGGTGTACAGATATTTCACGACTTGTTTAAGCACAACAAATTTGATCGGGTGCTTCAGTTTTTGGAAGAAAAAACCCATCCCGGCCAGGAAATTGCACTGTTCTCTACCCTGCCCTACACCCCATTTTTCCGTTCCATCTACCGGATGAAGCACCGCATCGTAACCGGAGCCTGATTATGCGCCACAGCGATTCCCGGTTAAACGCATTGGCGGTTGGCAGCACGCTTCTGTGCATCGGCATGGCCCTTTGGATCCCCGACACCGCTTCGACGATGGCTCCCTGGCTCGTTTTGGTCTCTGTATTTGTCATTGGCATCCCGCACGGCGCCATCGATCATATTATCGCTTCACGCCTGTATGGATTAAACCAAACCCTTCGCAGCCACCTTCTCTTTTATGCCGGCTATCTGCTGATTATGCTTGTCATTGGAGCGCTCTGGATTGTTGCACCGGTTGCCGGCATGGCTTTTTTTTTACTGATTTCGGCCTATCATTTTGGTCAGGCGGATGCCGAAGAGTTTTTGGCCCAACGAACCGGTTGGCGTCACCTTCTCACTGCCGGGCGGGGCCTTTTTATCATCACGCTGATTGTTTTTCCATTCCCGGATCTCTCCTACCCGATCATGGCCGAGGCGATGCGTATATCCGAAGGGGCGCTCGTCGGCCGGCTGCCCGAGCCTTCTGCAGCGCTATGGCTCTCTGCAGGATGCTATACCCTTTCCATTCTGATTCTGCTGGCATTGAAACAGCTTGAAAAACCTCTATTACTTGTTGCCGACTCCCTACTGCTGGTTGCCCTTTTTCTGATTACCGGCCCACTCATCGGCTTCGCGCTCTATTTCGCACTGTGGCACTCCGCGGGCCACGTTACGGAAATGCGAGACTATCTGCGCAGCCAAAATCGCAGTCTCTCTGTGGCTGGTTTTTACAAGAAAGCTGCTCCTTTTACGCTGGTTTCCATTGCAGGACTCGCACTGCTTGCCGGTGTGCAGCAGGCCCTGCAACTGCAGGAGGAGTTTCTCTCCCTGTTGTTTATCCTCATCAGCGTACTCACTCTGCCCCATATGATTATCGTGGATAAGATGTATACCGCATCAGACTCCTGACGTCGTTACAAAACGTTACAACTTTACACCCTATCTTGTTGCCCGGTTTAATATTTTGCAAGGCACTGCATCACACCACACACTATACCTAACACAAGAACCCATATTTATGAAACGTATTTTTATTCTTTTCTTCGTTTTTGTCTGGGCCGGGCTTTCCGTTCAGGCACAGACACAACAAGAGGTTGTAGACCGCATTGTAGAGATGGCCGACCACGACTCTCACCTCGAAATGCTGGCCCATCAGCTACTGGATGTAATTGGTCCGCGGCTGGTTGGCACCCCTCAAATGCAGCACGCTCACGATTGGGCTGTTGAACAGTTTAACGAATGGGGCATCGAAGCCCGAAACGAACAGTTTGGCGAATGGCGCGGCTGGGAACGCGGCATTACTCATGTGGACCTGGTTCACCCGCGGGTGGTTACATTGGAAGCCATGCAGCTTGCCTGGAGCCCCTCCACACCGGAAGGTGGTGTAACAGCTGAGCTGGTCATCATCCCCGAAGTCGACAATCGCGAAGAATTTGAAGCCTGGCTGCCCAATGTTGAGGGTAAGTTTGTGATGATTACTATGCCGCAGCCTACCGGACGCCCAAACTATAACTGGGAAGAGTGGGCCACGGAAGAGTCCTTCGAAAAGATGCAGGAAGAGCGGGCGGAGGCCACACGTGCCTGGCGCATGCGCACCATCAACACCGGACTGAACAACCGGCAGTACATTGCAGCACTCGAAGAAGCCGGTGCAGCGGGCATCATCATGTCTAACTGGTCGCAGGGATTTGGCACCAACAAAGTGTTCGGCGCCAATACAGACAATATCCCCACCATCGATGTACTACTCGAAGATTACGGAATGCTGTACCGTTTGGTAGAGCACGGTTCCAATCCACAAATTCGGGTGAATGCTCAATCGCGCGAACTGGGTGCGATGCCTACGTTCAATACCATTGCCGAGATTCCCGGCACCGAAAAACCGGATGAATATATAATTCTGAGTGCTCACTACGATTCGTGGGATGGCGGAACCGGAGCCACCGATAATGGCTCAGGCTCCATTACCATGATGGAAGTGGCCCGTATTCTTAAAGAGGTATATCCCAATCCCAAGCGAACCATTTTGGTTGGGCTATGGGGAAGTGAGGAGCAAGGCTTAAACGGCTCAAGCGCGTTTGTGGCAGATAATCCTGACATTGTCGACGGCCTTCAGGCGCTGTTTAATCAGGATAACGGCACCGGACGTGTTACCAGCATTTCAGGGGAAGGGTTTCTTCATTCGTACGAATATTTTACCCGCTGGCTGTCGGCTGTACCACAGGATGTGCGCCAGCATATTGAAACCACCTTTCCCGGCATGCCAAGTGGCGGCGGCACCGACCACGCATCGTTTGTGGCAGCCGGAGCACCGGGTTTTGTGATGCGTTCGCTCAGCTGGGACTACTGGAGCTACACCTGGCACACCAACCGCGACACATACGACAAACTGGTGTTTGACGATCTTCGCAACAACGTGAAATTGATCGCAACCCTGGCATATATGGCCAGTGAGGATCCCGAATCGTTTAATCGAGAAAGACGGGTTATGCCGATCAATCCACGAACCGGAGAGCCGATGCAATGGCCAACACCACGCACGCCGCAACGGGCCGGCGGACTCTAAAACCGGTCTTTTTGAATGTGATAAGCCGGCCTTTGCACCTGCAAGGGACCGGCTTTTTTTATACC
>JBLRWS010000039.1:7365-24700 GCA_047921075.1 Balneolaceae bacterium | reverse complement strand
TCGCGAAGGCGGCCGCACGGTAGGCGCCGGTGTTGTAAGTAAAATTATTGAATAAACCATCGCGTGTTGAACATGCAGAGCCGGAAGTCCGGCTTTGCGTGTCTCTACGGGTGTAGCTCAATTGGCAGAGCAGCGGTCTCCAAAACCGCAGGTTGGGAGTTCGAGTCTCTCCACCCGTGCAAAAAGTCGTTGAAAAATAGATAGTGTGTCGAAGGAATTACTCCGGCGTAACCGCTAAAACCCACGTGGTAAAATTGTTAATCCGTTCTGATTTACGAATAAGCAGATGAAAAAAATAAAAGAGTTTTTGGAAGGGGTCAGGAAAGAAATGAAAAAGGTAACCTGGCCAACACAACAAGAGCTTATCGATAACACGATCATTGTGGTTGTGTTTACGATTATTATTACCACGTTTATATTTGGTGTAGATCAGGTGTACAGTACAATTTTGGAGGCTATTTATCAATATGAGTAACGACGAAAACGGCTTCGATTGGTACGTTGTTCGCTGTTTCTCCAGCCACGAGCGCAAGGTAAAGGAGCATCTCGAGCGGGAAATTGAAGAACAGGAACTCGACCATAAAATTGAAGAGATTTTAATCCCGACCGAAACAGTGGTAGAAATTCGTGCGGGCAAAAAACGCACCAAAGAGAAGAATTTTTTCCCGGGATACATATTGGTGAAAACCCGGTATGATGAGGAAGTAAACAATTTGATTCAGAACGCGCCGTCCTGCCTCGGTTTTTTAAAGGCCGGACGTAGTGATGTCAAGCCGCAGCCCATTAAAAAGCGCGAAGTAGAACGCATTTTGGGCCGTGTACTCGATAACCAGGAAATGGCCGAGCAAGGCGGTGTGATCGATATACCGTTTAAAGAAGGGGATATCGTAAAAGTAATTGACGGGCCGTTCAAAGAGTTTGACGGTACGGTACAGGAAGTGCTCCCGGAGAAGTTAAAACTGCGGGTGCTTGTAAGTATTTTTGGACGAAAAACTCCGGTAGAAGTGGACCTCAATCAGGTCGAATCTGCCACCTAAGAACTTTAACGTGAGCTATTACGCAGCAAACAGAAGCACGAATCACTAATTGATTCTATATGGCAAAAAAAGTAGAACGAGTGCTAAAACTTCAAATCGTTGGCGGGCAGGCAAACCCTGCACCACCGGTGGGCCCAGCTTTAGGCCAGGCCGGCATCAACATTATGGAGTTTTGTAAAGCATTTAATGCACAAACCCAAGATAAAGCGGGTACAATCATTCCGGTCGAAATTACAGTGTTCGCCGACAAGTCGTTTTCGTTTAAGACGAAGACGCCTCCGGCTGCTGTGCTTCTAAAGAAGGCCGCAAAGGTTAAATCCGGCTCGGGTCAACCTAACCGAAATAAAGTAGGAAAGGTAACCTGGACGCAGTGCAAGGAGATTGCTCAGGAAAAAATGGAAGACTTGAATGCATATGATGTCGACCAGGCAGCTGAGATGATCGCCGGAACTGCGCGAAGCATGGGTTTGCGAGTAATCCGAGACAAATAATGTAGGATGATAAGACATGGCTAAGCGAGGAAAAAAATATCGCCAGGTAGCTGAATTGATCGACCGCGAAGCTGATTACACGCTCGAAGAAGCGTGCGATTTGGTGCTTAAAACCAAAATCGCCGCCTTTGACGAGTCCGTAGATCTGAATCTGCGGCTGGGTGTAGATCCGCGTCATGCCGATCAAATGGTGCGCGGTACGGTTTCTCTTCCGCACGGAACAGGTAAATCTGTTCGAGTGCTGGCTTTGGTTAACGAAGCCAAACAGGAAGAAGCCAAACAAGCCGGCGCCGATCATGTAGGCCTTGACGACTATATCGAAAAAATTGAGGGCGGGTGGGCCGACATCGACGTGATTGTTGCTACCCCCGACGTGATGGGAAAAATCGGAAAGCTTGGGCGCCATCTGGGTCCGCGCGGCCTGATGCCAAACCCCAAAAGCGGAACCGTTACCATGGATGTTGCTGCGGCAGTAGAGGAGTTTAAATCCGGTAAAATCGACTTTCGGGTGGATAAAGCCGGTATTCTGCACGTATCTGTTGGCCGGGCAAGCTTTGACGCATCGCAATTACGGGAGAATCTGATCTCGTTCTTGCAAACTGTGATCAAAATGCGCCCTGCATCAACAAAAGGCAGTTACATCCGCAGTGCTACGATTAGCACCACAATGGGCCCCGGCATTCCGATCAGTCGTTCATCCATTACTTCAATTTAGAATCTAATAGGAAAGAACAATGCCGACATTAGAAGAAAAGAAGGCAGTTGTGGACGAAATTACCGAGGAGCTGAAATCCGCGAACGGTGTGTATGTGACAAAATACACCGGCATGTCAGTCGATGACATGGGCAAACTTCGCGGCCAGTTCTACAAAGGTAATGTTCGCTTTAAAGTGTATAAAAATACACTCATGAAGCGGGCTATGGAAGCAATTGGCGGATATGATGAGCTTTTCCCGCATCTGCATGAGCAAAATGGCTTTGCGTTTGTGGAAGAAGAGCTGTCAGCACCTGCAAAAGTGTTGAAGGAGTATATCAAAGAGCATAACAAGCCTCAATTTAAGGCAGCTCTGATCGATGGTGATTTTTACAGCGAAGACAAGCTCGATGCATTGGCTTCTATGAAATCCAAGAACGAGATTATTGGCGACATTCTTGGACTGCTGCAATCACCCATCCGAAATGTTATTAGCGGCCTTCAGGCACAGGGTTCAACCATTGCCGGAGCCGTACAGACCATCGCTGAAAAAGGCGATTCTTAATTTTTACTATCAATTTAATTAATCAATCCTAACGGAGAATTAACAATGGCTGACGTTAAAGACTTAGCAGAACAACTTGTTAACTTAACTATCAAAGAAGCAAATGAACTGGCAAAAGTGCTCGAAGAAGAGTACGATATCAAACCTGCCGCTGCGGCAGTTGCGGTAGCCGGTGGTGCTGCAGCTGGCGGCGATGCCGGCGCGGCTGAAGAGCAAACAGAATTCGACGTAATTCTGAAGAGTGCCGGTGCCAAGAAAATTGCTGTTATTAAAGAAGTACGAGGCATTACAGGCCTTGGACTGAAAGAAGCAAAAGAACTGGTTGACGGTGCACCTAACACCATCAAAGAAGCAGTTGGCAAAGATGAAGCCGAAGAGCTGAAAACCAAGCTTGAAGACGCCGGAGCTGAAGTAGAGCTCAAATAAGTCTTCTTGTACACAATTTCCAGGAGCCGGCACCGTTATAAGGTGCTGGCTTTTGGTATCTTATTATATTGCTACCCGTTGCGAAACCCGTTTTGCATACGAATCCCCGCCACATCTTATTCTTAACCTAAAGGAGAGGCTTCCTTTTGAGTACCACTATGGAGAAAATCCCGTTTACCGACCGACGCACATTTGGCCGCATTAATCAGGTAATTGACTATCCCGACTTTCTCGACATCCAGCTCGAATCGTTCAATAACTTTGCCCAGCTTGATGTTGCCCCGTCCGATCGGATTCATAAAGGCCTTCAACGAATTTTTAACGAGAATTTTCCGATTACCGACAGCAGGGAGACGCACATCCTGCAGTTCGTGTATTATTCGGTGGATACCCCGAAATACAATATTCGGGAATGCCAGGAGCGTGGGCTTACGTATGCCATTCCGCTCAAGGCGAAGCTACGGCTCTCTTCCATTGATGATGCGGACGAAGCGGAAGAAACCATTGAGCAGGAAGTATTTCTGGGGGATCTGCCGTGGATGACCGACCGTGGTACGTTCATCATTAACGGTGCCGAGCGGGTGATTGTAAGCCAGCTTCACCGTTCGCCGGGTGTATTCTTTGGCCAATCGGTTCACCCCAACGGAACGCAGCTTTACTCTGCACGGGTAATTCCATTTAAAGGGTCATGGATTGAATTTACCAACGACATCCGCGACGTGCTCTGGGCCTATATCGATCGTAAGAAGAAAGTGCCGGCCACCACGCTTCTGCGTGCGCTGGGCTTCTCCACCGATATGGATATCCTGAATCTATTCGAGCTGTCTGATGAAGTGGAATTCGGAACCAAGAAAACCTACAAGAGCAAAGCGGTAGGCAAACGCCTCGCATCTGAAGTTGCTATAGAAGTGACCGAAGAGGTGGTGGATGATGAGACCGGGGAAGTGCAGGAAGCGACCAGCCGAAAAATTATTCTGGAGCGCGACCACGAGCTGTCCGAAGACGATTACGGACTGCTGAAAGAGCACGGTATTAAGAACGTTCTGGTGCAAACGCTGAACTCCGAAGAGTCGGATCGTTCGGTGGTTATGAACACACTCCGAAAAGATTCATCTCATGATGAAGTGTCGGCTCTGGGCGAGATTTACAAGCAGATCCGAACCGGTGAAATGCCCGATCCGGAAACGGCACGGCAAGTTCTGGAACGACTCTTCTTCAGCGACAAGAAGTACGATCTTGGCGAAGTGGGACGCTATCGCCTTAATAAGCGTCTGAAAGTAGATGTAGAATCTGAAATTCAGTATCTCACCAAAGAAGATGTGGTGGCGATTATCCGGGAGGTGATTCGCCTGAAAGAGATGAAATCGCAGGTGGATGATATTGATCACCTGAGCAACCGGCGTGTACGTACCGTTGGCGAACAGCTTGCTCAGCAGTTTGCGGTCGGGCTTGCACGAATGGCCAGAACCATTCGCGAGCGAATGAACTCCCGCGATGCCGAGCAGCTAACGCCGCAGGATCTGGTGAACGCCCGAACTATTTCGAGCGTCATCAACAGCTTTTTTGGTACCAACCAGCTCTCGCAGTTTATGGACCAAACCAACCCGATTGCTGAAATTACGCACAAACGGCGTATGTCAGCTCTGGGCCCCGGTGGTTTGACACGCGAACGTGCCGGGTTTGAAGTTCGTGATGTTCACTACACACACTACGGACGTCTCTGCCCAATTGAAACGCCGGAAGGCCCGAACATTGGGTTGATTACTTCGCTCTGTATTCATGCCAAGGTAAACGATTTCGGTTTTATCGAAACGCCCTATCGCAAAGTGAAAGACGGCGTCGTTACCGATCAGGTTGAATATCTGGCTGCCGAGCAAGAAGATGAAACGATTATTGCCCAGGCAAACGCGGTTATTGACGACAAAGGAAACTTTAAGAGCGATACCATTTTCTCCCGTTTCCGCGACAGCAACGTTGGCCTTGCCAAGCCCGAAGAGATTGAATTTATGGATGTATCTGCCAATCAGATTACCTCTCTGGCAGCGGCATTGATTCCATTTATTGAGCACGACGATGCCAACCGTGCCCTGATGGGCTCGAACATGCAGCGTCAGGCTGTGCCACTGCTGCGGCCGGAGTCTCCCATTGTGGGAACCGGCCTCGAAGTGCGCGCCGCACGCGATTCCCGTGCCATCATCACCGCCGAAGGAGATGGCGAAGTGGTGTATGTAAGCGGGAATGAGATCCGGATTAAGTACAAACGAAGTGACCTCGAGCAGAACTGTTACTTCGATGAAGGCATTAAAACGTACAAGCTGCAGAAATTTGAACGCAGTAACCAGGATACCACAGTAAACCAGCGGCCGATTGTGAGCTATGGCGACAACGTGAAAGAAGGCGAAGCGATTGCCGATGGCTACTCTACAGACAAAGGGGAGCTGGCGCTTGGCCGAAACCTGCTGGTGGCATTTATGCCGTGGCGCGGATACAACTTTGAGGATGCGATTGTGGTTAGCGAGCGCATCGTTCAGGAAGATATCTACACCTCCATTCACATTACCGAATTTGAGCAGCAGGTTCGCGATACCAAACGCGGCGAAGAAGAGCTGACCCGTGAAATTCCGAATGTGAGTGAAGAAGCCACACGGAACCTCAACGAGCAAGGTATTATTCGTACGGGCGCAAAAGTAAATCCCGGCGATATTCTGGTCGGTAAAATTACACCCAAAGGCGAAACAGATCCTACACCGGAAGAGAAACTGCTCCGGGCTATTTTTGGAGATAAAGCCGGTGATGTAAAAGATGCCTCCATGAAAACACCTCCGGGTGTTTCGGGCGTGGTAATCGACACCAAGCTCTTTAGCCGTAAGCGCGACGAGCAGATCTCCCGAAAAGAGGAGAAAAAACTGGTTGAACAGGAAAATGAGCGGTACTCTTCAAAAGTAGCCGATCTCAACTCGAAGTGGGCCGACAAGATGTACAGCTTGCTTCGTGATAAAACATCGCCCGGCGTATACAACTATAGCGGCGTGGAGATGATACCGAAAGGCGAGAAGTACAAGAAATCGGTATTTGAAGAGATCGATCCTATAAACCTGAACGAGAACGTAGACTGGGCTACCGACGAAGAGCTCGTGAAGCACGTAAAACTCCTGTTTAAAAACTACCGGGAGCTGCGCCGCGATGTCGAAACGGAAGCCAAACGACGCAAGTACCAGATTCAGGTAGGTGATGAGCTGCCCCCGGGCATCATCCAAAAAGCGAAAGTGTACGTGGCCAAGAAACGGAAGCTGCAGGTGGGCGACAAGATGGCCGGCCGTCACGGAAACAAAGGTGTAATTGCCAAAGTGGTACCGGTAGAAGACATGCCGTTCCTCGAAGATGGCACCCCGGTCGATATTGTACTGAATCCGCTGGGCGTACCTTCGCGAATGAACCTCGGACAGATTTATGAGACCATTCTCGGCTGGGCCGGATTGAAGATGGGTGTGAAATACGCCTCTCCAATCTTTGACGGAGCCTCGTACGCTCAGGTGCAGGAAGAGCTGCGCAACGCAGGCCTGCCCGAAGACGGACGGGTAACCCTGTTTGACGGACGAAGCGGCCAGGCCATGGACCAGCAAACCACGGTTGGAGTGATGTATATGCTTAAGCTGAATCACCTGATCGAAGATAAGATGCACGCACGCTCTATCGGTCCATACTCTCTTATTACACAGCAACCACTGGGCGGAAAAGCACAGTTTGGTGGCCAGCGATTGGGTGAGATGGAAGTTTGGGCACTGTATGCCTATGGAGCTGCCAACATTCTCAAGGAGATGTTAACCGTGAAAAGTGACGATGTGAAAGGACGGTCTAAAGTATACGAGGCGATCGTGAAAGGGGAGAATTTACCCGATGGCGATATTCCTGAGTCGTTCAAAGTATTGCTTCGCGAACTCATGGGCCTCGGCCTCGAAATCAACATCGACTAATTCGTTGTTCTGTTAATCAAATTTAAATCGGAGGTACACCCTTGCCGGCAACAAACACATTAACTGTTACGAAAGATTTCTCAAATATCGGGATCTCTCTGGCATCCGCCGAGCGCATTTTGTCCCGTTCTCACGGTGAAGTTCTCACCCCGGAAACCATCAACTACCGTACGTTTAAACCGGAAATGGACGGGCTGTTCTGTGAGAAAATTTTCGGCCCTGTAAAAGATTACGAGTGCCATTGCGGAAAGTATAAGCGAATCCGCTACAAAGGCATCATTTGCGATCGCTGCGGTGTTGAAGTTACCCGAAAAGCCGTTCGCCGCGAACGGATGGGGCACATCACGCTTACCGTGCCTATTGTACACATTTGGTACTTTAAGTCGCTGCCAAGTAAAATTGCGTACTTACTGGGCTACTCGTCCAAAAACCTCGATCGTATCGTTTATTACGAAACGTTTGTGGTGATCAATCCCGGACTTGCCCGCGACCTCGGGTACAAACGCGGTGACCTTATCACCGAAGAGGAGAAGTTCGATATCATCGACCAGCTCCCCGAAGATAATTTTGACCTGGATGATGAGGATGAAGATAAGTTTATCGTAAAAGACGGTGCCGAAGCGGTAGAAGCGCTGCTGAAGACGATGGAGCTCGACAGCCTCGCTTATCGACTGCGCGATGAGGTTCGCAACGAAACCTCGCAGATGCGTAAGAAAAAGAAACTGAAGCGGCTGCAGGTTATCGAGTCGTTCCGCGCGGCCAACAGCCACACCGAGAACCGTCCCGAATGGATGGTACAGAGTGTGATTCCGGTTATCCCGCCCGAGCTGCGTCCACTGGTGCCTCTTGAAGGCGGCCGGTTCGCAACATCGGACCTGAACGATCTCTACCGACGGGTGATTATCCGTAACAACCGACTGAAGCGCCTTATCGACATCAAGGCGCCGGATGTAATTCTGCGCAACGAGAAGCGTATGCTGCAGGAAGCGGTCGACTCTCTGTACGACAACTCCCGAAAATCGAACGCGGTTCGCAACAACAATCGCCCGCTGAAATCGCTCAGCGACATGCTGAAAGGCAAGAGCGGACGGTTCCGTCAAAACTTGCTCGGTAAGCGGGTCGATTATTCCGGACGTTCGGTAATTGTGGTTGGCCCAAGCCTTAAAATGCACGAATGCGGCCTTCCAAAAGAGATGGCCATCGAGCTGTACAAGCCGTTTGTGATTCGCCGCCTGATTGAACGCGGCTACGTGAAAACGGTGAAGAGCGCCAAGAAAGTAGTAGACCGCCGCGATCAAGTGGTTTGGGAAGTGCTTGAAAATGTAATTGACGGCCACCCCGTACTGCTGAACCGTGCGCCGACCCTTCACCGTTTGGGTATTCAGGCGTATCAGCCGGTACTGATTGAGGATAAGGCCATACGCCTGCACCCGCTTTCATGTACGGCCTTTAACGCTGACTTTGACGGTGACCAGATGGCGGTTCACCTTCCGCTGAGCCACGATGCCATTATGGAAGCATCGGTATTGATGCTTGGCTCGCACAACATTTTGAGCCCCGCCAGTGGCGGCCCGGTAGCGGTGCCTTCGCAGGATATGATTTTGGGTATCTATTACCTCACGAAAATGGGCAGCGGCCTTCTCGGGGAAGGGAAAACCTTCTCCAATACCGACGAGGTTGTTATTGCCTACGATCAGGGTAAAATTGAAACGCATGCCAAAATCAATGTTCGCATCCCGGTAACGGATGATGATGGAACGGTAGAGCATAAGATTGTAAAAACTACAACCGGACGTGTGCTGTTTAATTCCATTGTTCCCGAGGGTGTTGAATTCATTAACAAAACGCTTGGTAAAAAAGAGCTGCGGAATTTGATTAGTGATATCTACACTACCGTAGGTCCGGTGGAGACGGCTGAGTTTCTCGATAATATGAAAGACATGGGCTTTGAGCGTGCCACCGTTGGCGGCCTCTCGTTCAGCCTGGAAGACATCATTATTCCTGACGAAAAGCGTAAGCTGATTGAGAAAGCACAAAGCGAAGTAGCTGAAATTCAGGATCGGTACGAGATGGGTTTCATTACCGATAACGAGCGCTACAATCAGGTGATTGACAAATGGACCAGTACCACAAACCGTGTGTCGGAAACACTGTTTCAGAGCCTGACCGAAGATAAAGACGGTTTCAATGCCGTGTTTATGATGGCCGATTCCGGTGCCCGTGGTTCAAAAGAGCAGATTCGCCAGCTCGGCGGGATGCGTGGACTGATGGCGAAGCCGCAGAAAAGCTCGATGCAACAAGGCAACGAGGTTATTGAAAACCCGATTCTTTCGAGTTTCCGTGAGGGATTGACCGTACTGGAGTACTTTATCTCTACGCACGGTGCCCGTAAAGGACTCGCCGATACCGCGCTGAAAACAGCCGATGCCGGGTATCTGACTCGTCGTCTGGTAGATGTATCGCAGGATATCATTATCAACGAAATTGACTGTGGTACGCTGCGCGGTATTAAGATGCAGGCGCTGAAAGATCAGGAAGATATCATCGAAAGTCTTGAAGATCGTATTGTGGGCCGTGTGTCGATGCATGATATCAAAGATCCGATCACCGATGAACTGCTTTGTGAATCGAACCAGTTGATCAGTGAAAAAATAGCCAAGCAGATCGCAGAAACGTCCATCGAAGAGGTTGAGATTCGCTCTGTACTTACCTGCGAAACCGAGCGCGGTGTGTGTGCCAAGTGCTACGGCCGCGACATGTCTAAGAACGGCATGGTTCAGGTTGGAGAAGCGGTGGGTGTTATTGCCGCACAATCCATTGGTGAGCCCGGCACCCAGCTTACGCTTCGTACCTTCCACGTGGGTGGTACAGCGTCTCGTATGGAGGCCGACTCGCAGCACAAGGCTAAGTTCGACGGTAAGATTGAGTTTGAAAATCTCCGTGTTGTGGAATACGACGATGGCGAAGAGACCCACAATGTGGTATTGAGCCGTGCCGGTGAGATCCATATTCTGGGCGAAGACGGTAAAGTGCTGATCAATTATAACGTACCGTACGGTGCGGAGATGATGATTGAAGAGGGTGATACCGTGATGAAAGGCATGCCGCTCTGTAAATGGGATCCGTACAATGCGCTCATTTTCAGTGAACTTGAAGGTACTATCGAGTACAAAGATATCATCGAAGAGGTGACCTTTACAGCGGATACCGATTCGCAAACCGGTCACCGTGAAAAAGTGATTATCGATTCGCGCGATCGCACGCTGGTTCCAACATTGGTGATTAAAGGAACCGATGACCGAATTCGCGAAAATCCGCTGCCGGTAGATACACACATCACGGTGGAGGATGGCGACAAGGTACAGGCCGGACAGGTACTGGCCAAGATTCCTCGTGCTGCATCCAAATCGAAAGATATTACCGCGGGTCTGCCGCGTGTAACCGAACTGTTCGAAGCACGTTCGCCAAGCGATCCGGCTGCGGTATCTGAAATTGACGGTATCGTGAAAATGGGCGGCCGTAAACGAGGCTCTCAGGAAGTGATTGTGGAGAGCAAAGACGGCACCGACGAGAAGAAATATCTGATTTCGCTCTCGAAGCATATCCTGGTTCAGGAAAATGACTTCGTGAAGGCAGGTCAGGCACTTTCCGACGGTACCATTCCGGCACAGGAAATTCTGAACATTCTCGGCCCATATGCGGTACAGTCGTATCTGGTGAATGAGATTCAGGAAGTTTACCGCCTGCAGGGTGTGAAAATCAACGACAAGCACATTGAGACAATTGTTCGCACAATGATGCAGAAAGTTGAGGTAACCGATCCCGGCGATACGATGTATCTGGAAGGCGATAAGGTAGACCGGTTTGAGCTTAACAACCGCAACGATGAGCTGATCGGCAAGTTTGTTGTAACCGATCCCGGAGGCAGTGACCTGAAACTGGGTAAGATGCTCGACCGCCGCGAAGTGCGCGAAATCAACAATCAGTTGATTCAGGAAGGCAAAGAGGAGGTTAAGACCAAAGAAGCCGAACCGGCAATCTCCAAGCCGATTTTGCTGGGTATTACCCGGGCGGCTCTTTCAACCGAAAGCTGGCTCTCTGCGGCCTCCTTCCAGGAGACCACAAAAGTGCTTACTCAGGCATCGATCGAAGCGAAGAAAGATCTGCTTCGCGGCCTGAAAGAGAATGTTGTGGTTGGGCACAAAGTTCCGGCAGGTACCGGCCTACAGGAGTACGACGATCTGATTGTCGATTCGCGAGCCGAATACGACGAGATCGACGAGGAGGTCGAAAAGGTGTTCGAAACACTTGGCGCCGACTCGCCCTCTTCTAACGAAGAGTAATCAAATAAAAAAGCCCCTGAGCAATGCACAGGGGCTTTTTTTATATCCTGAATTCGAGGTTTAATTCCGCTTGGAACGCTCGATGTTTTCCAGCAGCGATTCCGCTTCCTTAATCAGGTCATCGGCGCGCTGTTTGGCATCTTCTACCACTTTGTTGCCGTCTTCCTTGGCTTGGGAGGTGATTTTATCCTTCTCTTTACGAAGCTGATCAATCAGCCCGTTTAGATCTTCGATATACGAATTGATGCGGTACGAAATTCTGCTTCGGGTATTTTTCCCTTTGTCGGGTGCAAGCAGCAATGCGGTAACGGTGCCTGCTGCCAGCCCGGTCAATAATCCTATTGCGAATCCTTTGCCTGTTCTGCTCATGTTCTTCCTCTGATATTTGATTATATTTACCGTATCTAAAAATAGGGTTTCTGTACCAACCTTCCCATTAAAACGTGTTAATGGGAAAATCGTTCGCCTGCAACGCACTATCCCAAGTCGTGAAGGGAGTAAATGGCCCGGCGTAACGCCTTTTTTAATCTCACATATATATTAAAACGCACCTGACGCTATGAAATTTTTTATTGACACTGCCGATCTTGATGAAATTAAAGAAGCTAATGATTTGGGTGTACTCGATGGAGTGACAACCAATCCAAGCCTTTGTGCCAAAATTGGTGTACGCGATTTTGAAGGCCATATCGCTAAAATTTGTGATTTGGTTGAGGGAGATGTTTCTGCAGAAGTAATATCTACCGAATACGACGAGATCGTAAAAGAGGGCCGGAACATCGCTTCCATCGCCTCTAATGTGGTGGTGAAAGTGCCGTTGATTAAAGATGGCATAAAGGCGATTAAAACGTTTAGTGAAGAGGGCATCAAAACCAACTGCACACTCTGTTTCTCACCCTCACAGGCACTGATTGCTGCCAAAGCGGGGGCTACCTACATTTCTCCTTTCATTGGCAGGCTGGACGACATCTCTACCGATGGTATGCAGCTCATTGCCGACATCCGGCTGATTTATGATAATTACGCAATGGACACCGAAATCCTTGCAGCGAGCATCCGACATCCGATGCATTTTTTGGAATCGGCACGGCTGGGAGCCGATGTAGCCACAATGCCGCTGAATGTGATTGAACAGCTATTAAAGCACCCGCTAACCGACAGCGGCCTGGAGCGCTTCCTGGCAGATTGGGATAAGCTGCAGGAGTCGCTGAAAGAGGGATAATCTCCTCGGGGGCTATTTTTATTTTCAAGGGAACAGTTTCCCCGTTATCCAGTTTAAGTGTCTTATAAACGCACCCTGTAGTATTCACTTGTGTGAGCTTTGGTAGAGTACGGAACACAAGTTTGTGATATGTTAAAACGTTTCGCTACAATGGCTGAGTAGACAGAGGATGCATTCATCCTATAAAAAACGGGTAAAATGGGAACCTTCTTTAAATATCTAATTGGTGTACTGCTGGCTCTTACGGCGGTCATTATCGGCATTCTCTACTTCTCTTTTCAATCTATCATAGTATCGGGGATTGAGCAGAACGGCAGTGAAATGACCGGCACGCCGGTTACCGTATCAGCGGTTACTATAAACCCGCTCTCAGGGCGGGGAACAATTCGGGGGCTGACCATAGCTAATCCTGACGGATACACCCAGGAGCTGGCTGTGGAGGTAGATGAAATTGCGATCAGCATAGATGTGTGGAGTCTTTTTTCTGATCACGTCCTCGTTCGGTCTCTCATTGTGCGATCGCCATCTATTATGGTAGAGCAACAATTACCTAATAACAACCTGAGGGAGATTTTACGTCATATACAGAATCTTGAGTTTGGCGAAACATCAAACCGTCAACTTACCATAGAGCAATTTTTGCTGGTGGATGGACGGGTCGGTCTGCTTACGGAGGTCGGCAGCGACCGACAAGCGGAGGTAGAAATCTCGCGTATTGAGTTGGAAGGAATTGGAACCGGCAGCAATGCATCCGCAGAGCATGTGATTCAGATTATCGCCGAAGCGATTGGTGAGGAAGCCCTGGAAGGCGCGTTGCAAAGAGGCGGGCAACAAATTCGCGATGCGATCCGGAATTTGTTTAATTGATCGTATCGGGTGTCGGCTACCCTGCCCGTGCAGAAGCGCCTCCGCCGGCACTGCCTGTTACGGCCCCTCCTGTTCCGCTAAAAGAGGTGGCGGCCGAAGCTGTAACCGATGAGATGGCTTTGGCTACAGCCGACGCATGGCCCTGTGAGGCAGAGCTAATAATGATCCAGCTGAGCGCGGTTTGATCGCCATTTTCCCGCAGTGCCTCGATCAGTACAAGAAGCTTTTTTTCGTTCAAGCCGAATAAGACGGCGTAGATAAAGTGGAGATCGGATGTGCCCAATTGCAGTCGGTTCTTGTGGGTAGACCGCAACCCTTTTCTGTATGCCCGCCACCGTTTGATCGTCTCTGCACCACTTGGTGTATGGCGGATGATGGCCGCCGAAGCGATGGTAAGTATCCCGATAATCACTACACCGATGATGGAGATGCCGGATGCTGTACCGGCCAGGAATAAAATTACAATGGCGATGGTTAATAGCAGCCCCTGTACAACAGCAGAAAGACCGGCTCCGGTTTTGGACCGCTGATCAATCCACTCCATCGCTTTAAAGTCGGATCGGAGGGCTTTTGTGAACGCCACATGCCAAGTGGTGTATCCTTTCGCGGTTGCATCAAAAACCTTGGTAAACGGTTTTCCTCCATCTGAAAGCTGTGCCCGCAGGTACTGTTCAATCTGTTGTTCATATGACAGCAGCGACTCGTCGGGCTGTTGAGCAGGGAGGGAAATATAGAGTTCGGGCTTCGGCTTTGCAGAAAACATGGACCAACCCGTACGGCTTTCTTCTGCTTCAGGGGGCAACTTTTCTTCAAGAACGAACCAGCCTCTGCGAGTAAGATCGAAGGCGGTGGCAAGAATTTCCCGGCTGGTTGATACACCGCTCTGCAGCAGCATGTTGACCAGCGCGGGAGGGGTTTGTCGGTCGGGAATCACGACGGTCTCACGGTCAGATACCATCCCGGTTGAGTGGCGTTTGCCATATCGGTTGTAGAAAAACAGATAGCTGAACAGACTTAGAGCCAGTAATACGGCAATGACCTCATCCAGAATTGAGCGGTAGAACGCCTGCCGCTCCTGAGCCTCCCTGGCCTCATCAATACGGCGCGTCTCTTCGGCAACAATAGCGTTGCGATTGAGTTGGGGATCGGTAACCGCTACTTGCTGGCTATCCAGAAGGTGTGTGGGAAAGAGCAGGCGAATACCGGCAGCATGTCGCCGTTGAAGGTCATACGCACGAAGAGAGATCAAATCGCCCGTTTTTACTGCCTCATGAGTACCGGTTTGGATATATGGCCAGAACGATAGATCGTCAGGAGCGGCGGTGTCGGGGAGTCGTAATGCTACATGAAGGGAATCGGTCGATCGGTCACGGCCGGCCCCAAGTACATTCCAAAATAGTTCGCTGTATTCAGGCCCAACGGAAAGAGCCCCTTCCAACTCATAGCGAATCGTAAAGGTTCGTGTTGTGTCAACGGACCGATAGTGCCATTTTACAGTCAGTTTGTTCTCTCTATCGAATAGCTGGTAAGTTCCAGGCTGTTCACTGTTATCGAGCAGATAGGGATTGGTTTGCTCCAACACTTGAACAGCACGTATGGATGAAAATCCACGCTTTGGCACATCATACTCTGCCCAGCTGAAAGACCTATCAAAGCGATAAGTAAGCCGGTCGTGGATCACCACAACACCATCGGCACGGATTTCAATCTCTGTTTGAATATGAGGGATTGAGTACTGGCTGGCGAAAACTTCCTGAACCGAAAAGCAAGAGACAATGCCAACTATCAATATGTAGAAAATTAAACGTAGCATGACCGTATTTACGAAAAATCGATAAAAAAGTTAGGGATGGATAACGGCCGGAGCCTGAGCAGGGGGTGAGGCAACTATACAGCCCGTTATAAGGGGAGCCGGTACGGGAATTTTAGATAAGCTTTTGCTTTAAAGAGTCTGCCAAAACCCGTACCTTGTAATTCTTGGGGCAAGTTCTGCACAGCCAGCTCCCTTTGAACTCCGTCAGGGTCGGAAGGCAGCAGCGGTAGAAGGTCGTAGCGGCGTGATGCAGGTCGCTTGCCCCTCTTTTTTTTCCACACTTTTACAGACTTTTCTCGATGTGGGAAGCAATTTGATTGGCATGAATGCGGGTATTCTCGATAAATAACCTGCTCGTATCCAATCCGCCACAAACAACACCGGCCACGTACATCCCTTTTCGCTCGGTTTCAAGGCTCTCTTCGTCATACACCGGCATCCGAATATCGTCGTCGGTAAGTTGGATGTCCAGTGCTTCCATCAACCCGTAATGCGGGCGGTAGCCGGTCATGGCCAGCACAAAATCGTTGGGTATGGTTTTCTTGCCTTCGGGCGTCTGAATGTCTACTTCACGCTCACGAATTTCGAGCAGCTCCGAGTTGAAATACCCGTCGATAGATCCTTCCTTAATTCGGTTTTCAATATCGGGCTTAACCCAATATTTAACAGAGTCTTTCAGCTTTGGGTGGCGAACAAGAATAGACACGTTGGCCCCTTTTCGATAAGTTTCCAGTGCGGCGTCTACAGCAGAGTTACCCCCGCCAACCACCAGTACGTTTTGCCAGGCGTATGGATGAGGTTCATCGTAATAGTGGCGTACTTTCTCCAGCTCTTCACCCGGGATGTTCATCTTGTTTTCCTGTCCGTAAAAGCCGGTAGCCACCACCACTTTTCTGGCCGTATATTCACCTTTAGAGGTGCTCACAGTAAATTCGCCATCGGCCCCGGTAACGCTTTTGACCGTTTCATACAGCCGGATGTTGAGGCTGTAGTGTTCGGCCGCCCGGCGGTAATATTCCAGCGCCTCCTGCCGGGTTGGTTTTGGGCCGTGTGAAATGAACGGAATATTGCCGATTTCAAGCCGTTCCGAGGTGGAAAAAAAGGTCATATTCGTCGGGTAGTGAAAGATCGAGTTGACCAGACATCCCCGTTCAATGATGGTGACGGGAATGTTGCGCTGCGTAAGTGAAATGGCTGTTGCGATGCCGATGGGGCCGGCGCCAATGATGATGACCATGCGTGATATGGATTCGTTTTTTTGATTTCAAAGATACAAAATACCAACGGCAATCGGGGGTGCGATCATTCAGTGCAGGGCCAGATAACGGCTTATCGACTCTTCGAGCCAGCCCGGTGGTAGCGACCAGAAACCAACATGGCCTCCCCGCTCCGGGAAGAGAGTTGTAAGGTGCGGATTTTGGTCAATCGTATCGGTGGGAGTGTATGCAAACGGGCAGAGAGGATCTTCCTGGCTGTGGACAAGCAGCCCGGGCCGATCAATACCATCCATCAAAAAAGCCGATGAGCACTCTTTGTAATACTCTTCGGCACCTGAAAATCCGTGAACCGGCCCGGTAACCTGATCGTCAAAATCGTACAGCGTTTGTCCGGTAAAATCGGGCAGGTCGCTGAATTGTCTCTTTTTTTGGGCCAGCTTGGATCGGAGCGTTCGCATAAAACGCACTTCGTATATTTTGTTCAAGCCGCGTTGCAGGTTGATGGATCCCCGTTTCAGATCATACGGGGTGGATATCGCACAAAATGCCCGAATGTAGTCTGCAGCGGGGTCTTTAGCGAGCAAATTGAGTAGGACGCTGGCGCCGAGCGAAAACCCCACACAAAAGAGTGTATCCACTCCAAAAAAGGAGCGGCACCAATCCACAGCGGTACTCAGATCGGTATA
>JBLRWS010000039.1:0-7265 GCA_047921075.1 Balneolaceae bacterium | reverse complement strand
GGAGCAGATTGTATTGGAGGCGGATGAAACGATTGCATGGCTAAAAGTACAAAAAATTGGCAGCGGTTTGGAGAGCGTTTTGGCAGTGGTTGAGGTTTTTAGATCGAAACCTGAGGGGCAGATGGGGTTGTGCAGCCGTTGTCGCGAAGCCGAGTAAAAGGGCGTTAGGATGGCAGAGCCATCGGTTTCTGAAAGCATTTGGCGCGAACATTCTGTATACTTTCATAATCCAAACGGCCGAACCCAATCTTGCATATGAAGCCTAACTATCAGCACCAGTCGGTAAAGCGAATTGCCGCCATCGACCTCGGTACAAACTCTTTTCATGCAGTCATTGTAGATGTTTTTCCCGACGGTAGTTTTTACACCGTAGATAAACTCAAAGAGATGGTTTTACTGGCCGAAAAGGGGTTTGGCAGTTCACTTTCGCCGGCGGCCATGGACCGGGGCATACAAGCGCTGAAAAAGATCAAGATGTTGTGCGATCATCAAAAAGCGCAACGAATAATGGCCTATGCTACCAGCGCTATTCGGGAGGCTGAAAACGGCGGCGAGTTTATTCAGCGTGCCATAGACGAAGTAGGCATCAAAATAAATGCGATATCGGGCCGGCTGGAAGCGGAGCTTATCGGCTACTCCATTCAGCACGGCATGGAGTTGGGGTCAGAGCCGGTGCTGGCTATGGACATCGGGGGCGGAAGCGTTGAGTTTATCCTTTGCAACAACGAGCGATTCTTCCATCTTGCCAGTAAAAAAATTGGCGTAGCGCGCATGGCAGCCGCTCACGTCGACAATGATCCTATCACACCGCAAGAAACAGATACCTTGCGGGATGTTTTTCGCGATCAGCTGCAGGACGTGGCCCAGGCATTTGCCCAGCATCGCAGCCATACACTGATCGGTTCGTCGGGCACTATGGAAAATATCGCCCTGATGATTGCTGCCCGAAACAACAGCCGCCCGAATCTCTCGGTGAACGAACTATCGTTTTCGGCCTCTGAGTTTTTTGATTTTTATGATGATGTAATCACCATGACGCACAGTGAGCGCTCAACGCTGAGCGGCCTTGATGAAAAGCGGATCGATCTGATCGCGCCGGGTCTTGTGCTGGTTCATTATGTTCTTAAAACCTTTTCAATAAAGAAGGTACGGATCTCTTCGCAGGCGCTTCGTGAGGGAATCATTTTGCGGCACATTCGCAAAGAGATGGACGATATTCGGGAAATGCCGAAAATAGAGAATCCCCGGCTGCGCAGTGTGATGGAGCTTCTCTTTAAATACGATTGGCACGAAGACCATTCAAGGCATGTGGCTCGCCTGGCGGAGGTTATTTTCGACAAGTTTGCCGATGATCTTGGCTTGAATGATCGCGATCGTGAACTGTTGCACTACGCCTGCCTGCTGCACGACATCGGCTATTTCATTTCGCAT
This sequence comes from Balneolaceae bacterium, assembly GCA_047921075.1. Taxonomy (GTDB): domain Bacteria; phylum Bacteroidota; class Rhodothermia; order Balneolales; family Balneolaceae; genus JBLRWS01. The sequence goes on along the minus strand of JBLRWS010000039.1, from coordinate 5,834 downwards.
CGTAAACACCATAAGCACGCCCTCTACATCATCCGCCATTCTGAATTGCTGGGTTTTAAAGAGGACGAAATTGAGATGCTTGCCAATATAGCGCGCTATCACCGGCGGTCTACGCCCAAAAAGCGACACAGCTATTTCAGTAATCTGCCGAAAGAGATTCAAAAGCGAATCACCAAACTGGCAGCTATTTTGCGGGTTGCAGATGGGCTCGATCGCAGCCATTACCAAAATGTGCGGTCGGTTCAGATCGAGAAATCAAAAAATGCGGTCGAATTTATGATTGAAACAGAAGCCGATCCGCAACTCGAAATCTGGGGGGCTATGCGCAAGCGCACGCTGTTTGAAGAGGTGACCGGTAAAAAGCTGACCATTCACTCGCGTAAGGCGATGCAGACGGTATAGAGAAGCTAATCGGTTTTCTCGGCGGCACGCATCGCTTCCTGTTTTGCCTTCAGCTTTTGAATAAACTCGTACCGCTCCCGAATACCGCGCCGGTTTCCATAAAATGTGCCTAATCCACAGGCAAAAAGAAGGGTAAGCGTTAAGATCAGCTCCGAGCCTTCGGTGTAGTTGCTCAGGGATAAAATCCAAATGGCGGGCGGCAGGAAGATGAAAAGGGCAAGCACATAATGCAGATTGGTGGGCGCCGGCACTTTACGAATGTATCGCTTGATGGAGGCGTAGGCCAGATTCAGATAAAGAAACCCGAAGGCAAGGAGGGTAGCAAGGCCCGGCCAGCCGGGATCGGATACAAATTCCAGAAACCGGTTGGAGGTGAGCATGATTGCCATAGAGACAACAATGACTCCGGTCAGGTACGCGAAAAAACGAGCTAAATCTTGCATAAAAATGAGTTTAGAGGCAGTATCAAATTAAAATAAGGTGGTTCGCGGATAATAAAAAAAGTCAGGCCGGTTTATCGGTGCGGATTGACTGGCACAACTCCACCAGTACACCGTGATTACCTTTGGGATGCAGAAAGGCCACCCACTTTCCGTCGGCTCCGCGCTTTGGCTCATCCTGCAGCAGACGGAACCCTTCGCCGGCAAGCCGTTTCATCTCAGCTCGGATATCATCCACTTCAAACGCAACGTGATGAATCCCTTCGCCCCGTTTCTCAATGTAACTCTGTATTACGGAGTTGGGAGACGTAGCACCGAGAAGTTCCACTTTCGACTGGCCCGTGCTGAAAAACGCGGTCTCTACATGCTCGCTCTCTACCGTTTCCCGTTTGCTGCACGGCGTGTTGAGAATGGTCTCATAGGTTTTAATAGCGGCTTCAAGATCGCGAACGGCGATACCAATATGATCAATATGCATGGATATTGGGAATTCTTTTAGGGTCAGATTGTCATCGGATAATACGGAAAATTGAGCCGAAGCTCAGCCGGCAGGGTGGAGGGAAAGTGCAAATTTCACAATCCATTCTTTTTTACGATTTTAAGAGGTCTACATAACCGGCCCAATGCACTTTACGATCTGCTCTATGAAGCCTATCCGCTACTTTTTTTTCGTTGTTCTTTTATGGTTGATGGTTGCCGGGTGCCAAACCACGGCTCCCGTGGCGGAATCTCCGGCCGAAACCGACCACCGCACCGGTGTGGAGCAGATGTTTGACGAGTCGGAGGTATTTAACCAAAGCAACACCGGGTTTGTATTGTACGATCCGGCCACCGGCGATACCCTGACTGACCGCTCCGGGCACCGCTACTTTACGCCCGCCTCCAACATGAAAATATTCACTCTTTACGCCGGACTAAAAATGCTGCCTGAGGCCTTTCCCGGTCTGCGCTACCACGTTCAAAATGACACACTATACTTTCGTGGCACAGGAGATCCCGGATTTCTAAATCCGGAGTTTGAGCCCCAGCCGGTATTTGATTTTTTGAGCAGCCGCACGGAAACACTGGTGTATTACGATGCTCATTTTGATGATGATTTCTTCGGCAGCGGCTGGCCGTGGGACTGGCATTCGGCCGCCTACGCACCGGAGAAAACACCGTTTCCCATCTATGGTAACATGATGCGGTTTCAGGTAGAGCAGGTGGCCTCTATACAACTGGATCAGCAAAACCCGGTAAAGCCGGCCATTTTTGAGCAATTCATCACCAACCAGGGTTGGAACGGACAGCAGTCGGAGCTGATTAAGCGGGAACTTCGCGATAATGAGGTGCTCTACCAGCCTCGCACCGATACCGCCCGGCAGGAGCGTATCATTCCGTTTATCTACAGCCCGGAACTGATCACCGAGCTGCTGGCCGACACGCTTGGGCGTGATGTGCACCTTGCCACCGAGCGCATACAAGGTTTTGATCAGGCCATTGCAGGAACCTCGGTAGAAGAGGCGCTGCGCCGTATGATGGTAGAGAGCGATAACTTTGTGGCCGAACAGACGCTGCTGGCTATTTCGGAACAGGAATTTGGCAATATGAACAGTGCGCGGGCAATCGCAAAAGCGTTGGACGAGCATTTTGGATTCCTGGACGACCGGCCAAGCTGGAACGACGGGTCCGGCCTGACCCGCTACAATTTGGTTACGCCGTGGTCGGTAATTACCATGCTCGATCGGCTGTGGATTGAGTATGGTGAAGAGGTTACCTTGTCGATGTTTCCGGTGGGCGGGCAAACGGGCACACTGCGCGGATGGTATCAGACCGAAGAGGGCGAGCCACCCTATGTGTATGCCAAAACCGGCACTCTGCGGAATAACACCAGCCTGAGCGGCTACATCTTTACCGACTCCGGCCGCCGATTGCTTTTTTCGTTTCAGAACAACAATTATGTGATTTCAAACAACGCTATGCGCGCCGAAATGCAGAACCTTTTACAATTTGTAAAAACCCGCTATTAAATCCCCTACTAAACTTTTCGCTACCTTCGTATGGATCTACTCAAACCCACTACAACAAGACATATGGATATGAAAAACCAAATTTGTGTTGGCCTCCCGGCCATCTTGCTTTTGATCGCTTTGTGGCCCCTTGCCGGAACTGCACAAACGGTTGCTGATGACGACTACCAACGCGCCGAATCGATGCTGAGCTGGAATCTGAGTGATAAAACGTTCCGGATGGCGGTGCAGCCAAACTGGTTGAACAGCTCCCAATTTTGGTACAGGCTCGATACCCGCCGTGGCATCGAGTACATGTTTGTTGATGCAGAAGCAACCGAAAAGCGTCCCGCGTTCAATCACGAGCGGCTGGCGCAGGAGCTGGAGCGGGTGGATGGTGTTTCCGCCGACCCGTGGAACCTGCGGCTCGGCTCTCTCTCGTTTAGCGACGATCTGGGAACCGTCTATTTTGATTACAACCGGAAAGCGTGGAGCTGCACCCTGCAGGCGATGCGTTGTGAGGCCGAAGAGCAGCCGAATCACGGTGTTGCCTTTTCAGTGACCTCACCCAACGGCCAATTGGCCGCCTTTACGCGCGATCACAATCTGTGGGTTCGTGATCTTACAACCGGCGAAGACCGCCAGCTTACCACCGACGGCGAAGAGTTTTACAGCTACGCCCGGAACAATCAGGGATGGTCGCGTTCCGACCGGCCGATTCTGCTTTGGTCTCCCGATTCCAAAAAAATAGCAACCTTCCGGCTCGACGAGCGCGGGGTTGAAAAAATGGTATTGTGGCGTGCGCAGGAGGGGCGCCCCGAAGCCGATATCTGGCCCTATGCACTGCCGGGCGATACGGTAGTGCCGATGCTGGAGCGGGTCGTTGTGGATGTTGAGGCCGCTTCCGTAATTGATCTGGACGTGGACCCATCGCACCAGCGGGCGTCTAACTGCTGCGGACTTACCCGCGGGTTCGATTGGGTGGATAATGAGTGGAGCGCCGATTCCAAAACCCTGGCGTTTGTTGCAACATCCCGCGATTACAAAGAGGTTGATCTCTATCTGGCGGATGCCGAAACCGGAGCGGTCCGCCACGTACACGCCGATCGTGACGAGATCTTTTTCGAGTCTAACCTGACCTCGCGCGGTGTGCCCAACTGGCGTGTGCTGCACGATTCCGGCGAGTTTATCTGGTTCAATCGCAGCGACAATTGGGGGCATCTCTATCTGCATGATCTTGAAACCGGCGCGCTGAAAAACCGCATTACCTCCGGTTCCTGGAATGTGGTGGATATACTGCACATCAACGAAGAAGAACGGGTGATCTATTTTACCGGTGTGAACCACGAGGAGGGCCGCGATCCCTATTTTGAGCATCTCTACAAAATTGGTTTTGACGGTGCCGGCATGACACTCCTGACGCCCGAAAATTTTCACCACGACGTATGGCTGGGCCCGGAAGCAGACTATTTTGTGCAGCGTCGCTCCGATTTTCAAACGCCCCCTGTTTCGGCTCTGCGAACTGGAGATGGTGAGGAAGTGATGGTGCTTGAAGAGGCGGATGTGACCGATCTGATGGAAACCGGCTGGCAGGCACCCATCCCGGTTACCACCAAAGCACGCGATGGGGAGACCGACATTTACGGCTTTATGATTTTGCCCTCCAATTTTGATCCAAACAAGCGCTATCCAATCGTCAATTCAATCTATCCCGGCCCACAGGCAGGTAGTGTGGGGTCGCGTTCGTTCTCGCAGGGCCGTCGGGGTCAGGCGCATGCCCTTGCCGAGCTTGGCTTCGTGGTGGTAGCAATGGATGCATTCGGGAGCAGCCCCATCCGCTCGCGCGATTTTCATACCTATTACAGCGGCAATATGATTGATAACGGCCTGGAAGATCAGATAGCCGCGATGAAGCAGCTGGCCGAGGAGCACGATTTTATCGATCTGGACAGGGCCGGAATTTATGGCCACAGCGGCGGCGGCTTTGCAACGGCCGCTGCGCTTACGCAATACCCCGAATTTTTCAAGGTCGGAGTGTCCGGCGCGGGCAACCACGACAATCGCGGGTATACCTACTATTGGGGCGAGAAGTATCAGGGGCTGCTGGCCGAACAGAACGGGGAGGATAATTTTGCAGCGTCGGCCATTCATGAATATGCAGCTAATCTGGAAGGAAAGCTGCTCCTCAGCTATGGCACCATGGATACCAACGTACACCCGGCTATGACACAACTTTTTATCGATGCGTTGATTCGTGAAAACAAAGACTTCGACCTTATTGTGATGCCCAACCGCGGGCACGGATTTGCCAACGAACCGTATAAAATACGCCGCACGTGGGACTATTTTGTGCGCCATCTGATTGGGACGGAACCACCGCACGAGTATCGCATTAACCGATAAGAAAAAGAATTAATGGAAGCAGCAGTTTGGTACGAAATCATCGGCTACGCGGCATCGGTAATGGTGGCGGTGTCGCTGATGATGAGCAAGATTGTAAAACTACGCATTGTCAACATGATTGGGGCCGCTCTCTTTTCTCTGTACGGCATACTGATCGGTTCCATTCCTGTGGCCGGCATGAATGGCTTTATTGTGCTGGTAAACGTCTATTACCTTTACAAAATAGCCACAGAGGAGGAGTACTTTAAGATGCTGAAGGTGAGTGGTGATAGCGAGTTCTTGCGGGAATTCCTGAACTTTTACCGGGACGATATCGCCTCCTCTCAGCCGGCATTTGCACAGGCAGAGAGCTCCGCCGATCTGCATCTTTTTGTGTTGAGGGATATGGTTCCGGCCGGCGTGCTTGTGGGCCGCATCGAGGGCGACACTCTGTTCACCGATCTTGATTACGTGCCAAGGCCGTATCGCGATTTCAAAATCGGGCGGTTTCTGTTCGATGATAAACGCGATTTCTTCACACAACTGGGTGTTCAGCGGGTGGTGGCCGACGGCGGCGACGACGAGCACCGGGCGTATCTGAAGCGGATGGGGTTTGAGGAGG
>JBLRWS010000038.1:0-24770 GCA_047921075.1 Balneolaceae bacterium | reverse complement strand
AACGCTGATGGGTTTTAAAGAGACGGGGAGTTAAATCCGCTGCTCCAGAACCTCACTCATCGGCCCGTACCACGAGTGGAACGCATCGGCGTCAATCTTTTGGCGAGCCTGTTTCATCAACCACAAATAGAACGTCAGATTGTGTTTGGAGGCGAGCTCAAGCCCCAAAATTTCATTGGCTTTGAACAGGTGGTGGATGTAACTCATCGAATAGCCGGTGCACAGCTCGCTCGGAAAATCGGAATCCAGCGGCTTATGGTGCGTTTTCCACTTGGCATTTCGTACGTTTACCGTGCCATTGCGGGTAAAGAGCATGCCGTTGCGTGCGTTTCGTGTGGGCATCACGCAATCAAACATATCCACCCCGCGGGCAATGCACTGCAGCAAGTTGGCCGGCGTTCCAACCCCCATTAAATAGCGGGGTTTTTCGGTGGGAAGGTGGTCGGTATTAAAATCGGTAATCTCATACAGCAGGTCGGTTGGTTCGCCCACACTGAGCCCGCCTATGGCAAGGCCTTCAAAATCGAGGTTGCTCATAAAGTCAGAAGATGCTTTTCGGAGCTCCTTGTGGGTGCCGCCCTGCACAATTCCAAACTGATGCTGTTTGTGTCCGTAGATAGGTTCGCTGTTTAGGAAAGCCTTTCTGCCGCGTGCTGCCCAGCGGTGGGTTAACTCCATTGAGTTGTGAACGTACTCTTTGTCGGCGGGCCAGGGTGGGCATTCGTCCAAAATCATCATGATGTCAGAGCCGAGAATACGCTGGGTTTCAACCACATTTTCGGGTGTGAACAGATGTTTGGAGCCATCGAGGTGGCTTTGGAACACAGCCCCCTCTTCACTTAAATCGCGCTGATCAGAAAGAGAAAAAATCTGATAGCCGCCGGAATCGGTTAAAATGGGCCGATCCCAACTCATAAATTGGTGCAACCCGCCGGCCTCTTGCATGATCTGATTGCCCGGCCGCAAATAGAGGTGGTAGGTGTTTCCGAGAATGATTTTGGCATCTACTTTCTCAGCGAGATCGGTCTGGTTTACAGCTTTTACACTTCCCACCGTGCCAACCGGCATGAATATCGGGGTGGGGATGGTTCCGTGGTCGGTTACGAGTTCGCCTATACGCGCTTTTGTAGCAGAGGAAGTTTTTTTAAGTGTGAACAAACGATGCCTGTAATTAATAAATATCCTTTTATCTTTAGGGGCTCACTGAATGAGCAAACCGGCCAGAAACAGCTTTAAATATAACCTTTTGCCAAGTTTAAAACGAAATCATGAAGCGGTACTCACAGCGTTGCTCGATATCCTCGTGTTGCTGCTTGTATGGCTGGTGTTTGTCTGGTTTGTGTGCCCGGACTGCCTTTTTGTCTTCTCATCCGGAGAGCTTTTAAGCGGCCTCGCATTTGCTTTACATACCGCTTATTGGCTGGCGGTGTTTATGGTGATGGGCCTCTACAAAAAGCTCTACCTGATCAGCCGGTTCGACGAATTTATAAAAGTTCTGAAAGGAGTTTTTATCGGCTCACTTCTTCTCTTTTTTGGGGTTTCTCTGTTGCATAGTACAGCGGGCCCACTGGTAAGCCCAACCATTGCCTATTTTGTGCTGGTGACATCGTTTGTTTCTTTCAATCGGTTTGTGATTCGCAGTATACAGCGGATGTATGCACTGAAAGGAAAGGGGCTGCACAGAGCGGCCATAATCGGCACCGGTGAGACGGCATGGACGGTCTACGAAAATTTGAATCGCAATCGAACACTGGGCCTTCAGGTGGTTGGCTTTGTCAATTCCAATGGCACGTACAAGGATTCCTGGGAAGCGATCGATCAGGATTCGGTCATTGCCAATGTTGAGACGATTGATCAATCTATTGAGGAGTTGAGCATTCAGGAGTTGATCATCGCCCTGGAGCCGGAACAGCGTGCCGAATTGATTCACGTTTTGGGCTGTATCAACCATCCGGACGTGTCCATCAAGATTTTACCCGATTTCCATCAGTTGGTGATGGGCCTCAACAAAACCAATCAAATTTTCGGGATGCCGCTGATTGAAATCTCTCCCGATGTGATGCCGTTTTGGGAGAAACTGACGAAACGGGTGATGGACATTGTCGTTTCGCTGGTGGGCTTGATTGTTTTATCACCGCTGATTTTATCCATCTACATTGCCGTGCGAAGCACCTCGGAAGGGCCCGGGGTGTATGTTCAAAAACGGGTGGGCAAAAATGGAAAAGTATTTGCCATGTTTAAGTTCCGAACAATGTACAATAACGCCGAAAAAGAGACCGGCCCCACATGGGCCACGGAGAATGACCCGCGGGTAACCCCGCTCGGCAAATGGCTGCGCAAGCTGCGGTTGGATGAGCTGCCCCAACTGTGGAACGTATTAAAGGGGGAGATGAGCTTGGTAGGCCCTCGCCCCGAACGCCCGCACTTTGTAAAGCAATTTCGCAGGGAAATCCCGTTGTATTCCCGTCGGCTTCGGGTAAAACCGGGAATAACCGGATGGGCTCAGGTGAAGTGGAAGTACGATTCTACCCTCGACGATGTGGTGGAAAAAACCAAGTATGATCTGTTTTATGTCGAAAACATGTCGCTTCGTATGGATTTTAAGATTCTGTTCAACACCCTCTTTTCAATTATAAGAGCCAAGGGGAGGTAACGATATGAACAATCAGGTCCTTGTCATTATCCCCACGTACAACGAGTCGCACAACATTGGCAAAATGATCGACCGGCTGATGGAGCGCTCTTCAAAGCCGGACGTTCTGGTTGTGGATGATGGATCGCCGGACGGTACGGCCGATCTTGTGAAAGAGAAAATGCAGTCTCATGGCGAGCGCGTAAACCTTATTGAACGTGAAGGGAAGCTTGGCCTCGGCACCGCCTATGTTCGCGGATTTGAATATGCGCTGGAACATGGGTACGAATATATCTGTGAAATGGACGCCGATTTTTCCCACAACCCGGAGGATGTAGACCGCCTGGTAAAAACGGTACAGGCCGGTGAGGCCGACGTAGCCGTTGGATCGCGGTACAGCAAGGGAATCAGTATTGTGAACTGGCCGTTAAGCCGGTTGATCCTTTCGTATGGAGCCAACGTATATGCGAGAACCATCACCGGGCTGCCTATCAAAGACACAACGGCCGGGTTTAAGTGCATACGTCGGGAAGTGCTGGAAACCATCGACATTCAGAAGATCCGCTCTAACGGCTACGCCTTTCAGATCGAAATTCATTTTCGGGCGTGGAAGGCGGGCTTTCGCCTCAAAGAGGTGTCGATTATTTTTAGAGAGCGGGAAGAGGGCGTTTCGAAAATGTCGAAGGCGATTGTTCGGGAAGCTGTGTGGAGGGTCTGGGCGCTTAAAATACGAAGCTTGTTCGGAAAGCTTTAACCCTCTGATTGGTGCCGTAAAGGTTGAACGCCCCGACTCTTACGAGTAAGAAATCGCTGCAAATGAAACGGCACTTTCCCGTTCCGCTTCGTCCCACCAATCGTAGTGAATGACCGAACCCAATGTTGAGGGAAAGGCATTTAGAAAAGTGTACAACGGCGGGAATCCACAGATGCGATAGGGGTCGTATTCCTCCTTCATCAGATCAACGATGGCGCCGGGCCGGTTCTCGCGGCTGAGCGTCAAAAAGGTTTGGTCGAAATTCTGAACGTCCTCTTTCATCTGGTCTGCCGGAATTTGGTCGCCAAACTTTCGGCCAATATGTGACAGATCACCGCTGATCAGAAAGAAGGTTTTCCCATCATCCAGCGTGGCAAGCTCACGCCCAAACGCATCAACTTTGGAATGCAGGTCTCCCTGGTCGGCATATAGAAGCTCATCAAAACTGCCAACCAGAATGGGCACCAGTGTAAAATCATGGGGCCAAAAATGAGTGGCCAATGCAAGATGCAGCTCAATACTGTGCTCGATACGATGTGCGCGGTCATGGGTCGTAAAACCGAGCTCATCACTTTTTCCGGCAAGCGCATGGATCGCATTTTTGTCGGTGTAGATGGTTCGGCCCGGCAGTTTAAAGTTTTTATACGTCCCGATGAACGGATTGTGGTTGTACGTTTCGGGATACATGCCGGCGTAGTGAGACGTGGCGAGAATAACCACGCGTTCCGGCTTTGTGTGATGCAGATGTGCGAAAGCGCGCCGATAACTCTCTTTACCGAGTTTTAAATCGATATGCGGGGCGTACAGTGCAAAGAGGTTGGAGCGTTCGGGGAGAGGGAGTTGATCAAAATATCCGTGCTGAAAGGCTTTAAACTCCTCACGGTCAGCGGGGTAACTCTGTCCGGCAAAAGCAAGCGGGCGAGCGGCTTTTTTTTCATACCGTTCTTCAACTTGCCTGGCCAGCGTTCGAAATCGCGTGCTGTCGAGTAGTAAGTGTTCATCCAGAAAGTGGAAAAATTGCTCAAGATCTTCTGTCTCGAGCTGCCCGTTCAGCGCTTTGGAGATGGACTGCACTGTAGCAGTACCGGTAAGCAACGAAAGAATCGGAGCCACAGATTGGTCCAGCGCAAACCCCTGCTCCACGTATTGCATGCTGTCGTACACATAAATCAGCTCTTGTCCGTCATCAGTGATCGGTATCAGCTCAATATCTCGACGCAGAGGTGGTATAGGACGATCTTTAAAGGGTGATTTCATTGCCAAGATCTATGTTTGCCCGCGCATTTTCCAGCACTCACATTTTTTGCCATAGGTGATGCAGATGGGATGATCAGGGGGATTGGAAATACGTGCCTTGCACGCGTTGCGCCCGTGATGGATGAGCAGATGCGAGAGGTCGGTCCAGCTCTCCTGAGGAAACAACGCCATCAGGTGTCGCTCAATTTTATCGGTATTCTTTTTCTCACTGGTAAGGCCAAACCGATTGGAGAGACGTTTTACGTGGGTATCTACAACAACGCCCACGTTTTTGTTGAAGGCGTTTCCGAGCACCACATTGGCCGTTTTACGGGCGGCACCCCGAAGTTTCAACAACTCTTCCATCGTATCCGGTACGTCTCCATCAAATTCTTCTACAATCGTGGTTGAGGCTTCCTTCAATGACAACGCTTTGTTGCGGTAAAATCCCGTGGTACGCACCAGCTCTTCCAACTCTTCGAGCGGTGCTTCTGCCATCGTTTCCGGTGTGGGATACGCCTCAAACAGGGCGGGTGTTACTTTATTTACACGTACATCTGTGCACTGTGCGCTTAAAATGGTGGCAATCAGCAGTTCAAACGGGTTGCGATGGTTCAGTTCACAATGGGGATTCGGATAGTGTTCATATAAGGCTTTAAGCAGTTCTTTCGCCCGTTCCTTTTGTGCTTTCGTCTTTCGAGGCAGGGATGTAGATGCCATTCCTTTGTATAGTTAGATTCGGTACACATCAAGCTGTAATACCTTGTATTTTGTGTAAAGATATTGTTTAATCGATCATTCCAAAAACGCGATCACAGACAGATTTTTTATATGAAAAAATGGGTCGGGCTGTTTGCTCTAATATTGCTCACACTCATCTACGTAAACAGCTTTTTTGTACGGCAGATCATCGCCGTGCTTGGGGTTGATATTCGGGCTGCATTCGATCTTAGTAACCTGCAGATTGGCTTGCTGTATGGCACGGCGTTTTCGTTTATCTACGCCCTGGCGGGAATACCAATGGGGTATCTGGCCGACCTCTACTCCAGAAAATGGATGATTACCATCGGGCTGCTGGTGTGGAGTGTGATGACGCTCATTAGCGGGTTTGCAACCTCATTCGCTTTTCTCATTGTTGCGCGGTTGTTTGTTGGGCTGAGCCAGGCAATGCTGAGCCCTGCCGTTTATTCCTATCTGGCCGACCGATACACCCCGGAACGGCGAGCCACCATCTTTTCGCTCTACGCAAGCGGTATTTTTGTAGGCGTAGGCCTTAGCTTTTTGATTGGGGGAACCGTGGCACAGTGGTACGACTGGCGATCTTCTCTTATTGTAATCAGCCTGCCCGGGCTGGCTCTGTTTCCGCTGGCGGTGTTGCTGCTTCGGGAACCGGAACGAACCAATGTGCAGAGAGCTCATCCCGACTCTCTTCTGCATTCACTGCGCGATATTCTCTCAAAAAAAACGGTGCGGCGCCACCTGATCGGATTTTCTTTTTTGGCATGCACAGGGTATACCGTATTGGCATTTGTCGGGGTAATTTTTAACGATATCCACAACCGGCCCGATCTCACCTCTCACTACGGATGGTTTCTGTTTGGCGTGGCGGGCATGGTGATTCTGTCCGGCCTCGTGGCCGATCGGTTGGGCAAAAAGCACCCCAAGCGGCGTTTTTGGATGGGAATTCTGGCCGCATGGGGCGGTGTGCCTTTTTACATAGCCGGCCTGTTCCACTCCTCGGCAGAGATGGCTCTGATGTTGCTCGGTATCGGGGTGCTCTTTTCATCATCATACAATGGAGTGGCTGCCGCCTTGCTGCAATTTTTGGTAACGGCCCGGCAGCGTGCCCTGGCGGGCGGACTCTACCTTTTCGCGGTAAGTGTGGCCGGGTTTGGGGCGGGCCCGCCCATCACCGGGTTTTTGAGCGACAGGATGTTTACCGGCACCGATGCCATTGCACAAGCTGTATTGGCGGTCATGCTGATCTGCAGTGCAGGCGCAACCGTTGCACTTGTGCTGGCCATGCGTTCGTATAACGAAGATGAAGTCGGATAAAAGTGGTATGTTTCAAGCGATTTTTTTCATCAGTAAAGTTCCTGAAAGATATTGAACAGACAAGACGCAGATCATCCCGATACCGACTCCACAACCTGGCGTGAAACGCCTTTTCTAATGCTGAAGGGCTTCTTGATGGGGTCGGCCGATATTGTGCCCGGTGTAAGCGGCGGAACCATGGCGCTCATTACCGGTGTGTACGAGCGGCTGATCAACGCCATAAAAAGTGTAGACGGCAAAGCCATTTCGTCGCTGCTGCTGTTTCGGCTCCGACAGGTTTTTTTGCGTGTCCATTGGCGTTTTTTCCTGATTCTGTTTTCCGGAATTATTCTCGCTGTCATTTTCTTTACACGCGTGGTGCCGCTGCAAGTGTATATGTTTACCCATCCTGAACTGGTATACGGACTCTTTTTCGGGTTGATTGTCGGTTCAGTGGTTCTGCTGGTGTTGGAGGTGCCATCAAGAGAGAGGTCGCTGTCGGGATTGATACCAATTCTGCTTGGTACAGCCACCGGGCTTTTAATCGTAAATTTGGTTCCCGCCGATACACCCAATACATTTTTCTACGTGTTTGGCAGCGGTGCACTGGCTATTTGCGCAATGGTGCTGCCCGGAATATCAGGTGCCTACATCCTGCTTATTCTCCGCAAGTATGATTATATACTCACACAGCTTGGAAACCTGACAAGTGTGGAGGCGTTTGATGCTTTCTTGAACCTAATTCCCTTTGGATTGGGTGCGCTGGCCGGGCTGGCACTGTTTACACGATTTCTCTCCTGGGTGCTGCGCAAGTATCACACACCCACCATTCTGGTGCTGGTCGGTTTTCTGATCGGTTCGCTGGCGGTAATATGGCCGTTTCAGGAACGGGAATACGAGGAGCGGGTCCGTTCTGTTGAGTTCTATCCTTACACCGATCCGCTGGTACAGTCGCTTCTGGAACGGGATGATATTCCGACGGCCCGTGTGTATCAACGAATTGGGTCCATTCAAAACCCAAACGCCTCTTTCGATGAACTGAAAACAGCCGAAGTGGAAACCGTTTCGCTGCGCATGGTGCAGGCATCCCCACGGCTGCCCGATCGGGAGGAGGGAGATCGTCCCGCACACGGATATGCGGGAATGGCCGGGGGGTTACTGCTGATCGGTTTGATTTATTATCTGCGGAACCGCTAACACACAAGCGACGATTTTTCAGGAAGTTACATCCAATTTTCACAAACAATTTGTACGTTTAAGTAAACCAAACGACCAGGAGGCCCGCCATGATTACGTTTCGCAAAATTCTCGTACCCACCGACTTTTCTGATAATACCACCGGCAGTTATGCAGCCGCGCAAAAAGCAGCCGATATTTTTGGGGGCAAAGTCGATTTTCTGCACGTTGTGCCCACCCTTAAATATCTGAATGAAAGCATCAAGCGCTTGGGGGCTCCGCTCGATATGAACAAAGATGTTTATCCAAAGATTGTAGAAGAGTCGAAACTGCGTGCCGGCAAGCTGATGCAACAGTATATAACGGATAAAAACAGGGGCGAGGCGCACGTACATATCGATCGAAAGCCATCGGATGCCATTGTCGATTTTGCACTGAAAAACGATTACGATATGATCATCATCGGGGCAAAGGGTTCGCACGGAACCAGTATGTTTGTGGGCAGCACCACAGAAAAGGTGATTCGTAAGTCGAAGGTGCCGGTGTTTGTTATTCCCGACCGGTTAAATACCGACACGATCAAAAATATTGTGGTGCCCACCGATGGTTCCGCTCTCTCTTTCTCGGCGTTTCCAATGGCTGTAGCCCTGGCCGAAGCGTTCAATAGCAGTCTTACACTACTCAGAGTTATTGAGTTGTACGGCAGCGATCCTGTGAATGGCGGAGAGAAAAAGAATGAGTTGGATGCGGTGTATGAAAAAACCATTGCAAATCTGAACACCTTCCTGCAGGATCAGCAGATCGAATCGATCCACGTGCAGCGCACCGGCGTGATGAACGAGGATACGGTTACCATCACCGACGGGGAGAACAGCCGCTCCATTTCGCTTACCACTATTGTAACCAAAGGGGTGTCTGCCCACTACGAAATTACCGGCTATCTGGAAGAGAGCGGCGATTTGCTGATCATGGCTACTCACGGCCACAGCGGATTTGCGCACCTCGTATTGGGTTCTACCGCTGAACGGGTGTCACTACATGTGAGCAAGCCTACGATTACCGTGCGCCCTGATAAAGAGCTCTTTGAGCGGTAAAGTGGCTCTACTGCGCCGACTCAAATCCGGCTTCAACCAGCTCCTCATACCCGCCGATATTATGGACGTTGGTAAATCCGCGTTCGCGTAACATCTGCTCGGCCTGGCCGCTGCGGTTTCCTGTTCGGCAGTAGAGGTAATAGGTTTCATCGGGATCCAGCGAATCGATCATCTCCTGAAATTCGCCGCTAAGCAAATCATATTGATGAGCCGCTTCTGCAAGATGGCCTTGTTCAAATTCGCCACGGGTGCGTACATCAATAATGACGCCGGGGTTGGATTCAACGGTGCTTTTCCAATCAGACATACTATTGGTTTGTGTTGCTGTAGGTTGGTCTTGGTCATCAGGCTCCAACGAAACAAAGAGTGAAAAACCGACCGCTAAGGTTGCCAAAATTGCCGTAAGAATAAAGATGTTTTTTCTACCCATTTTGTTGGTTATTCCTTATTGGATTTGTTTGCTACCCCATAACGTACAAGTGTGACGGATTGCATGCCAATCCGGACAATTTAACATTGTAAGGATATTCTGTCGAATCGAAAGAAGTTTCGGTATGTTTGCCCGTGGTTACTTCAGGCAACGAGCCCGGCCACAGATAATCTACGAAACAAATAATCTGCAAACGATGAAACAACTGCTCATTGTGGGAGGTGGCCACTCGGCACTGCCGCTGCTAAAGATGGGGAACAGGTGGAAGGAGCGGGGCGTTGAAATTATGCTGGTGAACCCAAATCCTTATCTCGTCTATTCGGGTGCCCTGCCACAGTACATGGCCGGCTTTTACGATTGGGAACAGACAGCCGTAGATCTGGAGCAGTTGTGCAGCAGGTACGATGTAGCCTTCATTCAGGATCGGGTGGTTGAAATTGATGCACAATCTGCACGCATCCAAACCGAAAGGGGTCAGCAGATTCCCTTCAACGCTCTGCTTGTGGATGTGGGTGTTGAAACGGAGCCAATCGTCAATGCATCAGCGGTTATGCCCGTGAAGCCGATGTCGGCATTGCTCGATCTGAAAGAAATGCTGCTGGGAAAAAAAGCGGATTCGCTTCTTATAGCCGGCGGCGGCGCGGCCGGTACCGAGCTGGCACTCAATCTTTCGAACCGAATGGATGAGCTCTCCCTTTCCATCACGCTGATGGAGGCCGGAGAGCGACTTCTACCCGGCTTTCCCTCAACGTTAGCAGTGCGGGCAGCAGAGGCGCTGAAGAAACGGGGCGTTCAGGTGCACACGTCTGCCCCGGTTGAGGAGCGCGATGTAGCCGCTCATACCTATACCATTCTTGCAACGGGAAACCGCCCGGCAACGAACCATATCAACCATCCATTCGAGACCGATGAAACGGGACGGATTCTTACAGATGCATATCTGAGGGTGCAAGGGCACCCCGCTATTTTTGCAGCCGGTGATGCAGCCAATGTGGATGGACAGGCGCATACACAGATCGGTGTGCATGCGGTAAAGCAGGGTGTAACCTTACGGCAAAACATAGCCGCGTTGTTGTTTGATGAGTTGCCGGCTGAAGCCTACAAACCGTACCTCACGCAGCCGTTGATTTTGTCGGACGGCCCCGAGTACGCCCACTATGTGATTGGGAACAAGGTGTTTAGCGGTCGATTTTTTGCGGTGCTAAAGTACATTCTCGACAGCCGCTGGCTGGAAAAATACAATCGCGTTCCGGAACACCGACGCAGCGACTGGCAGCTGTTTAAAGATGGCTGGAAGCGATCACGAAAAGCCGGTTAAGGGGTTGAGCGAACACGCGCCCCTTCGAGCTCATGCTTTTCGGCTGACGGTGGCTGATTTTCATCATACGGTACCGGGCAACGGCCCACCAGGCATCCCGTTCCTAAAAGAGCCTGATACAAAACATAAATCGCCATTAGGCCCGTTATTGGCCCGCCATCAAAAAACCAGCTATAGGATAGTGCGAAGCCGAACAGGAGTATGATCCATCGGCGTATCGTCCATCCGGTAAATATCTGTTGAGAGAGTGCTGAATGCATAGAGACCTTTTTATTTCCAAAATAGAAAATCCCGTACGGTGAAGTGTCACACAAAACTCATATTACTGCCGTCATTCACTATTTCTTTTAAAGAGATCGTGAGGCAAATCCATTTTTTTTTGAATCTTTTTTATTACCATTACGTAGCGATATTCATCGAATCGATCCTACCCTTTCACCAAAACAGTCACGTACTATGAGAAGACCTATAAAAAAGCCTCTGTATGCTTTGTTGGCAGTACTATGGTTAATGCCCGCATTTGTACAGGCACAAAATCTGGAGTCGTTTGAGGAGCGCGTTACCGAATTTACACTCGATAACGGCCTTCATTTCATCATCATCGAGCGCCCGGTTGCTCCGGTAGCCTCGTTTGTAACGTTTGCCGATGTTGGGTCGGCCAACGAACCGGTAGGCAATACCGGAATTGCGCACATCTTTGAGCACATGGTGTTTAAAGGAACCAAAACCATTGGAACCACCGATTACGAGAGCGAAATTCGTGTGATTCGAGAGATGGACAACCACTACCTCCGATGGCTCGAAGAGAAGCACAGCCCGAATCCAAACGAACAGCGCATGGCGCAGCTTTGGGAGCGGTTTGAAGATGCGCAGGAGCGAGCCAAGCAATATGTAGTTGGCAACGAGTTTACCCAAATTATTGAACAAAACGGCGGAACCGGCTTAAATGCGTTTACAAGCGCTGACGCCACCGGCTACTTCTACAGCCTTCCGCAAAACCGGGCAGAACTGTGGTTTAGTCTTGAGTCCGATCGGTTTAAAAATCCGGTATTCCGCGAGTTTTACGAAGAGAAGGATGTGGTGTTCGAAGAGCGACGCATGCGCACCGACTCGAATCCGATCGGCCGCCTGATCGAAGAGTTTTTGTCGGTTGCCTACTCTGCCCACCCCTATGGCAACCCGGTTATCGGCTGGCCATCAGATATTACGGCTACCACCATTCGCGATGCCGAACGGTTCTTCCGTCAGTTCTACAGCCCCTCGAACTTAACGGTAGCGATTGCCGGTGATGTAGATCCCGCTCACATGCGCGAGCTTGCAGAACTCTATTTTAGTGATATGCCGCGAGGCCCTGAAGCACCCACGCTGATGGTGCAGGAGCCGGAACAGCGGGGCGAACGTCGCTTTATCATCGAGGATGATTCACAACCGTTCTTCATTGCAGGGTATCACATTGTCGATCAAAACCATCCCGATTTTGCACCGCTCTCGCTGCTGGGTTCCATTATATCGGAAGGCCGAACATCTCGCCTCTACCGTCGCCTGGTTGATGAGGAGCAGGTTGCCCTTCAGGTTTCTGCATTCAGTGGCTTTCCCGGTACCAAGTATCAGTCCATGTTCCTAACCTTTGCGGTGCCGAACCGGGGTATTCCGCTTGATGAAATCGAAGCGATGATCGAAGAGGAGATCGACTTGGTAAAAGATGGTGCCATTACGCAGCAGGAACTTGATCGGGCACTCACCAACGCCCGTGCCAATCAGATCCGGAGCCTCAACAACAATCAGGGGCTGGCTCTCTCATTTGCGCAGTCTCATGCGCAGCGGGGCGACTGGCGAAAAGCGTTTACACTTCTCGAAGATCTTCAAAATGTAACCCTCGATGACCTCCAGCGCGTGGCCAATGAGTATCTGGTAAAAGACCGCCGAACGGTTGGTATGATTCAAAACCGCGAGCAACGGGAAGACGTTGCCCAACGAAACGACAATGAGTAACGGAGACATCATGAAGAAACGTTTAATACTATTTACACTGCTTTTACTTGTAGCCGTTCAGGTTGCCACAGCCCAAAAAACGTGGGACGAAATTGAATTCCCGGAGATTAATAATTTTGATATTCCGGACATTGCAACGTTCACCCTGCCAAATGGAGTGCAATTCTTTCTGGTAGAAGATGATGAACTGCCGGTCATCAATCTCAGTCTGACTGTTCGCACCGGTTCATTTCTGGTATCGAACGAGAAGACCGGGCTCGCCTCCATGACCGGAAATGTAATGCGCACCGGCGGGTCGGTTAACTACCCGGAAGAAGAGCTCAACGAATTGCTCGAAAACCGTGCCGCTCGTATTGAAGCCGGCATCGGCCTTACTTCGGGCTCCGCCAGCATGAACGTGCTGAAGGAGGACTTCGACGAGCTGCTGGATGTGTTTATCGATGTGATTACCAATCCCGCTTTTCCCGAAGATCGCATCGACCTTACCAAAACACAGCGAAAAACCGGTATTGCTCGGCGAAATGACGATCAGGGATCCATCGCAAACCGCGAATTTCGCCGTCTGATTTATGGCGAAGAGTCCGTGTACGGACGGCTTACAGAATACGCCACCATCGACAATATTACCCGTGAGGATATGATCGATTTTCACAACCGCTCTTTTGTGGGCAGTAATATGATGGTAGGCGTGGTTGGCGATTTTACAGTCGCAGAGATCCGCCCAGTGCTGGAACGGGCATTTGGCCAGATCGAAGCCGGCGAACCGATTGAGCTGGACCTTCCTGAGGTAAATTATGAGTTTCAAAGCGGTATCAATTTTATCGACAAGCAGGATGTGAACCAGAGCTACGTGCTCCTGGGCCACGTTGGTGGCCTTCGGGACAATCCCGATTACGCCAAACTTCAGGTGATGAATCAGCTGTTGAGCGGCGGTTTTTCGAGCCGCCTGTTTCAGGAAGTGCGTACCCGCCAGGGGCTCGCTTATGCGGTATTTGGATCGTACGGCAGTAACAACTTCTACCCCGGCACGTTTACAGCCGGCGTCATGACGCAGAGCGAAACCACAGCCGATGCTATCGATTCGATCATCAGCGAGATTGGGCGGCTGCAGGATGAGCCGGTATCAGACGAAGAGCTGGCACAGACCAAAGATCAGTTTTTGAACTCGCTGGTATTTCGGTATGTAAGCCGCGCCGGTATATTGAACCAGCGCCTCGGATATGAATACGCCGGGCTCGACCCCGACTCCTTCGATCGGCTTGTAGAAGAGATCAGAGAGGTGACACCGGACGATGTGCAGGAGGTAGCGCAGCGCTATCTGCGCCCCGATGCGCTTCAGATACTGGTGGTGGGCAACAGCAATGAGCTGGGCGATCAGCTGGCCAAATATGGCGATGTGAACGAGATCGACATAACCATTCCTGAGCCGCAGGATGATGAAGTTACGGGAGCGGGTGATGCCGCTGCCGGCGCCGAGTGGCTGAACCGGTTAAGCGAAGCGGTAATGGATGGAGGAACGTTTGACGGACTCTTCGTACAAGAGGGAGTAGTCAATCTGGACACCCCGATGGGCGCCATGAGCCTGAAACGAAACGAGCGTATAGACTTTCGTGAAAAAGCTTACCATATCGAAATGCGCGACACCCCGCAGGGCAATCTCACGTTCGACATCAAAGGCAGTGAAGGGGTGCTGCGACTCGGTGATCAGGAAATCCCCCTTCAGCCGATGCAGATTCAGCAGCAGACCGAAGAGTATGCAACACACTATCTGAATATATTACTCCACCGTGACACGTACACTCCGGAATTTATAGGAATGGTTGAAGTTGACGGAGAGCAGACCGCTCATCTACGTCTCAGTGGCGAGAAAAACCTGAACTTTTACATCAACCCCGATACCGGCCTGCCGGTGAAAATGGAATTCCGCCAATTTGCACCACAAATGGGCGGACAGGTGACCGTGACCTATCTCTACGAAGATTGGAAAACGGAAGATGGCGTGGCAGTGCCGTATCGTCTACTGAGTATAGTGGATGGCAACCAACAAGCCGAAGTGTTGATCGAAACACACTCGGTGGAATAGACCCCCGCTTTTTTTACAAGTAAAACCAAAGGGCCGCAGTTGTGCGGCCTTTTGTGTTTCTATACCTTTTGGCATGGATCAAACCGCACTGCTTACTGCACCAATTCCCCCGGAAGAGTACGACTCTGTGTACACCCGATATGCCGAACGTTACCCGTCTGGGAACCTTCGGTCAATTTTGAGCAAACAGCTCGACACAACGTCGCAGTTTCTGTGCGCCATTACACCGGATGATCTTGCAGTTCGCTATGAGACGGAAAAATGGTGCGTGGCTGAGGTGGCGGGCCATGTGATCGATACCGAGCGGATTATGCGCAACCGGGCATTCTCCTTTGCACGGGGCGGCCCGATGGCGATGCCCGACTACGACCACGATCTCTATCAACAGAATGCAAAGTACGATGAGCAGACACCGCCACAGCTGCTCAATCAGTTTATTGCAGAGCGGGAGGCCACCATCGCACTCTACTCCTCGCTGCCGGCCGAAGCCCTTCTGAGAAAAGGCACCATCAACGGGCGAATGCTAAGCGTTAGGGCCATCGGTTTTGTGATTGCCGGACATGAGCAGCATCACCTGCAAACGCTTCGCGAGAAATACAAAATCGGATTCGGGCAGTAAGAGAGTGCGATCAGGCGTGAACCAAATCCCCGCTTTTTTGCAGCAACGTCTGTGTGATGGATTCCGCGTCGGCAATATCGTGGAGTAGAACCGGTTTCGTGTTATTTAGCCAGTGCTGAATCGTTTTGAAAAATGATTCACCAAGTTCGGTTGCCACGGGAACCCCCATCTGCCGGAGTGCAGCTGCATTGCAGAGCTGCTCATATTGATTTTTGATGGGAACAACCATCAATTTTTTGCCCAGATACATGCTTTCGGCACACGTCTCAAAGCCGGCACTGGTAAGCACACCCAATGAGGCCTCCAGGCTTTCAAGAAATGGAAGATTGCCGACCGGCCGAACCGTTACGTTCCCTTTGGTATAAGGCTGACGACAGAGCGGTGAAAATACGTGCCACTCTACCTCGCGGCAGCGCCGGAAAATGGCTGCCAGCGTTTCATGGTCAAAAGCGGGCAGGTACACTGTAATGTGGGACCCGGTTACCGGTTTCAGTTCGCGAATCTGAGAGCGGATGATGGGCGGTTCAATAAAAGAATCGTATCGCTTGAAATGAAATCCCACCGCTTCGGCGGATGGTGCAAAGCGGCGCAGAATATTCTCCGCAAACAGGGATCGCTGTGCCGGCCGCGGGCTCTTTTCCGACAGAAACGCGGCCTGATGGCTCAGCCCCACGCAGTGTCGCCCTGTGGAAGCGGCCGCCCAGGCCGTAATGGGCTCATAGTCGGAGATAATCAGGTCGTAACGATCGATAGATAGTGTACGCACATCGTTCAAAAAGCGGATGGGGTTGAGCTTAAACGCCGTTTGCAGCATCGATACACCGCCGTTGGAATCGTACGCAAGGCTGATGCCACGGCGATACGTTACATCCACATCTTCGAGATTCATCGTGCAGTTGTATCCGCTTACAAGCACATCTACTTCGGCATGGTTCGAAAGTACCGGCAAAATTTCCCGCGCCCGGCTGATATGCCCGTGACCGGTTCCCTGAATGCCATATAAAACTCTCATCCGATCACCATCTCGTTGTTGCGGTTTCTCAGGTTCACGAGCTTCTCGATCCGCTCCTGTTCGATGAACTCACTTTCGCGGTAGCGGTACATCGACCACTCTTCGCCGTTGTACTCCAGGGCTGTAAGATTCTCAATCCAGTCGCCGGAATTCATGTAAATCACCGAGCCTTTTTCATTCTCGTAACCCCGTATTTTTGGTTGGTGGATGTGGCCGCACACCACGTAGTCGTATCCCTGATCAATGGCCAGTTCAATGGCGGTGTTCTCGAAATTGTCGATGAACTGCACCGCTTTTTTAACGCTCTCTTTGATCTTCTTGGAGATGGAGAGTTTCCCTTTACCCATTTTGATGGAGAACCAATTAATCAGCCGATTGAGAAGAATCAGCAGGTCGTAACCGCGCCCGCCGATTTTGGCAATCCACTTGGCATGTTTCATGGAGATGTCAAAAATATCACCGTGAAAAATCCACACTTTTTCACCTTTCAAATTCAGTACCAGCTTATCGCGGATGAACAGCGGGCCAAGCTGCAGGCTCGACACTTTACGAAGTACCTCATCGTGATTGCCGGTGAGATAGTAGATATCGGTACCGTTGGTCATTCTGGTGAGCAGGGTACGCAGCACCATCATATGCGATTCCGGCCAATAGTATTTTCTGAAATTCCAGACATCGACAAAATCACCATTTAGAATAATGATCTTCGGTTCGATAGAATTGAGATATTGCAACAGCTCGAGGGCGTGGCAACCCACGGTTCCAAGGTGCACGTCAGAGAGCACCACAATATCGACAGGTCGTTTAGCCATAGGGTAGTAGATGATGTTTTTTATAAAGAAAACAGATCGTTGTTAACCCAACATGGCCAATGTGTTAGCTTTTCGTTAAGCGTCGTTGCCGTGCATTGAAATCAACCGGCAGCCGGGGATGATTTTCATGCCGGGAAGTGATAGGTTTGGAGCGTAAAAAAGAACCCATCACAAATACAGCAGCATGGCACCATCCAAAAAAATTGTACATGTACACCTCGGTTCCGACAACTATAAAACAACCCTCACCGCCGGCAACCATGAAATTATAGCTGATGAGCCCACTTCGGTTGGTGGGCAGGATGCCGGGCCCGATCCGTACGATCTGCTGCTGATGAGCCTGGGTACTTGCACCGCTATGACCCTGCGAATGTATGCGGCGCGAAAAGAGTGGCCGCTGGAAGATATTTACGTGGAACTGCGCCATTTTAAAGACCACGCTGATGATTGCGAAGATTGCGATGAGAAAAAGGGTGCAAAAATCGATCAAATTGAGAAAGAGATTGTCGTGAAGGGGGAGCTGGATGACGATCAGGTGCAGCGGCTGCTCGAAATTGCAGAGAAGTGTCCTGTAAACCGCACCTTGAAGTCTACCATCGAGATGCGCTCGGCCATCGAAAAACACCCCAAGGCGTAGCTATGAAGCCGGCCTTTATCTACTTCGATCTGGACAATACGCTGCTCGATCATAGCTACGCAGAACAGACGGCCCAGAGAGCCATCCACCAGGCGTACCCGGCACTACAGCAGGTGCCGTTTGATGATTGGATAGCCGCGTACAAAGAGGAGAACGGGCGCCTTTGGGAAGCGTACCAACAGCAGGAGATAACACGGCAGGAACTGCAGTACCGGCGCTTTCGCAACCCGATGACGGCACTGGGTATAAACGCCGGGAACAGTGATACGATTGGAGACGCCTACATGCTCGAGTATCGCCGCCACTGGAGGTGGATGGAGGGTGCAGAGCCGGCATTCCGTGCCATCTCGAAGGCCTATCCGGTAGGCATCATCACCAACGGCTTTCTGGAGACACAACAGCGTAAGGTTGAAAAGATGGAGCTGCACTGTGCCACCTCACACATTCTCATTACCGAGGAGCTTGGTGTGATGAAACCGCATCCTAAAGTGTTTGATGTTGCTACTGAGCGAGCCCAGACCGATCGATCGTCTATTCTGTATGTGGGAGACTCGTACAGCTCGGATGTTACCGGCGCGTGCAGAGCCGGGTGGCAGTGCGCCTGGTTTACCGGCTCGGATGATACCACTGGAGACTATCAGCCCAGCTTCACCTTTGGGGCGTTCCCCGAGCTGTTGGGCTGGCTCCGATCCAAACAGGCGTAAAAGCTCCATTTCCGAGCCTTAATTTTTGTATTTTCCTGCCGAAAATTTTACCCAAAAACCGGCCCATTGTATCATGAGCAATCAACCGCTAAAAGAACCCGACGTAACCCTCGACCTGGCCATTGAACACGGACTCTCTGAAGAGGAGTTTACCAACATCAGTGATGTTCTTGGGCGTGTTCCCACCTTTACGGAGCTTGGGGTCTATTCGGTGATGTGGAGTGAGCACTGTTCGTACAAAAACTCCATCATTGAAATTAAAAAATTACCCCGAAAAGGAGATCAGCTGCTGGTTGAAGCCGGTGAGGAGAACGCCGGACTTGTGGATATCGGTGATGGATTGGCGTGTGCATTTAAGGTAGAGAGTCACAATCATCCCTCGGCCATTGAGCCGTATCAGGGCGCAGCTACCGGAGTAGGCGGTATTCACCGCGATATTTTTACAATGGGTGCCCGACCAATTGCCTCGCTCAATTCGCTGCGCTTCGGTTCTATGGACAATCCCCGTGTGCGTTATTTGCTGGATGGTGTGGTGCGCGGCATTGCCGACTACGGCAACTCGTTTGGTGTGCCGGTGATTGGCGGCGAGATCTACTTTGACGAAGCCTACGAAGGCAACCCACTGGTGAACGCCATGAGTATCGGCATTGTGAAGGTGGGAGAGACCGCCTCCGCCATCTCCAAAGGAATTGGCAATCCGGTACTGATTGTGGGGGCGAGCACCGGCCGCGACGGCATACACGGAGCCACCTTCGCCTCAGAGGAGATCAGCGAAGAGAGCGAGGCCAAACGACCCAGCGTGCAGGTGGGAGATCCATTTACCGAAAAGCTGCTCCTGGAAGCCAGTCTCGAAGTGTTGAAGACGGGAGCGGTTATCGGGATGCAGGATATGGGAGCC
Source organism: Balneolaceae bacterium (assembly GCA_047921075.1). GTDB lineage: Bacteria > Bacteroidota > Rhodothermia > Balneolales > Balneolaceae > JBLRWS01. The sequence goes on along the minus strand of JBLRWS010000038.1, from coordinate 5,339 downwards.
GCCGGTATCGCTTGCTCTACCTCCGAAATGGCAGCCAAAGGGGGAGAGGGAATGCGTATTGACCTCGATAAGGTGCCGATGCGCGAAGAGGGAATGAGCGCCTATGAATTGTTGCTTAGCGAAAGTCAGGAGCGGATGTTGGTTGTTGCCGAGAAAGGCCGTGAGCAGGACATCATTGAAGTGTACGAAAAGTGGGATTTGAATGCGGTGGTGATCGGTGAAGTGGTGCAGGGCGATCGCGTTACGTACCACAAAGACGGCGAGGTAAAAGCAGACATCCCGGCAGCATCGCTGGTACTCGGTGGGGGAGCCCCGCAATATGTGCGCGACGCGAAACGGCCGGCCTATCTGGATGAGGTGCAAAATTTTGATATTGAGTCGCTGGACCATCCATCCGATCATGCCGATACCCTCAGTAAATTGCTGGCCTCTCCCAATATTGCATCCAAACGATGGGTGCACGAACAGTACGATACCATGGTGCGGACCAATACCGTAAACGGCCCGGGGAATTCCAATTCGGGTGTAATCCGCCTCAAAGGAACCAAAAAAGGTCTGGCTGCCAAAACCGATTGCAACGGGCGTTACGTGTACCTGAACCCTCGTAAAGGGGGGCAAATTGCCGTAGCCGAATCGGCACGGAATGTGGTTTGCAGCGGGGCACGCCCGGTAGCGGTTACAAACTGCCTGAACTTCGGTAACCCTCATAAGCCGGAGGTCTATTGGACGTTCAGGGAAGCTTTGGGCGGGATGGGAGATGCATGCCGCGCACTGAATACGCCGGTAACCGGTGGTAATGTGAGCTTGTACAACGAGAATCCGAACGGAGCTATTTTCCCGACACCGGTTATTGGCATGCTGGGTATTGTGGATGACGTCGAAAAGCATGTAATGACGCCATCCTTCAAGGCAGAAGGGGAGACGATTTACTACCTCGGTGCCGATCGCAAAGGGTTGGGCGGTTCGCAATACCTGAGTACCATCTTTGGCCTCACCGCAGGCGATACACCCGATATCGACCTCCCGTTCGAAGCAAATTTACAGAAGGCTCTGCTCGGAGCCATTCAAAAGCAGATGGTTACGGCCGCGCACGACCTTTCTGATGGTGGACTGGCTACAGCCCTGGCTGAAATGGCGATCCACTCTGGGTTAGGTGCAGACGTGACCCTGGATGAGCTGAACGGCTCCGAGCATGAAAAACTGTTTAGCGAGGCGCAATCAGGCGTGCTGGTTACGTCCAGATCCGGCGGGGAAAAAGAACTGGAGAAGCACCTGGCTGCGGCCGGTATACCCGCTGTGAAGCTTGGCTCAACAGGAGGTAATACGCTCACAATTTCCGGGTTGTTATCGGTTGCGGTAGAGGAGCTTGCCGTACCGTACGAAACGGCTATTCCCAAAGCGATGGAGCAGCAGTCGGCATAAATGATTTCGACACACTGAACGAAATCGGCGCGTACTTGTTTTGAGAAGGTGAAATTTTGAAAACAAAAAACACCTTCTATGGACGATCAAGTAGTACTCATTGTTGGCGGGTCGGGCGGAATCGGGCAGGCCTCGGCCGACCTTTTTGCAAAAGCCGGCGCCAAGGTAGTGCTGGCAGCTCGCAATAAAACAAAAGCCGAAGAAAAAGCGAAAGCAATGAACGATGCCGGTGGAGAGGCGTTTGTTATTGAGGTAGATGTAACCGACCTCGCCTCCGTCTCCTCTATGGTGCGGGAAGTGGAACAGAATTTGGGCGGCATCGATGTGCTGGTTAATGCCTTCGGTACCGGGCTCATCCAGCCCCTGCTCGACATCAAACCGGAACACGCAAAAGAGGTGTTTGATGTAAATGTCTACGGCACTTTTTTAGTAACTCAGGCGGTTGCCCGCTATATGGCCACCAACAAAAAAGGGCGTATTATTATGTTTCCCGGCATCCTGGGTAAATCGGTGATGAAGAACACATCGGTCTACTCTGCATCCAAGTATGCGGTTACCGGCTTTACCAAAGCACTGGTTGAGGAGTTTCGCCGGGGCGATGTAAAATTCTCTCTGCTCTATCTTGGCGGTGTGGCAACGGATTTCTGGGACAATGAAAGGGTAGAGATGCGGGTTCAAAAAGAGAAAATGCTCTCGCCCGCAGAGGTGGCGAAAGCGGTATACTACGCGGCTTCACAACCCGGACAGTCCGTACTCAATGAGATTGTGATTCAGCCCGAATCGCATCAAATGGTCTGATCCAAATCAGATAATTACCGAACAGGGCGGCCCGGGCAAATTGTAGAAACTAACTTGCAATCGGGCATTTATTCAATGCCTGGCGATAGCTTTTCCGGAGAATCTCGAGCCCGCGATCGAGTTCATCTTGTTGAATGGTGAGCGGCGGACGAAAGCGGACAGAACGGTCGCCGCAGCCCAAAATCATGAGTTCGTTTTCGAAGCACTGCTTAACAACGGCATCCCGGCTATGGCTGTCGGGCAGATCGATCGCGCAGAAAAGTCCCTTTCCGCGTGGGTTACGAAGGTGCTCTTCCTCGTCAGCCCACGCTTCAAGCTGTTGTTGCAGATAGCTGCCAGTGGCCGCTGCATGATCCACAAGGTTGTCCTCTTCAATCACTTCCAAAATACGATCAAACCGAACCATATCCACCAGATTGCCTCCCCATGTGGAGTTGATGCGTGATGACACTTTAAAGCAGTGAGTATCAATATCATCGATGCGCCGGCCGGCAAGAATACCGCATACCTGCGCTTTTTTGCCAAACGCCAGAATATCGGGTTTCACATAATGCTCATGGCACCAGAATTTTCCGGTGAGGCCCACTCCGGTTTGTACCTCATCGTAAATCAGGAGGGCCTCATGTTCGTCGGCTAAATCACGCAGCGCCTGATGAAACTCCGGCCGGAAATGGTTGTCGCCCCCTTCTCCCTGAATGGGTTCGAGCAGGATGCAGGCGATGTCATCTTTGTGTGTTTCAAACGCCTGGCGCGCCTGTGCCAGCGCCAGATGTTCCTGTTCAATTACATGCTCAAGGTTCTCCTTATCGAGTGGAAAGCGAACGACAGGGTTGTGGATGCGCGGCCAGTCAAATTTCGGAAAGTACTTTACCTTCTTGGGATCGGTATTGGTGAGCGACATGGTGTACCCGCTGCGGCCGTGAAAGGCTTTGTCGAAGTGCAGCACTTTGTGCCCTTTCTCCTGCCGATACCCTTTCTTAAAATTCTTCTGCACTTTCCAGTCAAACGCCACCTTCAGGGCATTTTCAACCGCCAGGGCGCCTCCGGAAATGAAAAATGCATACGGCATGTAATCGGGGATACCCACGCGCGAAAATGTCTCCACAAAATGGGCCATCTCTTCGGTATACACATCCGAATTAGACGGTTTGTTGATGGCGGCTTCACCCAGTTTCTGAATAAATGCATCATCGCCGGCCAGCCGTTCATGATTCATACCCAGTGGGTTGGATGCAAAAAAAGTGAAGAAATCGAGATAATCCTTTCCGGTGCGCGCATCATGTAGATATGCGCCACGACTTTTCTTCAGATCAAGGATTAACTCATATCCGTCGGCAAGAATGTGTTTTTTCAGAGTTGAGCGTACATCAGCTGGTTCCACGAGGTTCGACATCGGCGGCGTCTTTATAAATGAATGGTTATGTATATGGAAAGGTGGCTAATTGAAGCCTCAGACTCAAGTGATTTTATAGTACAGTGATACATTTTTTAGGTGCAGGCTGGGTAAACGGTCCGGCGGTTTTAAAAAGCCAAAAACGTCTGCCGGATGATGGAGATACACTCACGCAGCTGCTTCTCTGTCATAACAAGCGGCGGTGCAAACCGGATGATGTTTCCGTGAGTCGGTTTGGCCAGAAGCCCGTTATTTTTAAGAGCTACACACAAATCCCATGCGGTTGAGCTTTCGGGTGTATCGTTAATCTCGACGGCGTTTAGCAATCCCTTGCCACGAACTGTTTTGATCAGCGAACACTCCGATTTTAAAGCTTCCATCTCGTTTCGGAACAGTACGCCCAATGTTCGGGCATTCTGGGCAAGGTATTCACGCTCCACTACATCGAGGGCGGCCATGGCCACTTTGGCTGCAAGTGGATTGCCCCCAAACGTTGATCCATGCTGCCCGGGCTGAATGACCTTCATGATATCCTCATCAGCCAATACGGCCGAAACCGGATAGACGCCACCCGAGAGCGCCTTGCCAAGGATTAGAACATCGGGACGCACATAGGTGGCCGGCTGACGCTCGCAGGTTGCGGTGCATGTGCAATTGCCACATGAAGCGAGCAGGCTGCCGGTTCGGGCGATCCCGGTCTGGATCTCATCTGCAATTAGCAGCACATTGTATTGATCGCACAGCGCACGGGCCTGTTTCAGATAGTTATCATCGGGCACCATTACGCCCGCTTCACCCTGTATCGGCTCCACTAAAAAGCCGGCCACCTGTTCATTGGCAAACGCCAGTTCCAACTGTTCGATATCGTTGTAGGCCACTTTAATAAATCCGGGTGTGAATGGCCCGAAATTGCCTTTGGCCCCGGCATCATCCGAAAATGAAATCACGGTGGTGGTTCGACCGTGGAAGTTGTTGTTGCAGACGACAATTTTTGCCGCATCGGGTGCAATTCCCTTCACCTCGTACGCCCACTTTCTGGTTATTTTGATGGCGGTTTCAACACCTTCGGCGCCGGTATTCATCGGCAGCACTCGTTCAAATCCAAAGCGCTCACTCAAATACGCTTCAAACTCCCCAAGCACGTTATTGTAAAATGCACGGGAGGTAAGGGTGAGCGTTTGCGCCTGTTTTGTAAGGGCTTTAATAATTGCCGGATGGCAGTGCCCCTGATTGACCGCCGAGTAGGCCGACAGAAAATCGAAGTAGCGGTTTCCCTCGGGATCCCACACGTATACACCCTCACCTTTTGCAAGAACGACCGGGAGTGGATGGTAATTATGAGCGCCGTAATGATGTTCAAGATCGATGGCTTGCTGGGATGTAATCATGTATAGATGGGTATAGCCGGTTATGAAGTGTGGAATAGAGCGTAAATATAGAAATTGTTGAGCCGAAGGTCACGAAAAGAAGCAATAAATAACAGTTTAAAAGTTGACATCGGATGGGTAAAAGCGTTATATTTCTGTTCTACAACATCGCGGGGTGGAGCATCCGCCTGAGGCGGATCATCGGGCTCATAACCCGATCAGGTTTTTTTGGAAGTTTTGAATTCTAAGCGATGTGAATTTACTGAAAAGATTATATATCGCGGGGTGGAGCAGCTGGTAGCTCGTCGGGCTCATAACCCGAAGGTCGCAGGTTCGAATCCTGCCCCCGCCACTACTTA
>JBLRWS010000037.1:21881-25106 GCA_047921075.1 Balneolaceae bacterium | reverse complement strand
CAACCAGCGCGGCATCAATGCGCTCCTGTAAACTCGCCATCGTCTTCAGCCGGCCGTTGAGGTCGCCCAGAAGTTCATTTTCAAAGCCGTTCAGCTGCATCTTGATGCGAGGAATCTGAGCCAATGACCGCTGCAGCTGACGGATATCGCGTGCGTTGGTGCGCCCAACACTAATTCGGCTGATCAGCCGCTCGAGATCGCCCACCTGTTGAAGTTCCTCGCGCAATTCGCTCCGGCGTTCGTGATCAGCGTGAAGTGCCTGTACGGCGTCGAGCCGCTGTTCAATCGGCTTTATTTTCTTTTGCGGACGCATAATCCATTTACGCAGCATCCGCCCGCCCATCGCGGTGCAAGTATCGTCCAAAATGGAAATCAGCGTCCCGTCGCTGCCACCTTCCTGCATCGTAGAGATAAGCTCAAGATTTCGCTTTGTGGCGGCATCCAGTGCCATATAATCAGAATTTTCATACGCCTGAAGACGCTTCAGATGGCCCAGCGATGATTTTTGCGTTTCGCGAACGTAGTGCAGCAGCGCGCCGGCAGCCACATGGGCCACCTCCAGATCATCCACTCCATACCCCTTGAGCGAGTGCGTTTGAAAATGATCGGTCAGAGTTTTATAGCCGTACTCTCCCTCATACACCCAATCTTCAACCCACGTGGTGGTAAACTCTTTCAGGGTGTCATCCTCTCTGTTCTTCCATTTTTTAGGAAGCAGCAGTTCGGATGGTTGCAACGACTGTACCAGCGTATGCAGGTTGCCGGCTGATACCTGGCAGAGGGAAAACTCGCCGGTTGATACATCCGAAAATGCCACGCCGTACGTGCCGCCCGCTTTCCACACCGCGGCAATGTAGTTATTGCGTTTGTGGTCGAGCAGTTTGTCGGAAAGAGTGACGCCCGGGGTGGTAATCTCCGTCACGTCGCGGTCTACAATTTTACGCCCCGCCTTTTTGGCCTCTTCCGGATTTTCCGTCTGCTCGCAGATAGCCACACGGAAACCGCGCTTCACCAGTTTTGGGAGGTAGTTATCTACCGCATGATAGGGAAAGCCGGCCAGCGGGGTTTGATCGCCGCCATTGTTGCGCTTGGTAAGGGTAATACCCAGCTCGCGGCTGATCAGTTCAGCATCATCCCCAAAGGTTTCGTAAAAATCGCCTACCCGAAACAACAGTATGGTGCCGGGATATTTTTCTTTGATCGAATCGTATTGCCGCATAAGCGGCGTTTTCTGCTTCTTTTTTGCCATAAATCGCGTATCGTTGCTGTACTGTGGTATGTTTCATAGAACGCCACCGTAACAGTGAAATGTACAGAATCCATCGCGGCAAGTATAGTATCAATTCTTGGTATATTACCGGCCACACCCTATTTTCAAAACTCTATGATTGACCATCATAAAGTAAAGTTTAATCAATATTGCAGATTGGTTGGACGCCTGGCGCTTAAGAAAGATCTGTTCTTTAATGCCTCGGCGATCACCTTTAATCTGTTTATCTGCGCAATTCCGTTCACGCTGATATTGATCTCCATCATCGGTTACGTCTTGTCGTTCGATGCAGCGTTTGAAGAGGTATTGCGGTACGGACGGGAGCTGTTCCCCAATTTTGCAGTGCAAACACAAAGCAGCGACCTGCTGGCCGGATACATCACCCTCGAAGCACTTCTTGAACCACTGGTTGAGGCGCGCCGGATTTTTGGGATTGCGGGTATTTTAATTTTGATGATCTTCGCGCAGGGCCTGTTCCACACACTTAAACATGTGGTGTTTGATGTATTTGATGTTCAGGATCGGCGCCACCCTGTGCTGGAGCTGGTGCACAACTTTTTTGCCTTTGGTGTTGTTGGCGGTGTGTTTCTCTTTTTCACCATGGCCATCACGCTGCTTTCACTTTATCCGCTGGATTCGATTGTAATTCCGGCAACCGATGTGGTCATTGAGCTGAGCTGGGTTACTGAGCTGCTTACCGGACTGGTGCCGCTTGTTTTCACCCCGATACTATTTTACGTGATTTTCCGCTACATCAGCGAGCGGCGGATCAATCCGCGCGTGGCAATGCTTGCGGCACTCAGTTACACCGTCCTGTTTGAGCTGGCCAAATTTGGCGTCAGTGTCTATCTGGAATATGCACTTACAGCGTACCGCTATTTTTATCAAGGCTACACGCTGTTGATTATCATTCTTGTATGGGTGTTTTACGCTGCCGCGCTCTTTGTTTTTACCGCCGTTATGGCGCGTGCCTATCAGGATGTATACGATGCCGACCGGCCGGCGATCGATCGTAACCCCTACACGGCCATATCCTGAGATGACGCCATCCCCCAAAAACGTACTGCCCGAATCGTTTTACAATCGCGGGGAGGTTACCGTTATTGCGCGCGAGCTTCTCGGAGCGGTTCTTTGTACATCCATTGATGGCATCCTCACCAAGGCGGTTATCACCGAAACCGAAGCGTACGCCGGTCGAAGTGACAAAGCGTGCCACGCACACAATGGGCGCCGTACCCAACGGACAGAAGTGATGTATGGAAAGCCGGGGCACGCCTATGTGTATCTATGTTACGGCATCCATCACCTGTTTAATGTGGTAACCAACCGAGAGGGCCTCGCCGATGCGGTACTGATTCGCGGGGTGCGGCCACTGCATGGCAAGACCGTTATGGAGCAGCGGCGCGGCATGGCATCCGGTGCAGGCCTCACCAACGGCCCCGGCAAATGTACGCAAGCTCTGGGAATAACCATCGCCCACAACAAGACCGACCTTTTTTCGCCTCCCGTCTGGATTGAAAAGGGAGAAGCCGTTGATCCAAACCGCATCCAAACCACTACCCGTATCGGTATCGATTATGCAGAGGAAGACGCCCTGAAACCGTGGCGCTTTTTACTCCCCTGAAACGTTACACATTTGTTATCACCTATTTACGGTTCTGGAAACGATTCGTCATTAGGATGCATTACCTTGAAAGCAAAATCAACCTCAAACAACAGTTATGTTATGGACTATTTCAAAAAAATAACGTCACTCATAGTATTGATTGCCTTCACAACCCTTGGGGTGGCACAAGCCGTCTCCACCCAGAACGATAATGATGACCGCGCAACACAGTGGCAAATTGACAAAGCTCACTCCGGAATCAATTTCACCATCAATCACTTTTTCACCCCTGTTGATGGAACCTTTGATGATGTAGAAGCAAATATCGTATTTGATCCGGAAAATCTGG
>JBLRWS010000037.1:0-21781 GCA_047921075.1 Balneolaceae bacterium | reverse complement strand
CGCGTACGCATTCGATTAAACCTCGAATTGAACGCACCCGCTTCGTAAGATTTTATTCCCCACTTGTTATCGAAAACCCTTCGTGGAAACGCGAAGGGTTTTTTTATGCAACCTTACCGTTTTGTCAGCTGCCTGCTCCCGTTGCCAACCCTTCCGAAGCATATTACAAACTTGTTAGAGTTTGGTTAGTCATTCGCTAAACACAGCACCCCTTACCCTCCGTAGATTGGCATCAACAGAAAACAACAAATCAACAGCATCATGAAAAAAATGAATAAATTTTTATCCCTAACACTCGCATTCGCCTTTGTTCTAACTACATCGGTGCTTGCAACCGGTAACGACAAAAAATCTGACGCCACTACCTGGCAGGTAGACAAGGCTCACACAACGGTTAATTTTTCCGTGAATCACTTCTTTACTCCGGTAGATGGTACCTTTGATGAGTTTGATGCCACCATTGCTTTTGATCCCAATAATCTGGACGGAAGCAGTATCGACGTAACGCTTTCCGTAGAGAGTGTAAACACACGCAATCAGCGGCGCGACAATCACCTGCAATCTGCTGACTTTTTCAATGCAGAGCAGTGGCCAACCATCCGTTTCCAAAGCCAGCGTATTGAGCAGCGCGGCGACGGGCAGTTCGTAGCGATTGGCGAATTGACCATTCGTGACGTAACCCGAACCTTTGAACTTCCCTTTACCCTACTTGGCGTAATGGATCACCCGATGCAGGAAGGCATGCAGGTAGCAGGAATTTCTGCTGAAGCCAGCCTTGACCGCACCGACTTTGGCGTAGGCGTAGGCGACTGGGCCGCTACGGCAGTTGTTGGCGATAAGGTAGACATCCGTCTGAACCTCGAGCTAATGGCCAGCCGATCATAAGACCGACTCCCCATTTTCTTAAGCCGCACCTTACCGGGTGCGGCTTTTTTTTGCTCTATATTTCAACTACCTGCTATTTCACATACTCATCCATCCAGTCGATCCACCGGCTCCAGAGGTCGAGCAGGGTCTCCTCTGCGGCTTGCCCGTGCCCCTCATAGGGATACATATACAGTGCAGCGGTTTTACCCATACTGTTCAGAGCCTGAAACATGCGTCGCGAATTGGTTGGCCAGGTTCCCACGTTTTGATCCATTTCTCCGTGATACATGAGCAGGGCACCATCGAGGCGGTCGGCCCAGAAAATGGGCGACATCTGCATGTAGCGATCCAACCCACGCCACAAGTCGCTGCGCTCGCGCTGAAAGCCAAACGGAGTGAGTGTGCGATTGTAATTACCGGCTCCTGCAATGCCCGCCTTGAACAGTGAAGTGTGGATCATGGCATTCGCCGTGCCAAATGCACCGTAGCTGTGTCCGCCAATGGCCATGCGGCTTCGGTCGATGTATCCGCGTGCAGCGGCGCTGTCGATTACAGCGGTACTATTTTGTACAACGCTCCACACAAAGTTGTCGTTTGAAGTGCCGCGTTGGCCTACAATGGGCCAGTCGGGGCTTAGAACGGCATAGCCTTCTTTTACAAAAATGTCGGCCGTACGGGCACCTACCCGAGGATATCGGTTGATGTTATGAAACCGAAGGCTTTCATTGTATTCGTCCTGATCATCATATTCTCGCGGATAGTGCCATAGAATGCCGGGCAACGGATCTCCATCCCAATCGGCAGGCATTACCACATCCATCCAGAACTCTATCCCGTCGGCCCGCCGCACCAGAAACCGATCGCGGGTAGCTTGGGTCACGGCCGCATTGTAATCCACATTCTCCGTGAGTTGTGTACGGCTGCCGTCAGTAAGATCTACAAACCAATAATTGGGGAATTCTGCAGCCGATTCACGCTCTATAATCAGCTCATTAGCGTTGTTGGTTAGAATCTCGCTAACCGATTCGAAGTGGGTTTCGGAGCTTTGGAAGAGCCGCTCGGTTTCGCCGCTGGTGATGTGGACACGATCCACAAACGGGCGGGGCGCCTGTTCATTGAACTCTTCGAAAATCTCCATGCCGGTTAGAATCAGATGTTCGCCATCATCCGTTGTGCGCACTACCGAAACACCAAGCGCACCGGGTGTAAAGCTTGGGCTACCCGGACGGTCGTAAAAATCGTCAGTTTTCGATTCGGTGATGGTGTAGAGCGAGTCGGGCGTGGCGGGATCGTACACAAACAGCCGATCGGTGCCCCGGCGCCGTTCATTCAGGTAAAGCCGTTCGCCATCGCGATCGTATGATACAGATCGCAGCTCCTGTTTTGATTCGTATAGAACGGTCTGATCATCATCACCAAAAGGAGGAAGCCACTGAATCACCCGGTCGGCTATGTCGTTTTGCGACGAATTTCCGGAGTTGTTGCCGTTCGATTCGCCATTATCGTCTGCCTCTTCATCGTCATCTTCTTCGGGCTTCAGAAGCATGCTCAACCCCTCGCCATCGGGTCGCCATTTAATGTCGCGCCGGCCAAAATCTTCTATCAGGTCTGAGTCGGGTATTCCCTCGTTGGCCTGCATCTGACGCAGAAGTACGAGCCGGTTGCCGTTCAGGTCCCAAATCTCTTCATCCCAAGCGAAACGACTCACCGGCACCAGCTGCGAAAAGGGTTTTTGAACGGTTTGAACCATCACATAACTGCCATCGGGAGAGGCGTCAGCGTTGCGGATCATGGCCGGCTGCCCAATGTTTTGTGCGCGGCGGTTTCGTACCTCGATACGCACCAGCTGCCCCGTAATGTAGTATTCCAGCAGATCGGCTTCATATCGATCTTTTAACAGCGAAGGGTAGGTCCGAAGGCGGTTCTCGTCGGGGGTGGTAACCGTTACCTGCAGCCGATCGGGCGATGCCGGGCGGACCGGTTTGTTGCCTCTGTTTTCGGGTACCAAAACGGTAAAAAGAAATTGTCCGTCACCGGACCACTGCACCATAGGTTCCATGGTGGCCAAAACAGGGCGACGGGTTACCTGTCGGGTATTGCCCGACTCAGCATTGGTAACATAGAGGTGTGTTTCACTGGCTTCGTGACCAAGCCAGGCAAGTTGGGTACCGTCGGGCGACCAGTTGATGTGGCTGATTGAGAGCCCGTCGGGAATGGGCAGTGCGCGGCGCTCTCCGGTTCGTGCATTTACCAGTTCAATACCGGTTGTAGCGCGCTGGGTTGTGAGCGAGCGCTGGCGGTTGGCCTGCCCGTCGATCTGCAGCCCGGCGAGGTTGTAATGCGGTTTTGCAAACGCAGCCAACGGTGTAAGTCCCGATTGCACACGGTTCACAAACAAGGTACCCTGTGGGTGAAGTTCGCCCACCGATACATTGCGATGAGAGGGTGCCAATACCTCCTCAGAAATGGATTCCGGAGGCGTTAGGTATCGATCGTCTGAGAAGCGATCTGTTTGAGCAAGAAGGCTTTCCGACAAAAAGAAAACCAGAAATAAAGTGAGTAGAGCAGAGCGGTAAGGTAATTTCAACATAAGACGTAGTTGGATTAATGTTGGCAGTCTATGTGTGTATTGCAAAATGTTGAGACAGTTTTTTATTGCGACAGCGCTAGACGAATAGATACACCACCTATAAGTTGAGGTCAAGTAAAACCTTGTAATTCGACCTGATACAGCACTAAATGGCGCGAGGTATTCTAACCTGACATTCAACTCCAAGGCTCCTATCTTGGCATCCCTTTATGAAACGCATTTGTTGAGGGTGCACCATGGTAAAATCATTCTCAACCTTTTCGTATATTTAAAACTTGTATTCGTTTTCTAAGAAACACGGCGTCTCTGTATGAGTAAGACATTTGACGAGATTAAACAGCTCGCATATCCCAAAACAGAAGTTGAAATTCTGAATTGGTGGAAGAAAGACAAGACCTTCGAAAAAAGCCTGAGCAGCCGTGAAGACGGCATTCCGTTTACGTTTTACGAAGGCCCGCCAACGGCAAATGGAAAGCCGGGCATCCACCACGTTATGGCCCGAACCGTAAAAGACATGTTTTGTCGGTACAAAACATTGAAAGGGTTTCGTGTGGAGCGAAAAGGCGGATGGGATACCCATGGCCTTCCCGTGGAGATTGAGGTAGAAAAAGAGCTGGGCCTGGAAGGACGCTCTCAGGTTGAAGAGTACGGCATGGCCGAATACAACGCCAAATGCCGCGAAAGTGTGCTCAAATACAAGCACCTCTGGGATGATCTGACTCAACGCATGGGCTACTGGGTAGATCTCGATAAGCCCTACGTTACGTTCGAAAATAACTATATCGAATCGGTTTGGTGGGCCTTTAAGCAGCTTTACGATAAAGGTCTGGTCTATAAGGGGTATAAGATTCAGTGGTACTCTCCGGGAAGCGGCACCGTGCTCTCTTCACACGAAGTAAGCCTCGGATACGAGGAGACGCAGGACCCCTCCATCTACGTAAAATTCCCCCTGGATGCCGATGAAAATGTCTTTTTCCTGGCCTGGACAACCACGCCCTGGACAATCGTATCCAACATGGCACTGGCTGTGAACCCCAAACTGGATTATGTGAAAGTTCGGGTAACGGAGGGCGATGTTACCGAACAGTACATTCTGGCAGAGGGATGTCTGGAGAGTGCTCTAAATCACGATTATGAGATCGTGGAGCGGTATAAAGGAAGTGACCTGATCGGGTGGACCTACAAACCGGTGTTTCGCTACGCCCTCGACCAATTCGACAAAAAAGATGCGTGGAGAGTATTAAAAGCCGATTTTGTAACAACCGAAGATGGAACAGGAGTGGTGCATATGGCCCCCGCTTTTGGCGCGGATGACTACGATACCTGCACTGCCAATGATATTCCAATGTTTAACCCCATTGACGCAGAAGGGCGTTTCACGGAACCGGTTGAAGAGTTTAAGGGTGAATGGTTCAAAGATGCCGACAAAGAGATCTCCCGGGCCATCAAAGAAAAAGGGCTCATGTACCATCACGAGACCTATCTGCATAACTATCCGTTCGACTGGCGAAAAGGCACTCCGCTGATGTCCTATCCGGTAGAATCATGGTTTATCCGCACCACCGAGGTGAAGGAGAACATGGTGGCCTATAACAAGAAGATAAACTGGAAGCCAAAGAGTACCGGAACCGGCCGGTTTGGAACCTGGCTTGAAAATAATATTGATTGGGCTGTGTCGCGGCAGCGATACTGGGGAACACCGATTCCTTTGTGGGTAAGCGATAAAGACCCGAGCTATGTAGAGTGCATCGGCAGTGTTGAAGAGCTGTGCAAAAAAGCGGGTCTTTCGAAAGATAAGGAGCTGGATCTGCACCGCCCCTATATTGACGAGATCACCTGGAAAGCGCCCGATGGCGGCACCATGCGGCGTGTGCCCGACCTGCTGGATGTGTGGTTCGACTCCGGCGCGATGCCGTGGGCACAATGGCACTATCCGTTCGAGAACAAAGAGAAATTCAAGAACAACTTTCCGGCTGATTTCATCGCCGAAGGAGTAGATCAAACCCGCGGGTGGTTCTACACGCTGCACGCCCTTGGTACCATGCTATTTGATAAACCGGCCTACAAAAATGTGGTGTCGAACGGGTTGGTGCTGGATGAAAATGGCGAGAAGATGAGCAAATCGAAAGGGAATACGGTCGATCCTTTCGAAATGATTCAGACCTACGGTGCCGATACCGTACGCTGGTATATGATGAGCAACTCCTCCCCGTGGGAGAACCTTAAATTCAGCGAAGAAGGCCTAAAAGAGACACAACGAAAGTTTTTTAACACGATTGTGAATACCTACTCTTTCTTTGCCATGTACGCCAATATTGACGGCTTTACCTACTCCGGCTCGCCGCTTCCTAAAACCGAGCGGGCAGAAATAGACCGCTGGATTATCTCCCGCCTCAATACCACCATCAAACTGGTGGATGAGTATTTGGATGATTACGAACCCACCAAGGCGGCCCGCGAGATGGAAGCGTTTGTGGAGGAGCTCAGCAACTGGTATGTGCGTCGAAATCGCCGCCGCTACTGGAAAGAGGGCAAAAGCCTCGACAAAACAGCCGCCTATCAAACACTGTACGAATGCCTGGCCAGCCTGGCGAAAGTCATTAGCCCGATCGCTCCCTACACCGGAGAATGGCTGCATCAGCGGCTAAACGAAGTGACCGACAAAGATGAATCGTCGGTGCATGTATCGTTCTATCCAACGGTAGAAGAGACCGCTATTGATAAGCAGCTGGAACGCCGCATGGAGTTGGCACGCACCATTAGCTCTATTGTGCTAAGGGTTCGCAACCAGATCGACATTAACGTGCGCCAGCCGCTGTCGCGCATCATTCTGCCCATTGGCAAAGAGAGTCGCCCGATGGTTGAAGCAGTAAAAGATATTATTTTGGATGAGGTAAACGTTAAAGAGATCCAGTTTGTGGATGACGATTCCGGAATTGTGAATAAAACGGCCAAACCTAACTTTCCGGTGCTTGGCAAGCGGCTGGGTAAAAAGATGAAACCGGTGGCGGCCAAAATCCGGGAGCTGACCAACGAAGAGATCTCTCAATTTGAGCAGAAAGGCTCCATTGAATTGACTCTTAATGAGCACGGCTCGGTGGTTATCAGCTCCGATGAGATCGAAATTGAACGATCCGGATTGGAAGGGTGGTCGGTAGAGTCGCACAACGGAGTTACCGTTGCTGTAGACACCGAACTAACCGCCGAACTGGTTCAGGAAGGATTGGCACGCGAGTTTATGAACCGCATCCAGAATATGAGAAAAGAGGCCGACTATGAGGTTACCGATCGTATTAAGATCGGCTTTAACAGCTCAGGCGACTTAAAGCAGGCTATAGAGTCACGAAAAGAGGTTATCATGACAGAAACTCTTGCAGAAACCATCGACGATCGTCCATTGGACGAACCGGATTTTGTAAAAACCTGGGATATTGAAGGTGACTCCTGCGAGATTTCTATACAGCGAACGATTAACAACTAAACGAATAAGTGCTATGGCATCTTCAAAAGATTCCAAGAAAAGCGAACGTATATCACCTTACAACGACGAAGAGTTGGATTATTTTCGGAATATCATCCTCGAAAAACGTGAGGAAGCCGAACAGGAGCTAACGATTCTGCAGAACTCCCTGCGTGAAAGCATGGAAAATGCTTCCGACGAATCGGCATACTCTTTTCACATGGCCGATGCCGGCACGGATGCACAGGAGCGTGAGAAAACCTATATGCTGCTGAATCGCACCAAAAAGTTTGTTCGTTATCTGGACGATGCCCTGCAGCGTATCGACAACAAAACGTACGGCGTGTGCAAAGTAACCGGCAACAAAATTGCCAAGGGACGACTCGAGGCGGTACCGCATACGCAGCTCAGTATTGAAGCCAAACTAAAACGCAGGTAGGTTGGCATTGTCTGTTCGCAACAAGAAGCTTCTATTATTTCTTCTTCCGGCTCTCGTGGTGTTGATTGCCGATCAAATCTCGAAGTATGCCATACGGACCAACCCCGGTCTGCACCGCGTAAATCTGATTGACGGCTGGCTGGCATTCAACTATACCAAAAATCCCGGTATGGCCATGGGTATGGACTGGCTCTCCACCCCCACCATAAGCGTGATTGCCATTATAGCCACCATTGGCATCACCATTTATGTAATTAAAACCTTACCCAAGGCAAACTACGCTTATATGCTCTGCATGGGCCTTATTTTGGGTGGTGCTATAGGCAATATATCCGACCGCATTTTTATGGCTGTTTTGATGGGATACGGCGGGGTGCTGGATGGCCATGTGGTAGACTTCATCCATTTCAACTTGCAGATTGGCGACTGGCCGGTGTTTCCCTACATCTTCAACGTGGCCGATGTTGCCATCAGTACGTCCATCATTGCCATGCTGCTGTTTCATAAACGAATACTGCCCGACCCTGATGCGCCGGACGGAGACCCGGAGAATTTGAGCGATGCTGCAACGGCTGAAGGTTCGGGAGATGAGCTTACCGAGGAGGCTGCGTCAAAAACGGTACAGCAAGATACCGCCCCATCCAAAGAGTAAGTTTTCCGGATGTAGTTTACTACTCCAGCATCAGCCGCTTTAAAAATCCCTCTCTGGTCTGCGGCTTGTCCAGTTTTTCTTCGGGATGATCGGTATCGATGTGATCGAGAGAGATGGATACCTCCTCCACCATTTCAAGGCCAAAGCTGTTCAAGCCCACCCGTTTCACCGGGTTGTTGGTGAGCAGCCGGAGCCGGCGGATGCCAAGCTCATGAAGTATTTGTGCACCAATACCGTAATCGCGGGCGTCCATTTTTGCGCCCAGCCTGGAACGGATTTCCTGCTTGCTCAATCCATCATCCTGCAGCTTAATAGCCCGGATATGATCGATAATATTCCGTTCATGGCTCATTTGGTCCATATACAAGACCACGCCCTGCCCCTCCGTTTCTATCATTTGCAGGCACTGGTGTAAAATACCTGTCTTATCACTTCGCTTACTGCCAAAAATATCGGCCAGCATGGTTGCGGAATGAACACGTGTGAGCACTGCATCTTCTTCCGACCAACTCCCTTTGGTAAACGCGAGATGATGCTCGCCGGTGAGCGTCTCTTCAAACACATGCAGGTCAAAGTTCCCGTGAATGGTGGGCATGTCCACGCTCATTACGTTTTTGACGAGCGATTCGTGCTTCATTCGGTAGGCGATCAGATCTTTGATCGTCACCAATTTCATATCGAATTTTTTGGAAAGCTCGATGAGCTCAGGCAGGCGGGCCATCTCTCCGTCGTCATGAATAATTTCGCAAATGATGCCGGCGGGATGGCACCCGGCTAATCGGGCAAAATCAACGGCTGCTTCGGTGTGTCCGGCTCGTCGCAAAACACCGCCATCGGCGGCAATGAGAGGGAATACGTGCCCCGGACGGCGAAAGTCGCGTGGCGCAGCTTTCGGGTTGATAATCTCTTTGATTGTGTTGGCGCGGTCGGGTGCCGAAATGCCGGTGGTGGTCAGCTCTTTATGGTCAATGGAAATAGTGAACGCCGCCTCGTCGGGGTCGGCTCCCTCCGTTACCATGTAATCGAGCTCCATTTCATGAGCCCGATCCCGGGTAAGCGGTACACAAACCAAACCTCGTCCGTGCGTTACCATGATATTGATCGCTTCCGGAGTTACTTTATCGGCGGCCATCAAAAAATCGCCCTCGTTCTCACGGTCTTCATCATCCACAACGATGATCATCTTGCCATTACGGATATCATCAATGGCTTCGGGAATGGTATGAAAGAGGGAACTGCTCATGATCAATGCTGAGTGCTGAAAATTATAAACGGATAGAGTAACGGATTTTCGCCGCCCATCGTTGGCGTAAACGTACGCACAGGCACACATCGTACAGTGTGTGCACAAACAGGCGGCTCTGTACCGATGTTACTTTTTATCGGGATTTACATCTGTGATGGATCCTTTCTGAAACCGGGCTTTTACACCACTGTCAATCTCCACAAGTACGGTATCTTCATCAATGGTATTGATGGTGCCAATCAGGCCGCCGCCTGTCACCACTTTATCCCCCTTTTTCATTTCAGAGACTTTCTTTTGAATCTCCTTTTGCCGCTTGCTTTGCGGGCGAATGATAAAGAAATAGAACACAAAGAAAAGAAGGCCCAGAAAAATCAGGCTGGTAAATCCGTCGCCGCCGCCGTCTCCGGGAGCCATCAAAAAGAAAGGTTGTAGAAAAGTCATAAAGATTGGATGTCAATTGGGTTTATTTGTAAACAAACAAGATAGGGGATTCTCCATCGCAGAGCAATCTGAAGGAGTTCGAGCGTGTGTATGTTCGTGGGCTGAATCAGGATGAAAATACGGGCAGAAATTCTTTCAGCGGAAACGAGTTGGAAGAATCACGGTCTTCCTGAGGGCGCTCGAGTGTCATTTCGTAGGTTACCCGGTCGTTGCGGTAATACCGGCGCTGAAAATAGATCGGTTTATTGCCAATGGTATAGGTAGAGCGCTCAATGACCAGAAGCGGCGCACCTTTTCCAATGTTCAGCTCCTCTGCAAGGGAATCATCGGCTACATCGGCCGTAAACCGATAGGTACCTCTCATAATGCGAATTTGGTACTCATCTTCGAGGATTTTGTAAATGGTAGATGTTTCAAGTTTCTCTTTGGTAAGGAGCTGCCCGTACAGAATGGGTAGCCAGGTGCGGTCGAATGCCACGGGGCTGTTGTTGGCCAACCGCAGCCGATCAATCTGCATCACCTTTGTCCCCTCTTCAAGTTGCAGCGGCCCGACCAGCCAGCCCGGAGCCTGTATGATGGAAAACTCTCCTACTTTTGACGAAGCGTCCAGTCCTGCCTTGGCCATATCTTCATCAAAATCGGTGAGGCGAACAAGATTGTGCGGTGCACGGCGGTCGCTCACAAAAGAGCCGAGGCCCTGAGAGCGATAGATCAGCTCTTCGCTCTCCAGCGACTGCAGTGCACGGCGCACCGTAACGCGGCTTACATCAAACTTTTTTGCCAATTCATTCTCGGATGGCAGCTTCTCTTCGGGTTCAAACACACCCTCTTCAATCTGGCTGCGCAGCCATTTAGAAATTTGGGTGTGGCGGGGAATTCCTTTTTGTAACATATCGATCCATTGGGTTAAGCTGCCGTAAAATAAAACCTTATCTTTAGATTATCAATACATGTATTAACAAGTTTGTTTATTTGCCAATATTTAAGGCGAGGTTACAAATTTGTTACTATTGCTTGTATTGACAAGTAGTATCAAGCTGCTTATATTGGAAATAAATCAACCATAAACCGACAATCTCAACATGTTAGACCTCTTATATCAACCGTGGCCCTGGTACATCGCGGGCCCCATCATCGGCCTCACCGTACCCCTGCTGCTTTTGGCAGGCGGAAAAATATTCGGGGTATCATCCAACCTTCGGCACGCATGTGCAGCCTGTAACTTCGGCAATGTGGAATTTTTTAACTACGACTGGAAAACGGCAGGCAAATGGAACTTCACTTTTCTGGCAGGTTCTGTGCTGGGCGGCTTCCTGGCCGGGTACGTTTTTACCAACCCGGAGCCGATCGCCCTGGCGCAATCAACCATTGCCGATTTGCAGGCCCTCGGTATTCAGGATTTTAACGGCCTTGTGCCCGACGACCTCTTCACATGGGGAGGCCTGGGCAGCATTACCGGTTGGATTGTATTGGCTGCGGGCGGCTTTTTGGTTGGCTTCGGTGCCCGATATGCCGGCGGATGCACCTCCGGCCACGCTATTTCGGGATTATCGGATTTGCAAATCGCATCACTCATTGCCGTCGTCGGGTTCTTTATCGGCGGACTGATTATGACCTATTTTCTCTATCCAATCATTTTGTCTTAAGAGGAGCGCACCATGAAAATCACTGAATATCTAAAATATCTACTGATCGGTACCGGATTTGGCTTTGTGTTGATCAAATCAGAAGTGGTGTCGTGGTTCCGAATCCAGGAGATGTTCCGATTCGATTCCATTCACATGTACGGCATTATTGGACTCGCCATTTTGGTGGGAATGATCTCGATACAGCTCATTAAGCGGTACAACATGAAGGATGCGCAGGGGCGCCCAATTACCATTCCTCCCAAAGATCCATCGCAAACCAAACGATATATCATCGGCGGTACCATCTTTGGATTTGGCTGGGCACTGCTGGGTGCCTGTCCCGGGCCGATGTTTGCACTCCTCGGCAGCGGACTTACAATTATGATCGTTCCCATACTTGCAGCGGTGGCTGGCACGTATACGTATGGAGCATTGCGTGATAAACTCCCGCACTGACAAAAAGCTCCTCTTCATGTAAAGGGAGCGATGCAAAGAATATCCACAAACAAAACAGATACGGAGACATCTCATGTACTTCAAACAATTCAACGACGAAAAACTGGCTCAGTATGCCTATCTGATCGGCTGTCAGGCCAATGGTACTGCGGTTATAATCGACCCGATGCGCGATATTGATCAGTACATCAACCACGCTGCGTCACAAAACCTGACCATTGTTGCCGCGGTGGATACTCATATCCATGCCGATTATATCTCCGGCTTACGGGAATTTGCCGAGCGGGGCATAAAAGTCTACGCATCCGATGAGGGCGACAAAGACTGGAAATATGAGTGGCTGACGGGCAGCGATTACAACTACGAGCTGCTGAAAGACGGGGATACGTTCAACATCGGAAATATCACCGTCAAAGCGTGGCATACACCCGGCCATACGCCGGAACATCTGAGCTACCTGATTACAGATGGTGCTGCGGCAGACGAGCCGATGGGCATTGCATCAGGCGATTTTGTTTTTGTAGGTGATGTGGGCCGGCCCGATCTGCTGGAATCGGCCGCCGGACAAGAGAATGTGATGGAGCCTTCGGCACGAACGCTCTACAAATCGGTGGAGCAGTTTAAATCAATGCCCGAATACCTGCAGGTGTGGCCGGGCCATGGCGCCGGAAGTGCATGCGGTAAGGCATTGGGTGCTATTCCTGAAACAACAGTTGGTTACGAGCTTCGCTACAATCAGTCCATTAAATCGGCCAGTTCCGAAAATAACTTTGTTAACTTTATTCTGGATGGCCAGCCCGAACCGCCGCTCTATTTTGCACGCATGAAACGCGATAACAAACTGGGCCCGGCTGTGATTGGCGGCCTGCCGCAGCCCAAACGCCTGACGGCCGAAGCCCTGAAAGATGCCATAGGCGAGAGCGCCACTGTAATTCTTGATACCCGCGACAAAGACGATTTTGTGGCCGGTCATCTGCCCGGTTCACTGTTATCGCCGCTCAACAAGCAGTTTAACACAGTAGCCGGATCGTACATTACCGAAGACGATCGCATCTACCTCATAGTAAGCGAAGACCGCATGGAGGAAGCTGTACGCGATCTGTACCGGATAGGGCTCGACAAGGTAGCAGGGTACGCCACTCCGGATGACTTGCAGCTGGCAGCCAAACAGGGTGTAGAACTCCAAACGCTGGATGCCCGCGGATTTGAAGCGATCGAAAAAGCCGGCGATGATATGGCGGTTCTGGATGTGCGTAAAGCCTCAGAGTATGCCGTATCTCACGTTGATGGCGCACTGAATGCGGCCCACACACGCTTGCCGGAAAACCTGTCGAAACTGCCCGGCGATAAAACGTTGCTGGTGCACTGCATGACCGGTGGGCGCTCGGCGGTAGCCTCCGCATTGTTGAAACACAAAGGGTATGATGTTGTCTATATCGACGGCAATTTTAACGATTACATGTCCAAGCAGGCAGAAACCGCCTGATCGACCAAAACCATTCAGCCGGCAGCCTGTAGGGAGCTGCCGGTTTTTTTTACCATCGTGAAAAAAGAACCACCGGGAATATTATCATTTCTACCTCTTGCAGGTACACTTGCATCCTATAAAAAAACCTATCTGAAAGGGGATGTAAATGCAGGCCTAACCGTGGGCATCATGTTGATCCCACAGGGAATGGCGTACGCTGTGCTGGCCGGTCTGCCACCGGTATACGGGTTGTATGCATCCATCATACCGTTGCTGCTGTATGCCGTATTTGGAACGTCGAAGCATCTGGCTGTTGGCCCGGTGGCTATGGTATCGCTTCTTGTGGTGGCCGGTGTGGGTGATTTGGCAGAGCCGGGCAGTGCACGGTTCATACAGCTCGCCATATTGACGGCCCTGGGCGTTGGCGTTGTACAGTTCTTGATGGGCATTTTCAGGATGGGTTTTCTGGTCAATTTCTTGTCTCATCCGGTCCTGAGCGGTTTTACCTCGGCCGCTGCAATTATTATCGGCGCGAGCCAACTGGGAAACCTTACCGGTATTGATCTGCCGCGGTCCAATCAGGTGGTGCAACTGTTGCTGGAAACCGCCACGCGGCTGCAGGAGCTGGAGCCGGTTACGGCGCTAATCGGATTTGGATCTATCGCAATCATTCTTCTTCTGAAGCAGTGGAAGCGGACGTTTCCATCCGCGCTGGCCGTTGTGGCGGTTGGCACAATTCTAACAGCCTGGCTGGGGCTAAATCAGCAGGGGGTATCCATTGTAGGCGAGGTTCCCACCGGTTTGCCCTCATTCGACTCCGGCTTTTTGCAGTGGTCGGATCTGCCGGCGCTAAGCACTATCATTCTGGTGATAGCACTGATCAGCTATATGGAGTCCATCGCCGTAGCCAAGGCGATTGCGTCGCGGCATGGATATAAAATAGATGCCAATCAGGAACTGATCGCCCTCGGATCGGCCAATATTGGCGGTGCTTTTTTTCAGTCATTCCCAACCACAGGCGGATTTTCCAGAACGGCTGTCAATGATCAATCCGGTGCAAATACAACCGTTGCGTCGATTGTGAGTGCAGTTGTAATAGCCGGTACCGTTCTCTTTTTAACACCCCTGTTTTATTATCTGCCCGGCGCCGTACTGGCCGCTATTATTATGGTGGCGGTCTCCTCTCTGTTTGACTGGAAGGAGATGAAACGGCTTTGGAAAACCGACCGGCGCGACTTCTCCATGCTGGCCATCACCTTTCTCGCCACGCTTCTTTTGGGGATCGAAGAAGGAATCGCCATCGGGGTTTTGGCTTCGCTTGTTATGGTTATCTACAGCAGTACACGTCCGCACAGCGCCGAGCTGGGTCAGCTTGGCGAATCCAAAAATTTCCGAAACATCGAGCGATTTACGGATGCACTGGTAGATGAGGATATTCTGATCTATCGGTACGACTCCTCGCTCTACTTTGCGAATGTAGAGCACTTTGAAGAAACCCTGACAGATAGAATCCGGCAGCATGGAGACTCTTTAAAGCTGGTTATTTTGGACGCATCGGTGATGAACAGCCTGGATTCGACGGCCGTACATACACTGGAAAAAATCATTGACCGACTGGAGGCCTCCGGAACTACACTCTATGTGGCCGGCGCCATCGGGCCGGTTCGCGACACCTTGCAGCGAGCGGGACTGGCCGATCGCATTGGCAAAAATCAGTTCTTTTTTGATGTGTACGATGCCAAGAAAGCGTACAAAAGCGTAGAAGAAAAAAACCGGTCGTATTCGCCCTATCCGATCAAACAGTAAAAAAAATCTCAAACGGAATGCCCGCCATTGCATACGTTTTGCTTCGGAAAACAGTTAACAAGCGGCTGAGCAACAGCGGGTTGACGGCAAGAAGCCGCACCCATCAACAACATCATAAAACCCTAACTACGGAGCCTGCGTGACCGATGAGCGCCATCCCCTCGGCCTGAAAGAAAACTGGAAACAATTTACTCTGCTGGTGCTTATCAACGCCTTTGTGGGTGGCATGGTAGGTTTGGAGAGAACCATTTTGCCGGAAATTGCAGAGTCGGAATTTGGTATTGCGGCACGTTCGGCCATCTTCTCATTTATTGTTGTATTCGGAATCACCAAGGCGCTGGCAAACTATTATGCCGGGCGGTTTGCGCAGCAGTACGGCCGTAAGAAAATGCTGATATTGGGCTGGCTTTTCGGCTTGCCTGTACCGCTAATTTTGATGTATGCCGGCAGCTGGAACTGGATTGTATTTGCCAATGTGCTGCTCGGTATCAATCAGGGGTTGGCGTGGTCGGCAAACATCATCATGAAAATTGACCTTGCCGGTAAAAAAGATCGCGGCCTGGCCATGGGCCTCAACGAGTTTGCCGGGTATTTGGCGGTAGGCTTGGTCGCGTTCTTTACGGGTTGGATAGCCTCCGAGTTCGGGTTGCGGCCCTATCCATTTTATCTTGGGCTGGGGCTGGCCGTTCTGGGATTGCTTCTGTCTGTGGCATTCGTAAAAGATACCGCCCCGTGGGTAGAGCGAGAGGCGGTTGATACGCGTCAAAAGCGAAAGAAAGGCAGTTTGTTCTGGAATGCGTCCTTTGGCGACCGAAACCTGTTTGCCGTGTCGCAGGCCGGAATGAGTACCAACCTGAAAGATGGCATGGCGTGGGGTGCGCTTCCACTTTTTTTGGCGGCAGCCGGGCTCAGCCTTACAGAGATCGGAATTATTACAGCCATTTATCCGGCGTTTTGGGGGATTTTTCAGATTGCAACCGGCAAACTCTCCGACTACACCGGCCGGAAACAGATGATTGTTGCCGGGATGTTTTTACAGGCCGTACCGCTTTTACTCTTCCCGTGGCTTACCGGGTTTGTTTCGTTTTTACTGGCTGCATCCGTTCTTGGAATTGGCACAGCGATGGTATACCCTACGTTTTTAGCATCGGTGGCTGATCTGGTACACCCGCACGACCGTGCCGAGAGCATCGGCGTATTCCGGTTGTGGAGGGATGGCGGCTACGCAGTCGGCGCAATCATTACCGGGATCATTGCCGATTTTCTCAACCTTTCGGCGGCCATCACTATTACCGGTGTCATCACTCTTATCTCCGGCATTACCGTGATGCTTGCGATGAACAAACTCAACCATCGTATGAAATAGCCGGTAACGCCACGGCCTCTGTCGATCCTCGGCTACGTGGTAAGCCCACCATCTACCGCGATGGTAGCACCGGTTATGAACCGGCTCTCGTCGGAGGCCAGAAACAAGGCCAGGTCTGCAATCTCCTCGTTGGTGGCGTATCGTCCGAGCGGGATCGTCTGCTCGAATCCTTTTTTCGCTTCTTCGGCACCACCGGGAGAAAATCCCTCCTCCAGCGAGCGCATCATTCGGTTATCAACCGGTGAGGGGTGAATGCTGTTTACCCGGATGTTGCTTGCCGCACCTTCCAGTGCCGCTACACGCATCGTACCGATTACGGCGTGCTTGCTGGTTACGTAGGCCATCACATTGGGCGTACCCTGTAGGCCGGCCACCGATGAGGTGATGATGACACTGCCGCCGCCCGTTTCACTCATGTATGGAAAGGCGTACTTCAACCCGAGCCATACACCCTTTGTGTTTACGGCCAACACCTTATCGTACATCTCTTCGGGATACTCTGTGAGCGGCTTCACGACCCCTTCAACTCCGGCATTCAGAAAAAGAATGTCTATACGCCCAAATTCACGGATCGCCTTTTTGGTGTACGCCTCAACCTGTTCTGCATCCCCTACGTCTGCAGCGAAATAGGCTACCTTATCCGATTCAAGCGATTTGGCCGCACTCTTTAGCTGTTCATCGTCGAGATCCACCAGTAAAATACCGGCACTCCCCTCCCTTAAAAACAAGCGTGCGGTTTCCAGCCCAATACCGCCGGCACCTCCGGTGATAACAGCTACTTTGTCTTGTAGTCTCATGATTCCTCTGTTCGTTTCTATGTTGATGATTTGTATTGGTAAGAAACGAATACAGAGCATTCATCACTGTAAGGAGAACCCTGATTCAGATATAGGGGTACCCACTACACCGGGCAGGTATGGGAGGCGAACCGCTGCCGAATCGCCCACCTGAATACGTTACGAATAGAACGATGCGTCTTTTTTCTTGCGCAGCAGATCTGCCGGTTTAAACCGATCGCCATGTTGTTTTTGCAGCTCTTCCATTCGTTTTATGATGACCCCGGGTGTTTCGCGATCGATATATCGGAACGGACCTCCTAAAAACGGCGGAAATCCCAACCCGAGGATGGCGCCCAAATCGCCATCGGAAGGGCTCATCAAGATCTTTTCTTGCAGGCAGAGCACGGCTTCGTTAACCATCACCAGCGTAAGCCGCTGTTGAATCTCTTTGGGGTCGAAATCCCGACGATCATTCCCTCCAAAAAAGGAGTAAATATCGCGATTCACCTCTTTTTTCTTTTTGGAATCGCCGTACCTGTAAAACCCTTTTTTGTTTTTCCGGCCTTTGTAGCCGGCCTCTACAAGCTCGCGCGCTTTCTTGCTCGTTTTTGCACCCCGGGCTTCAAATTTATCACTCAGTACATCGGCCACATGCGCGCCCACGTCGATGCCAACCTCATCAAAAAGGGCAACCGGCCCCACCGGAAAACCGGCGTTTTTCATGGCACGGTCGAGCTGTTCAATGGCCGCGCCTTCTTCCAGCAGCAGTAACGCTTCGTTCATAAACGGGGCCAGTATCCGGGTGGTGTAAAATCCGGGTCCGTCATTGACGACAATCACGGTTTTGCCCTGTTTTACACCTACATCGTACGCGGTGGCCGTAACCCATTCGGCGGTTTGTTCGGTTTTAATAATCTCCAGCAGCGGCATCTTCTGCACGGGAGAAAAGTAGTGCATCCCGATAATATTCTCAGGGCGCTTCGCTTTTGCCGCGATATCCGTAATGGGCAGAGAGGAGGTGTTGGATGCAAAGATGGTATCTTTGGTGGTCGCCTTTTCGACCTCTGCGACAATACTCTGTTTTAAGTTCAGATCTTCAAACACCGCTTCAATCACCAGGTCGATATGTTCAAATCCGTCGTAACGGTCGGTAGGATGCACAAAGCTCAGCTGTTCGTCGCGCTCGAAGGAGCTCATAATTTTTTTCTGTACCTGTTTATCCAGGTTTTCTTCAATCTGCTGCTTCCCTTTTACCGCCCGTTCTGTGGTTTGATCGTTCAGCCATACATGCAGGCCGTTTTTGGCCGACACTTCCGCAATACCCGACCCCATCAAACCGGCTCCGATCATCGCCAGTTTTGATACGTTGCGAACCTTCTCTTCCAATGGATTTTTTTTCGCATCCGTCATGGCAAAAAAGAGCTGCACCAGAGCCCTCGATTCCGGGGTGACGGCCAGCTCGCCAAAATACTCCGACTCCTGCTTTAACCCCTTTTCAAGCCCATGCTTATATCCATATTCAACCGCATCGATAATGCGTGGTGGGGCCGGGTAATTTCCCTTGGTTTGCCCCATGGTTTGTTTTCGGGCCTGCGAAAAGATGATCGACCGGCCAATGGGGTTGCCTTCCAGGAGCTTCTCGCCGATCGAACGGTTCTCTTTTTGCCCGCCATTCCCGCCTTCGGCCAGATCGAGCACTGCACGAATCCCCGCCTGACGAAGTGCATGTTGATGTACCACCTCAGAGGCAAAGCCGGACCTTCGGGCCTGTCGGGTATACATGCTTTTGCCGGTTAGCAGATAGGGAAGGGCCTTTTGAATGCCGATGAGGCGCGGCAGCCGCTGTGTGCCGCCCATGCCCGGGAGCAGTCCCAACTTCACTTCCGGCAGGCCGATTTGTGTATCGGCATGGTCCGAGACAACCCGGTAGTGGCAGGCCAGTGCCAGTTCGGTGCCGCCGCCCATACACGTTCCATGAATGGCAGCCACAATCGGTTTGGGCGATGAAGCGATCCGGTTCAGAATTTCGTGGCCGGTTTGGCTCAAGTCAGCCAGCTCTTCACGGGTACTTCGCGATTGAAACATCTCGATATCGGCACCGGCAATAAAGTTTTTGTCCTTGCCGCTAAGCAGCACCGCTCCTTTTAGGCTGTTGTCGGATGCCAGCGTGTCGAACACAGCAGAGAACTCATCAATCAGAGCCTCGTTCAGCTTGTTTACTTTTTCGCCGGGCGTATCGAGTGTGATGAGCAAGACTCCTTGCTCGGTTTTAGTATGGAGTATCGGTTGGGTTGTCATGGCAGCACTCTGTAAGGGTTAAGATGCATCGTTATGGCGTTCCAGTACAATGGCGTGACCTTGTCCGCCGGCTGCGCACGCCGCAAGCAGAGCCAGGTTTCCGTCCTCTTCAATCAGCCGGTTGGCAGCGGTTGTAATCATCCGCACGCCGGTGGCAGCAAATGGATGGCCTATGGAGAGCGATCCGCCCCAGTTGTTTAGTTTATCGAGCGGCACTTCACCTACTTTTCCGCTTCGGTTGAGCCGTTCTTTACCGAACTCGTCGCTGTTCAGCGCCCGAAGAACGGTTAGAACCTGTCCGGCAAACGCCTCATGAAATTCAAATACGTCAATATCGTCCAGTGTAAGGTTCATAGCGTCCAGTACCTTTGGCACAGCAAATGCCGGGCCAATCAGGAGTTCGTCATCGGGCCGTTGCGCCACATAAGCGTAGCTTCGCAACGTTACTTTAGGGCGGAACCCATTCGCCTTGGCCAGCTCGTTGCTCATCATCAATCCGGCAGAGGCGCCATCGGTCAAAAAAGAGGCGTTGCCGGCGGTAATGGTACCGTGTTTTTTTACAAAAGCGGGCTTTAGGGAAGCCAGCTTTTCAGGCGAGGAGTCACCGCGAATACCGTTGTCGCTTGTGATGACCGAATCCGACCTTTTTACCGCAACGGGATGGATCTCTTTTGCCAGGTACTCCCGTGCTTTGTCGGCCAGCAGATGCGATCGTAGTGCGTAGGCGTCTTGCTCTTCGCGGGTAATGCCAAACTTGGCCGCCATCTTATCGCAGCTCTGTCCCATGGTTTCGCCGGTCGAAAATTCGGAGATGGAGGGGATTTCAGGAAGAAGGTCAGATGGCTTTAATCCTTTCAGAAATTTCAGATAATCGGCCGGTGATTTGTATCGTTGCGTTTCGAGAAGTTTTTGCCGGAATTTTTTTCGGAACCGAATGGGAATATCACTCATCACCTCGGTGCCACCGACAATGGCACAGCCGATCTGTCCGGCCTCGATGGCGTCTTTGGCTGCGGTAGCCGCCATATTTGAGGAGATACACGCCATGGAGATAGTGTGAGCCGGGATAGAATCGGGCAGGCCGGCTGCCAGCGACGATTCCCGGGCTACATTACTGGTGTTAATGTCCTGTATCACGTTGCCGTAATAGACGTGATCAACCAGAGCGCCATCCAGTTTGGTTTTGGTGATGAGACCGCTGATGGCGTGCCGGCCAAGATCATAGGCAGAAAGCCTTTGAAATGCCGTACCTGATTTTTGAAAAGCCGTGCGTACGCCGTCAACATACACAGCGTGTTTACCGGAAGAGTTCGATTGGCTCATATAGAGTTACCTCAATAATTGGTGAATGACTTAACACTGTTAACCACATCTGTATAAGTAAAAAAATTTCCAGATCATTAAAAACTGTTTTATAGAACTGTGAAAGTTCTTATATTTGCAGTCTTATTGAAAAAGGGCGCTTAGCTCAGTTGGTTCAGAGCATCTCGTTTACACCGAGGGGGTCGGGGGTTCGAATCCCTCAGCGCCCACACCCTCCAAAGCACAGCAATCCTGTGCTTTTTTTGTTTTGCTGGTACTTTTCCTGTCTGCCGGTGAATTCTTGTATTATAAAGTAGATCTAAATGTCTACGGTTCTATTTTCGGTGGTATATAACACAGAGAACTCTTCGATGTAAATTTGTTATGAATATTTTATAGAAAAAGTGTGTTACGATTGTTAGGTTGGTGTGAACATTAAATACAATCAGAATATTATGAATATCAAGTTTGTGACACGCGATAAAGTAAAACCCAGCAGAAAACGGTCGTCCAAATTTAAGCCGCTTTTGGATGCTGTTGATAAGCTGGAACCGGGAGGTAAAGCTTTGGAAGTTTCCTACAGAAGCGACAAGAGTGTTAACTCCATGCGCACGGCCATCTATCAATACAATCAGGAGAATGATGCTACGATTAAAAGCAGCAAAGATGCCGAGAATAAACGCGTTTTTTTCTATCGTGTAAAGAAATAAGACCTTTTGTGGGTTACGACCTAAAGCGCCGTTGCTACATGCATCGGCGCTTTTTTTATGTGTGATGGGGAGCCGTAAAAAGATTTAGAATAGAGAGTAAAACTTTTTTTACGATGTGATCGTCATATAGGGCAGAATGAACAGAATGGTTACGGGAAACGAAAAGCGTATGAATGATGCATATTGGGTGACCCGCTTTCAGCAGGGCGACCGGCGGGCATTTAACCAATTGACCGAACGGTGGTTTACCCCTCTACACCGCTTTGCCTCGCG
>JBLRWS010000036.1:5858-26507 GCA_047921075.1 Balneolaceae bacterium | reverse complement strand
ATGCTTCCGATCTTGATTATGGGACGCTTGAAGAGACGTTTCCTGACGTTACATTTCTGAAAAATGAAGAGAACCACGGCGCCTGTTATTCAAGGAATCGCGGTTTATCTTCTGCGAATGGTGAGTATATCAATTTTCTTGACGATGATGATGAATTATACCCGGAAAAAATAAAGTTACAGGTTAAAAAGTTTCAAGATTCGGATAATACAAATTTAGGTATGGTTACTGCTCATGCCCACGACATCAGATCAGGTAAAAAAATACTGAAGAAAAACGATGTTTCCGGCAACATCTATAGCCGGATTTTATACTCATATATACTTTCAGGCACCGAAACGATGTTATTCAAAACATCGCACATTCGTGAGATCGGTGGGTTCGATGAAAATCTTCAATCTAACCAAGAATATGATGTGCTGATACGTTTTTGTGAAAAATATGAGGTTGACTACGTAGACAAAGTTTTGAGTAAAGAACATCGTTCAGAAAACCAGATAAGTCTGAATTTTGGTAAAAAGATGCATGGGGCAAAATTTTTATTTAAAAAGCATAGTGATCGTTACAAATCTTTTGGATTTTTATTCTGGTTAAAGATGCAGTTGAAATTGAAAATTCTGGTGATACGTTTTTGGATCGGGAAATACTTCGGTGAAAACGTATACCGCATGCTGCTTCGGGAGTAACCGAGGGGCAAATGTTCTGAGCCTGCGCTATTCCAATATTTCCCGGTAAACCGCCATCAATTTCTCTCTCTTTGCGGTTATACTGAAATTTGTTCTGATAAAGCGGTGCATAACTGCCGGGTCAAAATGATCAAGCGTATCTAAGATGGTGGCCATACCATGAGCCAGTTTTTCAGAACTTCCTGCATCCACCAGCATGCCGCAATCGGAGTTGACAATCTCTTCCGGCCCGCCCGACCTGGTTGCCAAAACCGGGGTTCCGCTCGAAATGGCCTCGGCTACCACCAGCCCGAACCCTTCTTTTCGGCTCGGAGAAACCAGCAGATCTGAAGCCCGGAAAAAGGTGGAGAGTTTTTCCTGATTCATACCGCCATAAAACGTTACGGAGTCCGATAAGGAGTGCGTTGCAATCCGGTTGTTTACGTCTTCTTTTGTCGGTTCATCAGATGAAGGGGAGACAATATGAAGATGTAACTCCTGTCTGTTTTTTTGCATCGCAAACGCATCAATCAACAGGTCGACACCTTTTTCGTTGTACAAGTTGGCTATACACAAGATGTTTATTTTGGTGGTTTCCCATCCCAGTTGGTCCGCTTCTTTTTTCCTGTCGGACGCGGGATAGAATTGGTCACTCTCTATTCCATGAGAGATGTGGACGACCTTTTTTTCCAGTGCAGGATCATAAGAACAGATCTCCTCGGATAGCTTTTTCCCAACACAGATTATTTTATGTGAAGCAAGCATCGACTGATGAAACATCGGCATCAGCTTTTTGCTTTTACTATTCCAATCGCCTCCATGAATCGTCAGAACAGTTTTATAACCGGCGTGTTGTAACGCGGGAATCGCCAGCCCCGCCGGATAGAGCCAGTGGAGATGAACAACATCGGCCCGCTGTTTTTCCAGGGATGCAAGAAGCCTCCCGGATAAAGATTTTCTTGTTATGGATGCAAGTTTTTTGCGGGGAAATGAGAGGTACGAAAATTTGTGAACGGTTAGCTCATCCTCATCCGGGTGCAACGAGCGGACATACTGCGGCTGAAAAGGGAGTGCATATACCGAGGGGATGTAAACGTCAACCTGAAGCTCATCCGAAAGCAAGTGAGCTTCATTTTTTATGAATGATGCCTGAGCCGGCGCCTGTTTTGTCGGATAGCTATGGCTTACTATTGCGAGGTTGATCTCTTGGTTCATAAACAGACGTGATTTTCAGAAATTCTGAGGAATCGCCTGGTGTAAGGTTTTTCGATGAGATACAGCATAAATCCCGAAGTTATGATAACTGTACAGAAGTACAATGAACAAATAAAATAACCGTATAAAAATTCATGAAGCTCACTTGGCAAAACGGATAGCCAAAAAGCGATGAGGGTGCTTTTAAGAAAGATAGCGGCTGGTCATATTTGGAGTATTCAAACCTTGTTGCTTAAAAGCAGGTTGAAATTGTTTTAGGAACTTTTTGTATTATGATCCTGCAAAACAGGAATGCAGTAAAACATGGTTTAAGATACGTGAGCCAGAATTCAACCAATTTTTTTGATTTAATACTTACCCTGCTCAGGCACAAGATAACCATTCTGATAATAGTTGTTCCGCTGACAATTCTGTCGCTGATCATCAGCCTGGTTTGGCCTCAGACATTCAAGTCGAGTTCTGAAGTTATCCAGCTACAGCAGTCCGCGCCGTCTGTTGGCGGATTATTGCAGAATTTCACATCCATAAACCTTGCAAGAGACAGGGTTGGTGGCGAAACGATCGTTGTAATTTTAAACAGCCAGACCCTCAGAACAAAAGTTATTGAAGAATTTAATCTGAGTGAAGTTTACAAGTCTGAGATACAAGAAGAACTGCTTTTTAAGCTCAATCAGAATATTCACTTAGAACCGGTCAGAGAGGGCGGCTTTGGATTCAACCCCATTGTATCGGTTAAACTTGCGGTTACGGATAGGGAACCCGAGCGTGCTCAACAGATGAATCAGTTCATACTCGATGAACTGACCCGCGAAATGGAAAAATATAACCGGCAGTCCTCCGATGAGCTTCTTACAATATTAGAAAGCCGTTTCGAGCAAAACCTGAAAGATCTTGAAGAAGCGGAAATTAAGCTGAACAGATTTCAGAACGAGTATGGCATACTGGATGTAAATGCACAGGTTACAGCCCTGATAGAAGGCTTAGCCGATTTAAAGGCGGATATCACACTAAAAGAAATAGAGCTCTCGGTTCTGGATGCAGTGTTAGATTCTAACGCATCTCAATACCGGTCCAAACAGCTTGAGCTGAGGGAGTTAAAGGCTGCCTATCAAAGATTGATTGAAAGAAGTGAGAACATAGAAACGGTAGAAGGCAGTTTTTATCCGCTGCGGGACTTTCCGGACCTTTTACTTCAATTTGTGAGATTACAGAGGGAAGTGCAACAAGAGCAAGCAATTAACGAGACGCTGTTTCCGCAGCTAGAGCAGCAGCGAATCAGTTACCGAAACAGCAGCAGCGGGCTAAAATTTGTCGATGAACCCAATTACCCCACGTACAAAGACAGTCCTAAACGTGCCATTATCGTGCTTTCAGGGATGTTGTTTTCGATCTTTCTTTCCTTCATCATTGTGTTTATAAAAGAATCTATGAAAGACCCTGAATCCGAAGCGGCAATAAAGCTTAAAAAGATCAGATCAGAACTCTCTTTCAGTAAACAATAAGCGATGGAGTCTGTAAAGCCTAAGCTGCGGGATGAGTATTACCTTTTCAGTCTTATAGCCGCTCTGCTTACAGTTATTTTCGCAACCCTTATTGTTTTCCTCGATTACAAGTACTCATTTCTTGCTTTTGTGGCGGTAACCGCTGGTGGATTTTTTGTTTATTCTGGATTTAGAAGTCCGTGGCTCATGCTTTTTCCAATCGCTATCGGATCATACATGGGTGCTCTTTTCTATTTTTTTGAGAATTCGCCCTTGCCCGTTACGCTATTTCAGCTTTTTCTGGTAGCCGGATTTTCTCTTCTGATACTCCATTCACTGTCATCTAAGAATTTTGATATTAAACTGAGCGGCCTGGAACTCCCGGTTCTACTCACTCTTTCGCTGATCTTTGTCTCACTTATCTATAGCCCGTCCCAGGAAAGCGGTTTTTTCAATGCCATCCGGTTTCTGATTCTTATGGTGTTTGTGTTGTATGTGATAAACGTGATTCAGAGTCACAGACAGTCACTCTATATTCTGATTGCACTAGTTACAGTCGGTTTTTTTCTTGCGGCGTACACTATGGGAGAGTACTTGCTGAACCCGCAAATTGCCATCGATAATATGCTAAGCGCAGGTGCATCGCTCACAAGGGTTTCTGCAGGGGGGCTTTATCACGACCCAAACAGATTTGCCGCGATCTTATTTATACCTTCGGCTGTTTCGGTTGCCGTAATTTTCTCCAGTCTGAACTGGAAATACAGGCTGGCGGCTATTTTTGTATTTGTTGTTCTGCTGGGGGGGGTAGTATCCACACTTTCTCGTAGCGGGCTCATTTCCATAGCGGTTATCATTTTGATCATCATAACACTTTCTAAAAAGTGGAAATTTGCAGTTATACTGGGTGCCTCGGCACTGGCAGTGGTATTGGTGGTTCCGGCATTAAGGGAGGCACTCTTTACAACCATTGTGCGAATCTATGAAGTAGCTTTTGGAAGCACGGATGCATCAGCTGGTATACGTGTGATGCTTGCGGTGGCTGGTTTAAGTATGTTTTTCGACACCTATATGATTGGAATTGGGTTCGGTGGTTTCCCGGAACGGTTTACCGATTACTACACGCTGCAGCAGTCTATCGGAGTTAATATGCCGCATAATGTGACGTATAAAATAATGGCCGAGTTAGGGCTGTTGGGCTTGTTGTTGTTTCTGTACTTGATAGTTAAGGTCTGCAGGGCCGGCTATACGGCTTGGAAAAAAGCAGTGTCGGAATCAGAAAAAATTCTTTATTCCGCATTGTTTTCGTCACTCTTCGCGTATATGATTTTTTATCAGTTCTATGGAGGGGCACTAACCGACAGCAACCTGATGCTTGTAATTGGGATGATATTTGCGGGCGATAAACTCTATTTTGGCAACAAAGGCTCAGCTTAACCTAATTCTTTCAGCACTTCCGACAACTGCTTTGCCAGGCTTACTCTTGAATATCCATGATTAATGAAGTACGGCCCGATCTGCGCAAGCTCTTTCCTTTTGATGCTGTCATTTTTGATCACCCGGATGGCTTCGGATAATTTGACGGGATCTCTTGGCTCCACGGTAACCGCTGCACCACTTTCATCACCGATCTGTTTCATCAATCCCTTGCCACTCGTTATCACTGGCACCCCACACGCCAGGTATTCATAAAATTTCACCGTCACAATCGACTCGAATGCTTTCGATGGGTTGATGGGGTTAATGGCTACATCAAAACTGGAAATATAAGAGGGAATCTGTTCATGGCGTTTCAGGCCCACCCAGGTTAGGTTTTTTGGCTGAAACTCCTCAATAATCGATTGCAGTTGGTTGTTTCGGCCCCCATCGCCGACAATGATAAATTCGATATCAGGGTCCCCTTCACAGAGCTTGGCTGCCTCAACAAAGGTACGTAAATCGTGAATGACGCCCAGCGAACCCACATAGCCCACGCGAAACTTTTCCGGATTGTACATTTCATCCATGCCTGATTGAGGATTTTTAATCGGTTGAAAAAGCTCCGTATCCACGCCATTGGAAATGACCGCTGTAGGGGTGCCGTTGCTTCGGGATTTGATAATCTGCTCAGCGGCCGGAGTTACCGGCACAATCAGGTCGGCGTTATGGTAGAGCCACCGTTCTATTTTTTTGCCAAACTTGATGAACAGCGACTCATGATCGAGCTCGGTTTGATTAACGGCCGAATCGGGCCATATATCACGAACCTCAAATACAAATTTCGATCCAAAAAGTTTACTCAACAAGTATCCTGAAATGCCGGCAAAGATAGGGGGCGAGGTTACATAGATCACATCATATCGCTTGGGGTGGCACACCACATAAAAAAAGCTGGTGACCATAAACGACAGGAAAAAAAGAAGTTGCTCAACAGGATTTCGCCGCTGGTTTACGATGGTCCAAACCCGGTGTATGCGCAGGGTGTCGGAAATATCCTCGGTCTGTGAAAAACGACTGGTTTTATGATCCTGATGAATCGTACCTGTTGGGTAGTTTGGTACTTCACAGACGACATCTACATCCCAGCCATCGGACGCCAGATAGCGGCTCATTACTTCGCTGCGTACCGCTCCCGCCCCAACCTCGGGTGGATAATATTGCGTAAGGTAGAGTAGCTTCATTGATTCGTTTTATCGGTCAAGAACCACCACAGCCGTTGTTACTATGGCGGCTACGGTAGAAACGGCAGTCAACACAACCTGAATATTGCTTCGACGATCCTGACGGAGCTCCAATTCGAACGAGCGCTGAGAGTCCAGCTCGTCGAAAGGAATACGGTCTACAAAAATCATATCGCCTGATTGTAAGTTTGTTTCGTTAGGGCGTTTCCATACACGGCTTCCCGCCTTGATTACAAACACTCGCTCCCGATCAGCAGCCAGGCTCAAGCCCCCGGCAAGGCCAAGGTAATCGCGCACCCCGAGATCGTCCCGAAATGGATAGTTTCCGGGATTATTGATCTGACCGAACAGAACCACCGTTTGCACATCCCGCGGAATATGCAGCTGGTCGCCTGCCAGAATGCGTACATTCTGATAATTTTCCGGATTTGTTAAATCTACAAACAGTTTGCTGTCACTACCTAATCTCTCTTCCAGCTCAAGATACTCGAATCCCTGTCGGATTTGATCGGAATAGCGCTTCAGCCCCTCAATATCTACCCGGGATGGCTGGTCCGTAGTGCGGTTTTCCGAGGGCGTCTCACGCAGTATGTAAGCAGCATTGGGCAGGGCACGCGGCGTTACTCCCCCCGCCATCTCTAAAAGGTCGGCTACGGATGTCTCGGCATCGGTGATGGGAAAGTTTCCCGGAATTAAAGCCTCCCCGTATACCCAAGCTGTGGCGGGACTACCGGCCTGCTCGCGGCGCGGTACCACAATCCGGTCGTTCGGTTGCAGCGACTGGCTGCGAATGTCGGCCAGAGAGAGGCTGCTTCGTTCAGCCCGGGTGCCGGGGGTTTCACTCCTGAAAAGGTGTACAACAGCAGAGTCGGCATCGCTGGTAAACCCACCGGCAATGTGTAGCAAGGTATCAAACTGATCGTCAGCGGTATACTCAAGATTTAGTGGCCGCTCTACTGCACCCGAAAGGCTGATGGTTGGATGCTCTTCCCGAAGAACACGAACCGTGAGAACATCACCATCATAAATAAACGGATTATAAGCCGACTCACCGGTATTGTAATAGCGCGGTAAATCAACGGCAGCATGGGCGCCGCTCTGGCGTTTTAACACCGCTTGCCGCAAGGAAATGTCGGGCAGGCGCTCCCGCTGAATCCGCCGTTCGGCTTGCTCTTCAGCCGTTTCGGAAAAGACAGGAATACGGGCGTTTTGAAGCGGGAATTGCTCCCGAACATTCTGCCCGTCACGGGTGAAAAAAGTACTCCTTTGAGATTGACCGGGAGAGTCAAACAACCCGGGCAGCAGTTGATTAACCACCACATCGAGTTGCAGGCCGGGAGGTAAATCGTATCGGCCGGCCTGGGGTACATCGCCGGTTATGTGGAGCGTGACCTGCCGTGGACGCTCGATGGTGAAGAGTAATTCAAATTCCTGTAAAACCCGGGCATAGGCTTGTTTTACAGCTTGCTCAGCTTCCGCATAGGAGAGCCCGCCGAGCCGTACGGCACCGGCAGAAGGGAGAAAGGCAATGCCTTGCGCATTGACCAAAACGGCCCGTGCGGTAATGGAAGCGGGGCCATCCACAAAAACCGAAATCAAATCTCCGCTGCCCAACACATAGTTGTCGCTAATGTACCCTGCGGGAATAGGGCGTTGTAGTGATTGAAGATCAGCAAGAGGATCGGCAAAGAAAAGCTGTCCATCCTGGAAAGAAAGCCCTCCGAGTGATTGAGCATCCCTCTGCTGACTCTGTTGTGCAAGTACCACTGTTGAGAGCATGAATAGCATACTCGTCAATAAGGCAAGAGTTCGTGCCCCTGAAATGGTGCGAATCATAAACATTGCTTAGAATGAATCAGAAAACTTAAAGTAAGAATTATTTTATTGAGTGCGAAAGCTTCATGCGGGTAAATACGATGCCTGAAATGGTGATAAAAGCTCCCGTGCTCTGTAGTAGGGTCATCGACTCACCCAATAGTACAATACCGAAAAGCAGGCCAAATACCGGCACTAAATTTTGGAATACCGCCGTTTTTACCGCGCCCACTTTGTGCAGGGCATTGTTCCAAATCAGGTAGGCGAGCCCAATGGAGAGTGTGCCGCTGTAGATCATTCCACCGTATGCAGGAAGGGTGATGGTGCTCCACTCCGTTTCGCCAAGCCACGGAGCTGATCCGGCCAGCAAAACAACGGTGCCGATGGCTGACATCATGCCCGAAAACTGCAACGGGGTGTAGCGCGTTAAAAAACCTTTTGACCGGATGGTGAAAACGCCCCAGACCGAGGCTGAGCATAAAATCAGCAGATCCCCTACAAATGTGACAGATTGAAAACTGATGGGATTTTTACCGCCGGCGATGATCAAGAGCACTCCGCCAAAGGCCAGCAGCACTCCAATGGCTTTGAGCCGGGTCAGTTTCTCGGTCGTAAAAAGATGAGAAAAGAGTGCAATCCAGATGGGAATCGTACCCAACAGCACCGCTGCGTTGGCCGCAGTGGTGAAATCCATGCCGATAATGAACAACCATTGGTATACCACACTCCCGATAAATCCAACCAGAAGAAGAGAGCCGATGTCTTCTTTATGAAGTCGAAACCACGCACCCTTCGCCGCGATCATCGCCCATAAAAAAGCAGAGGCACACACAAAGCGAAGCCCGTTGAAAACATGAGGGTGAAATTCCTGCAAACTCGCTTTTACCACGGTAAAATTTAGCGCCCAAATGAGCGCTACCGTAAATAAGGTGGCTTCGGTACCGTAGGCTGTAAGCGGTTTTTTCATCGGTTGATGATACCACCTTTTCAGATTCAGAAAAAGAATGCAAAAAAGTGAAACCTTTTTGGAACGGAAATGAATAAAGCATAGTTTTGTGACCGTTGTTCAAAATTTGACCGATAGTCAAAATATTGTGGAAAAAATCTCCCGAAAAGAACGTGAGCGCCTGGCACGACGCGAGGCCATTATCGATTCTGCCATTTATATCATCAAACAGAAAGGGTTTGATAAAACCACCATGGATGAAATTGCTGAAGATGCAGAGATTGGTAAAGGAACCCTGTACCTGCACTTCAAGAGCAAAATAGCGATCTATGTTGCGATCTGTGAGCGCGGCATGCAGCAACTGCTGGCCGAGTTTGAAACGCTATTCGATGAGTCACGTACCGGGCTTGGTATCATTCAAAAAATGGGCGATGTATATCTCACCTTTGTACAAAAGCATCCCTACTATGTGAATGCTGCAACATATTACGAAAATCTGGCAGATAAAGAGGAGCACGCATCCGGGGCGCTCATTGAGCAGTGCGACCGGCACGCGCACCATGTGCTTGAGCTGATGGCAAAAGCGTTGCAAACGGGTATGGACGATAGTACCATCCGCTCTACGATTGACCCGGTGGAAACCGCCTTTCTGATTTGGGCATCATCACGTGGAGTTCTTCAATTGGGGTATATGCAGAAGCATCACAACCCCGGCCGAACGTTTGTAGGGGAGCAGATTCAGTTACACGAACTGACCGAAGGTTTTATCGAACTGATATCCACCGGATTAAAAAACCAAAAAAAGGAGTCTTGAGAATGATTTCGGTATATAGACGCACAAAAATACTGAACGTTGCATCGGTTTACCGGGCGGCAATCACAGCCATCTGCTTGATGGTTTGTACGGTGCCTGTACTGGCACAGCAGCATGAAGAACTGCGCACATTGGAACCGGGAACTGAGCTGGCCATAACGCTGGAGGAAGCCATTCAAATTGCTCTGGTAAACAATCATCTGCTTCGCTCCGGCATGCTGGATGTAGACCGCGCCGAGGCACAAATACGGGAGGCGTGGGGCTCGGTCTATCCGCAGGTAAATTTTTCGGGAAGCTATACGCGAAATATTCGCACCCCAAACCCATTTGCCGGATCGGATGCCGGCGGCCTTTTTGAAACCTTCGGCGCTATCGACTGGCTCGCGTTTAACGAAAATGCCCGAACGGATGGCAATCCAGATACCGACCCTATTTCGTTTGATGAATTTTTAGACCGACAGGCGCAGGGGCTTGATGATGCAGGAATTGCACCTCCCGGATCCAGCGGAGAAAATCCGTTTGCTGTTGAGAACAGCTTTGAGTTTGGCCTCTCGGTTACGCAGGCTATTTATAACGGCGCCGTATTTACCGCTATTCGCGGAGCGCAAAAAGTGCGCGAATTGAATGAAGAACAGATACAAAATGACCGCCAGCAAGTGGTTAGGGAGATACGGCAGTCGTTCTATCGTGCACTTCTTGCAAAGGAACAGGTAGAGGTACTGCAAAAGAGCGTAGACCGATTGCAGCGCACGGTAGAGGAGACCCGCCGATCGGTAGAAGCAGGCGTGCTCTCGAAATTTGAGCGGGTGAGCGCCGAGGTGGAGCTCGTTAATCTGGAAACCAATTTGATCGAAGCGCGAAATCAGGCGGAACTTGCCAGCAAAAATCTGGCACTTCAGCTTGGCATCCCCACGCAGGCAACGATTCGTCTGCGGGGAGCTCTCGAATTTGAGGAGTCGTCTCTCCCCGATATTCTCGATCCCGACCTCGCATTTGAGGTGGCCATGCAGCAGCGACCCGACCTGAAACAGTCGAGCAGCCTGATTGATTTGCGTGAAATTGAGCGCAATATCACCCGATCGCAATCCAGGCCTTCACTCAGTGCGTTTGCCAATGTTGCCTACATTGGTCAGGTACCATCCAATCGCACATCCTTTACTCAGGCGGAAGGCCAGCAATTTACATTTAACACACGCGACCGCGGCTTTTTCGATTCTTCTTTCTGGGATGATGCGGTTGCCGTCGGGCTTCGGGTAAACTGGACAATTTTTAACGGTTTTCAGACACGCCAGCGAGTACAGCAAAACAAGATTGACATTCGCCAAGCGGAACTGAACCGGGATTTCCAGCTGAATGCAGTGTACCTGGAAATTGATCAAACCCTCCGAAATCTCGACACTGCACTGGAGCGGATACGCAGCCAGGAGAGAAATCTTGAGCAGGCAGAATTAAACTACGAGTTTGCTTTACGCCGGCTGCAAGAGGGAGTCGGGACGCCGCTTCAGGAACGGCAGGCATCTACACTACTTGACCAAAGTCAGCTGAATTACCTTTTGGCCGTATTCGATTATCTCATCGCTCTCAGTGAGTACGAACGAGCCATCGGAACGCCGGTCATTTCACAAAATTAATCGTTTAACTACGAGCAAAACGCATCATGAATAAAAAGCCATTACAACACCTTCCCCTTTTACTGCTCCTTGCAGCGCTTACAGCCTGTAGCGGTACCGGCCAGCAAGAAGAGAACGATGACGCTCCCGCTGCCCGTTTGCAGCCGGTTGAGACAGTGATTGTTCAGCCGGATCAATTCAGTGAGTTTATTCGCGTAACCGGAACAGTTGAGGCGCTTGATGATGCCGTCATCTCCTCAGAAGTGTCGGGCCGTATCCTGATGATTCGTGATCGTGGCGACCGGGTAGCCGTCGGCGAACCGATTGCCAGAATCGACGACCGCGTAATACAGGCGCAATTCGAGGCCGCAAAAACAGCGCTTGAACTGGCTCAGGACAATTTTGAGCGACTGGAATCGCTCTATGCCGATTCAATTATCAGCACGCAGGATTACAACAGTGCACGTGCACAACGCGATCAGGCCAGGGCGCAGTTCAATCAGGCCGAAAAGCAGTTGGAGGATGCGACCATTTCCGCTCCGTTTACCGGCCTGATTGAAGAACGGTTTATCCGCGAAGGAGAGTTAATCAATCCCGGAATGCCGGTTGTACGGCTGGTAAATATCAGTCGGGTACGCATTCTTTCGGGGGTGCCGGAACGCTTTGCGGGGTCGATTCGGGAGGGGTCAAACGTTGTTATCGAATTCCGTTCGCTGAGCGAAACCATTCGCGAATCGTCGATCTCCTATGCAGGCAGCGTATTGGATCCGGAAACGCGTACGTTTGCCATCGAGGTAGAGCTTCAAAATCCGGGCCAACGTATCAAACCGGAGATGGTGGCAGATCTTACAATCGACCGAAACCGTATTGAAAATGCCATCATTTTGCCACGAACATCCATCATTCGCAATGAAGGTGGCACCATGGTGTTTATCGCATCGCAGCGTAACGGGCGCAAAGAGGCGGAGCTGATTCCGGTTGTTACAGGTGAAGCCTCCGGTTCACTCATCCGTATTGTCGACGGTCTCTCGCAGGGCGATGAGGTGGTTGTGTCGGGCATGCGCAACCTGAACCAGGGTGATGAGCTGAATATACTGCACAGTGAATCGAGCCGGGAACGTGCAGCAAAACTGCGCGACGTATCCGCGCCACTGGTAACATTTTAACGTTTTACATGCAAAGGCTACAGAATGAAATTGACCGAATTTACGCTGCAAAACCGCACCATGATTATCGCCTTAACGGCCATTTTAGTGGTTGCGGGGGCATTTAGCTACATCACCATCCCGAAAGAGTCGAATCCCTCCATCGAGATTCCGATTTTTATTGTCAACACCGTCTTTCCCGGAATATCCCCCTCCGACATGGAGTCGCTGGTTACACAGCCGATTGAACGGGAGCTGCAGGGCATCAACGGAGTGAAGGAGATTCGTTCAACCACACTGGAGAGTTTTAGCAGTGTGGTGGTGGAGTTTGAACTGGATGTGCCGATAAATGTGGCCAGCCAGCGGGTTCGCGAGCGGGTAGACCTCGCCCGGACGGAGCTCCCGCCGGAAGCTGAAGAGCCGTTTATTGTAGAGATCGATATCGATGATTTCCCCATCATGACGGTAAACCTTGCGGCTGATTACCCGCTGTCGCAGCTAACCGACCTGGCCGACCGTCTGGATGATG
This sequence comes from Balneolaceae bacterium, assembly GCA_047921075.1. Lineage (GTDB taxonomy): Bacteria > Bacteroidota > Rhodothermia > Balneolales > Balneolaceae > JBLRWS01. The sequence continues at coordinate 13,630 of JBLRWS010000036.1, read as the reverse complement.
AGATCGAAGCGGCATCGGGCGTGCGCGAAGTGGAGGTGATTGGCGATATTGAGCGCGAAGTTCAGGTAAACGTAAATCTTGCCGCTTTGAACGGATACGGCCTCGGTTTTGGACAGCTGGTAAATGCCATTCAGGCTCAAAACCTGACGATTCCGGGCGGTACGGTAGATGTAGATATGATGAGTTATCTGCTTCGGGTAAGCGGTGAGTTTAGCCACCCGGATGAGATTGAAGATTTGGTGGTTGCACAGCCTATGGAAGAAGGCACGCAAAGTGCCGGCTTGGTGTATATGCGTGATGTGGCAGAGGTGGTTTTTGGGTTTAAAGAGAGGGAGAGCTACGCCCGGCTTCGTGCCTACAAAGTGGAAGAGAACGGAAAAAAAGTAGAGCTTCCCGACGAAGAGATACGAGACAGTCAGGTCATTAGCCTGAACGTGAAAAAGCGGCCCGGTGCCAATATTCTGGATACCGTGGCAGAGGTACTGCGCGTGGTTGATGAATTCCCGCTGCCACAAGGTACGCAGGTGGTGGTTACAGGCGATCAGAGCGAGGATGTGATGACTCTGATCACCGATCTCGAAAACAGCATCATCAGCGGCATGTTGTTTGTGATTTTGGTGCTGGTTTTCTTTCTGGGAATTCGAAATGCGTTGCTGGTAGGTACCGCTGTTCCGCTCTCCATTATGGTTGGGTTTATTGTGCTGCTTGCGCTCGGCTATACCGCCAATTTTGTGATTCTCTTTAGCCTGATTATTGCTCTCGGGCTGCTGGTAGACAACTCCATTGTGGTGGTCGAGAATATTTACCGCTACAGGGAGATGGGCCACGGACGATTTGAGGCCGCAAAACTCGCCACCGACGAAGTGGGGTATGCACTGATTGCGGCCACCTCTACGCTGCTTGCCGCTTTTGTGCCAATGACCTTCTGGCCCGGAATCATCGGCCAGTTTATGGGGTATTTACCGCTCACGCTTATTGTCGTTTTACTCTGCTCCCTGTTTGTAGCGCTGGTGCTCTATCCGGTACTTACGGCCTATTTGGTCAAGCTCGACAGCGATCAGAAAAAGCCGGTGGCTGTCTGGCTGAAAGGGCTGGCCCTGGGGGTTCTGGTGTTTCTATTGATTGCCATCGCGGCCGCCAACATGACCACGCTGGTTGTACTGTTGCTTACATCGTTACTCTTCTTTCTCAGTTACCGTTACGCCGTGAAACCGTGTTCCAAGGTATTCATGGAGCGGCTGCTTCCCTTCGTACTCAAATACTACAAGGTGATGTTGCGTAACTTGTTAAAGCGTGACAACTCCGTGCGCCACGCCATGCTGCGCAATACGCTTGCCCTTGGCAGTGTAACCCTTGCTGCGCTTCTTGGTATGATGGGAGCAGTGATTGGTCTCTTTTCACCCGCATCCGTGGTGCTCTACGGAGCCGCCGGAGTATTTGCTGCAGTAGGCCTTCTGCTGGTTGTTGTGCACACGCTGGAAGCGATCTTTCGGGGCAAAATACTATCCATTTTAGTTGGGTTACTGTTGGGTGTGGTATTTGCGTCAACGCTGGCACTTTTTTCCATTGGCAAAAACGTATCGGCAGATATTTGGTTCGTGGTGATGGCTGTGCCATTTCTTATTGTGGTGGTGGGTGCCGTTGGTATGCTTCGTTCATCATCAAAGCCGTTGCTCTTAACCGACAACCGCGCGTTGATGCTCAATTCTGTTCTTGGATCGCTGATAGCTATTTTTGCTATGTTTGCTCTGGCACCAAGCGGCGTGGAGTTTTTCCCTCAAACCGATCCAGGCCGTATCAACATCGAGCTGGAAGGTCCGGTGGGGATGAGTGTGCACGCCAGCAACGAGATTGCCAAATTTGTGCAGGAGAGCATTTATGATCTGATTGATCGCGATCCGATGGTGCGCGCCAATATCGAAAATATACAAACCAATGTGGGGGTTGCGGGCGATCCCTTTTTTGGCGGAGGTTTTCAGAGCCCCGAGCTGTCGCGGCTTACCCTAAATTTGGTCGATTTTGGCGACCGGCCGGAGCCATCGGCCATCACTATGAACAAACTTCGCGAGGTGGTTCGCGACATTCCTGATATTATGGTTAAAATCGAGGGTGAACAGCAGGGGCCGCCCACCGGTGCTCCGGTTAACATCGAAGTTTCAGGCGAAAATTTTGATCAGATTGTTCGCATCTCCGAAGAGATTACGCAATTACTCCTCGAAGCATCGGTAACCGGAGCTGTGCCGGGCCTTGTGGACGTACGAAACAACATCAGCGGCGGCTCGCCCGAGTACCGTGTCCTGGTCGATTATGAAAAAGCGTCCCGTTTTGGTCTCTCCATGGCCGATATTGCTCAAACCATCCGAATTGCCAATAATGGGCTGGAGGCCAGTGAGTGGCGCGATGGGGAAGATGAATATGATATTGTAGTGCGCCTGCGCCCGGAAGATCGTCAAAATCTGGAGGCGCTTCAGGATCTGAATATCGTTACGCAAGCGGGTATCTCGGTGCCGCTTGTGTCGGTAGCTACGTTTGAAGAGGGTACCGGGCTGGGCACCATCACCCGGTTGAACAGTCAGCGTACAGCCACCATCGAAGCAGAAGCCGCACCGGGATTCAGCGGGCCCGAAGTACTGGAACAGACCCGCGCCATGCTGGCTGATTATATGGAGGGTTTACCACCCGGTATTACGGCTCAATACACCGGTGAAAGTGAAGATCAGGAAGAGGCTTTCGGCTTTTTGACCACAGCTATGATGGTCGGTTTTTCCCTCATTTTCCTGGTGATGCTGGCTAAATTCAACAACATCGTATCGCCGTTGATCTTGTCGGCCGCGGTAGGGCTGAGCTTGATTGGGGTGTTGCTCGGGCTAATTCTTACCCGTACCCCTTTCGGCTTAATGACCTTTATCGGCATCATTTCGCTTGCAGGTATTGTGTGCGTAAACAACATCGTATTGCTCGATTATGTGAAGCAACTCACGGAAAAAGGGCTCCAGAAAAAACACGCCATTATCGAAGCGGGCGTCATTCGGTTCCGTCCGGTACTGCTTACGGCACTTACAACCATTCTCGGGTTGGTGCCGCTCACGTTTGGTATCAATATCGATTTTATAAGCTTTTTTGCAACAGGTGATCCGAACTTCCAACTTGGCTCGGAAAGCACGGCCTTTTGGGGGCCCATGGGTATCACCATCATTAGCGGCCTGCTGTTCGCAACCTTTCTGACTCTGGTGGTTGTGCCGGTTATCTACTCCACATTTGATTCTCTTGCCGAACGTATGAAGGAGTTGATGAAGGTATAATGGCCGGTGCAACCAGCCCCGCAGAAGCGTGTAGCAAAGGTTGGTTTATGCGGGTACGATTCTGTATTTTCGGTCTCACTTTTAAGAAAAAAATTCTGCGTTGATTCAACGAATTCAATCGATTTACTTGTTACTGCCGGTAGTACTGAACGCCATGGTGTTCTACTCACCGATCTATCGGCACGGCTTTGCCGACCCTTCTATGTGGATTGGCTATACCCTCGCTCTTTCTCTGACAGCGGCTATGGTGGGCTCATTGGCAGCTATATTTCTGTTTAGAAGCAGGTCGCTGCAGCTGAGCGTCGTAAAAGTAGTTACCTACATTCAAATAGTGGCGCTTGGTGCAGCCTGCGGCGTGTTATTCTCGCTGGGCGGGTTTGGAAGCTTTTTGCTTACGGAAACCGTTAGTACCGGGCTTATCGTTTTAAGCCTGATGTTTTTCTGGCTGGCCGGAGTAGCCATCAAAAAAGATATGGAACTGGTAGAATCGATGGACCGTATACGGTGAGCGAAACGGCGCATACCGGTGATGAAACCCCCATTGCCAAGGTACTGCTGCTACTTTTTGTAGGCCTGTTAACCTTCGGTTTTGCCCCTATTCTGGTACGCTTCGCCACCGATGTGGAGCCGCTGGTTCTTGCTGCACTACGTACCGGCTTTGCCGTACTGCTTCTTACGCCATTCTGGTTTTGGAAGAAGAAACCGATTGGGCAGCTCAAGCAATATGGTGTTCATCACTGGATGCTGATTGCTGCAGGCATTGCACTCGGTTTGCACTTTTCGTTATGGATTGCCTCGCTGCACTACACCTCTGTAGCCTCGGCTTCGGTGCTCGTAACCATGCACCCGGTGATGCTTATTGTGGCAGAGCGGCTGCTCTTTAAACGGATATTTGCGCCGGTGATTTGGGTGGGTGTTTTGCTGTCGTTTTTTGGGTCAGCACTGCTGGGTCTGGCTGATGATGCCGGGCTGGAACAATTTCCTAATGCACTGCTTGGTAACGGGCTGGCATTCTCGGCCGCCATCCTATTTGTGGTCTACTTTTTGTTTGGCCGTAAAATTCGTCAGCACGCCGAGTGGATCGATTACGTATACTATGTGTATGGTTATGCCGCCCTCACGTGCATAATTGGTGCATTTTTCTGGGTAGGGGGCTGGCCCGCAATTAGCACGACCGGATGGGTGGTGGGCTTCCTTCTTGCTGCGGGGCCAACCATTTTGGGACACGGCTCCATGAACTATGCTGTTAAATATGTATCGCCCACGTTGCTCTCCACACTTATTCTTTCAGAAGTTGTTTTTGCAGCTATAGTGGCCTATTTCCTGTTTCAGGAGGTGCCAACAACTCTCTCCTTCGCTGCCATGGCCATTATTCTGTTCGGAGTGTCACTAACCTGGCTAAAAAGAACAAAAACAATGCGAAAGCGTTAAGAAACCCTCACAAAATTGACCTGCGTTCTTTTTTTGGGTAGCTTACAGGAAGCGATCATCAAGAGAAAATGGAACACAAGTAAAAACAGCAGGTTAAATGGCTAAGGAAATGTTTTCAGGAGTAATTAGGTTACAAAAATAAGGATAGTGATCCGTTTTCATTGTAAGAAATGAAACCCCATCGATTATGAAACAGTCAGAAGCCAACCGCAACGTGGCACTCTATAAGCGTGGAATTGTTGTCGCAACCTTTCTGCTGGCGGGATGCTCAACACAAGATGATGGTGCTCCCTATGTCGAAGAGATGAGCAACCAGCTTCAGCTTACGGTAAGTGAGCCGATACAACGCGACTTAGCAGAAATCAGGCAGAGCGGTGTGTTACGTATGATTACCCACTACAGCTCGAATACCTATTTTTTGAACCAGGGGATTGAAGTGGGCTTCGAATATGAGTTGGTTCGCGAATTTGCCCGTGAAAACGACCTGGCGCTCGAAGTAGTGATTGTGGGTGGCGATGAAAGCCCGTTTGACCTGCTGAACAGCGGTGCCGGCGACGTGATTGCGGCCAATTACACCATTACACCGGAGCGGCGGGATATTGTGCAATTTACCCGCCCTTATAATTTGGTGGATCAGTTGATTGTACTCTCAGCCGATTTGGAGCTGATCGGTACCACCCTGCAGGATATTGCCGAAATGAATATTCCGATCGCTGTACGCCGCAACAGCTCCTATTTTGTACGGTTGATGGAACTGATTGACGAGGGGTACGACCTGAACGTACACATTTTACCAGATGAGCTCGATACGGAGGCGACGTTGATTGAAATAGCCAACGGGAATATTGCCGCAACCGTAGCGGATGACAATATGTTTGATGCGGTGAACCGATATGTTGACGGCCTTTATCCAGGCCCCACTATTTCCGAAAAAGATACCATTGCGTGGGCTATCCGCTCCAATACGCCAGATCTGGAAGCGCAAATGAACCGGTTTTTGTTTAAACATTTCCGGTTCTCCGAAGATCGCGAGCGCCCCCGCCGATCCACCTTTTTGAATGTATTGAGGCAGCGATATTTCCAGGAAAGCTCACAAATAGCGCAATATTACAATCCGGAATGGCAGTACCAGTCGCTGGGGGTAATCTCTCCCTACGACGACATGATACGGACTGTGGCTGATTCGGCCGGTGTGGATTGGATGCTCGTTACAGCGATGATCGCGCAAGAGTCGGAATTTAACCCCAACAGCAAAAGCTGGGCCGGTGCCGTCGGGTTGATGCAGATCATTCCGCGATTTGTGGATATTGAGTATGAACAGCTCTACGATCCGCTGATAAATATTCGGGAAGGTGTACGTATCATCAAAGAGCATTTGCATCACTACTCCTATATGGATGAGGAGAATCAGCGGGCGTTTGCACTGGCTACATACAACGCCGGAATGGGACACGTGGCCGATGCGCGGCGCCTGGTCATCGATCAGAATAAAAACCCCAACGAGTGGGAGCATGTAGCCGAGGCGCTTCTTAAACTGATGCAACGCCGCTATTATGAGAATGCCCGTCACGGCTTTGCGCGCGGAATAGAAACCGTACAATATGTGAAGGAGATCAACAACCGCTATCGTACCTACGAAGCAATTATGGCACTATCGGAGCGTCATCAGAGCAACATTACATCCGGCTTCCTCAATCCTCTTCAGGTGGGTTTTTGAGAACAATCAGGGTAATGTCATCGCTGTATTTGCCGCCCGTAAATTCTTTCACATCGGCCACAATACCGTCAAAAATCTCCTGAGCAGATCGATCGCGAAGCGCCGTAATCTTCTCTTTGAGGCGTTCTTCGCCGTACTCTTCGTCTCCGCCCGGCGAAAAAGCTTCCGACACTCCGTCGGTGTAAAGTACAAGGAGGTCTCCGTCGTGGAGTTGCAACGATGCCGACTCGTACAGGGCCATGGTCTGCATCGCGCCAAGCAGCAGTCCGCCTTCCGTAAGTTCCTTAAAGTCGGTTTGGCCATGTTGCAGCAGCAGGGGAGGGTTGTGCCCCGCATTTACATATTTGAAGGTGCCCGTTGATGGTTCAAGAATGCCCCAAAAAAAAGTGATGAACTTATCAGATGGGGTATTTTTAAAAATTTGGTCGTTGATCTGGCCGGTCGCTTTTTCAAGGCTTAAATCCAGCGGGGCGATGGTATGAAGCATCGATTGCAGGTTGGCCATCAGCAGGGATGCCGGAACACCTTTTCCGGTTACGTCTCCGATAGCCAGCAGATGACGGTTTTCGGGAAGCTCAACCACATCAAAGTAGTCGCCCCCAACCTGTCGGGACGAAACCGAACCGGCCGCCAAGTCGGCACCCGCTATGGTTGGGATGGGGTGTGGCAGTAACCGCTGCTGAATGGATGCCGCAATATTGAGCTCTTCTTCCATCCGCTGCTGCTCTATTTGCTGCTCCAGGAAAAAGGTTTTCTGGATGGACAATACGGCCAGGTTAGCCAGCGAATCAAGAAACTTAAGATCGGAAGGGGTAAGCGGTTTTTGATGGCCTCGTTTGCCCACCGCGATGACCGCACGCGGTTCGCTATCCAACAGCACGCGGCTGAGCACGGTGATGCCATTTTCATGTAAAAAGGGAACTTTCTGCCGGAGCTCATCCGAAAGATCTCCTTGGTCGTTGGCCGACTCAAAAAGGGTGCGCAGTAACGATTCGGAAGGTTTTTCGTTCAGATTACTGCTTGCCAGCAGGTGCATCTGCTCGCCATCTTTGTAAGCCAGCAGAAACGTGCGCACAAAAAGCTGACCCATCAGGGTAAACTTAAATGCGTTGGCGATGGCCTGGCGATCGGTAAGTAGATTAAATTCTTTCGCTACATCAAGCAATGTATTTAGCTCGTGCAGGCGCTGATCGAGCCGCCTGTTGGTCTGTTTCAGCTCGGCTACCATGGTTGTGTTGGCAATTGAAGCGGCGGTAATCGTGCATACACTTTCAGCAAATTCTAACTCATGTTCCTCAAACGGAGTATTGGTGCCCTTGGGA
>JBLRWS010000036.1:0-5758 GCA_047921075.1 Balneolaceae bacterium | reverse complement strand
AAAGCAGAACGGCTGCCTTCGGCACCAGCAGCTTTCCCATAAGCATCAACAACAGCTTGTCGAATACAAATTCGCGGTTTTGCGACTCAATTAAAATCCGGCTCGATTCGAGCACAGTTCGCAGGTCAAACCGGGAGTGAGCATCCTGCCGATCCGGTCTACTCATGAATGGCTGCGTTTTTTACACATGATAATTTCATTGGTATCGCCGTCTGATGCATATCGTACCTGATCCATCAGCGAGTGAATCATGTACACCCCCATACCACCGCGCTTTTTCGATTTTACCTGCTTCTCAATATCGGGCTTGTTAAAGGCCTGAAGGGTAAAATTACGTCCCTGATCAGATAAGATAATGCAAATTTTTTCCGGCTCGAATGTGAGGGAGAGATCTACTTTGCGGGATGAGTCGAACTTATAGGCGTGTTTGATAATATTGGTAGCCGCCTCATCTACCGCAAGAGTAATTTCATGTACAGCCTTCTCAGTGTAGCCGTGTTCAAATGCATACTTTGCTACAAAATCCCGCACGGTTTGCAGGTTTTTAGTAGCGGCCTGAAAGGCCAAATGATATGTTGGATTCGAGTTCACCTTTACGGCCGGTTCAAATACTGGTTGGTGGCCTCAGCTTCATCGGCGTATATATCGTAGAGAGCAGGAAAGCCGAGCAGATCGAATACATTAAAGACGCGGTGATTCATATTGGTGAGCTTGATGTCTCCTCCTTTTGCCCTCACTTCTTCGATATATGCCATAAACACACCAAGGCCGGCGCTGGCAATATACTCCAGGCCGTTGAAATTGACGATAATGAACAACTTCTCCTTGTGGATGAGCTCTTTAATGGCGTCTTCAAGAACAGGAGCCGTGTGTGCATCCAGTTCCCCGCTGAGCTCCAGAATATCGATCTCGTTGCTGCTTCGGTGTTGCACCTGAAATTGTTTCATGGGCATAAAATGTAGGTTTGCTTGTGCAGGGAATATATTGTTCTGCCACGACACTGGAAATAAGCAATACGCAGAATGAAGACTGCGGTTTCAGATGGGCAAAAAAAATAAGGCATCACACGTATCCGGTGTGATGCCCTGACTATTCATCAAGAGAGACGCTACTTGAGCGCAATTCAATGTAGCAAAAAAGAAATCGATTTCCACACCCAAAAATGGGTAAGGTATTATAAGAGAGTAATTTAGGTAATAACGGGTAGGTGTTTTAACGTAGTCCCTATTCTCCCCGCTCCTCAGACCGCATTGGCTGGCCTACCCTCGAAATCCACGATTGTGCATCGTGATCCTGCCGGAGATTGTCCTGTACCCGCTCCGCCATATCGCGTGTTTCGAATCGCCCAATACGTACTCTATACCATACATCGCCCGTTTCAGGGGTGCCATACTCAACAACGAAAGCACGCTCGTAGCCTCGCTCCATCCACGCATCGGCCTGCTGTTGTGCTTTAGCGGGCGAACGCCATGCGGCAACTTGTACTAAATAAGGGCCGGTTTCGGAATACTGAACCCTGCGTCGCTCTTCTTCGGCAGCGATACTATCTGCCTGTGCCTGAGCAATAGAGTCGAGGCGGGCTTGTTCAAGTTGTTGTGCATAAACCTGCTCAAGAGAGTCGCGCTCGGCTTGCAAGCGCTGCTGAATCTCTTCTTGCGACGGCCCTGAATCGCCGCACGCTTGCAGTAACCCGATAGACAGACAGGCTGTGAGTAAAAATAGAATAGGTGTTTTCATAATGGAATGGCTAAATGTGTAGAAATTTAGAGTTCTGAAACCAAGTAATGAATGGAGTGGTAAAGCCCTGTTGCATCTGTTTACAACATTTATAACGCCAAATGTACTAAATATCAATGATTTATTCTTTCTTTTGGCTCTAAAGCAAGAAAACACATTTTCCACGCGAACGAAAAATGCTTATTTTTATGTAGATTCATTTTAAATAAGATCCAGACAAAGCAGAGCCGCTTCTTAGATCATGCTTTTACAAGTCAACAATATTGACAAATCATTCGAAAAGGGAAATCCTGTGGTTCAGGATGTCTCCTTTCATGTGGGTAAAGATGAGATTGTAGCTCTGCTTGGGCCAAGCGGCTGTGGAAAAACCACCACGCTGCGGATGATATCGGGCTTTGAAACGGTGGACAATGGCGAAATTATACTTAACGGCCGCCTGCTCTCCTCGTTAAACCATCACGAATTTCCTCAAAAGAGAGGCATCGGATTCGTGTTTCAGGATTATGCACTGTTTCCGCATATGACGGCTCTCGAGAACGTGGCGTTTGGCCTGAAGGAGCTGCCCAGGCACAAACAATTTGTTTTTGCTGAAGAGGTGCTTTGCCGTACCGGAATGGGCGATTTTAAAAGCCGCTATCCATCGGAGCTATCCGGCGGCCAGCAGCAGCGGGTGGCGCTGGCGCGGGCCATTGCCCCGGAACCGGAGCTTATTTTGCTGGATGAGCCGTTCTCGAACCTCGATGCCATGCTCCGTACCGTAACCCGAAAAGAGGTACGGTCCATTATCAAAAAAGCCCGAATGAGTGCCATTTTGGTGACTCATGACCAGGAGGAGGCCCTCAGCTTTGCCGATCGAATCGGGGTGATGAACAATGGACGCATCGAACAGATTGGCACGCCTGAAGAGGTCTATTATCAACCGAAAACAAAGTTTGTAGCTCAGTTTTTGGGCCGAACGAATTTAATTGAAGCACATGCCGATCATTCGGATGTAATTGATACAAATCTTGGTAAAATTCACCTCAATTGCGTTTCTGACGGCCATATAACCTGCTCTATCCGTCCGGAACATTTAACCCTTGAAAGGCCAAACGGCGAACGAAAAGAGGGGATGATCGGGGTCATTGCCGCCCGTGAATTTAAAGGGCACGACATTACCTATCATGTTGAATTTGGGGAAGACCGCTATCTGGTGCACACGGATAACCGCGTGATTTTTGAGCCGAGCGACGAGGTGTACGTACGGCCTCTGGAACCGGCTGTGGTACTTCGGAAAGAGGAGTAAACGACAAATCCTGAACATCTTGCTCTTCGATTATACGCAAGTTGTAACCCGCCTCGTTTTTGTGCGTAAACGGCACATAAAAACGACTGTATGACAGCTTTTCGAATTGCGGCCTTTGTACTCTTTCTTCCTGCCTTCACCTATGCACAGCCGTTGACGGGCATTGTTACAGACGCACAATCCGGAGAGCGCCTCCCGGCTGCTACCATAATCATTGTAGACACCAACAGGGGTACCATTGCAAATGCGGAAGGGGAGTTTACCATTACACCTCCGTCTTATCCTGTAACGCTGCAGATACGCTTTATCGGGTTCGAATCCAAAACGCTTACCATAGACTCAGCGCCTGACGAACCGCTGCAGATCGAGATGGAGCCGGCGGTATTTGAGCTGGGTGAGATTGTGGTAACCGATCGCGACCCCGGCCTCTCTATTATGGAACGGGTGATTGAGCGCAAAAAAATATGGCGTGCCGATCTCGAAAACTATCGCGCAGAGGCGTATACCCGCCAGGTGCTTAGCAACGATCGCGGCATCGTATCCATCACCGAAAGCGGTACCCACTCGTACTGGGACAGAGAGCGCGGCTTTCGAGAAGTGCAGCTTTTTAAAGAGCAGACGTCCAATGTGGCACCCGATGAGAATTTTGCCGGAGTCAGCTTTTTTCCCAACCTCTACAACGATGATATTCCCATTGCCGGTTTCGACCTGGTTGGGGTAACGCATCCCGATGCGCTTCGCTTCTACGATTTTAAACTTCTCGATACCACACAGATGGATGGCCGTCCGGTATATCATATTGCTGTGGAGCCAAATCGGAACCTGCAGCCGCTGTTTGAGGGTTCGGTGTGGGTCTTGGGAGGTGACTATGCGTTGCTGGAGGTGGATCTGAAACCCAACCGGGTGGTTCGTTTTCCGGCTCCGGTGCAGGAGTTTAACCTGACCTATCAACAGCAGTTTCGCAATTTTGACGGACTGTACTGGCTGCCGGTAGATATGCGTATTGAGGGAACCGTTCGTGTTGGAATGCCGGGCCTTCGCTTTCCCGACTTTCTGTTCAGCCAAACCTCGCAGGTGGCCGATTATGAGGTAAACACCACCCTGCCGGATTCACTTTATCAGGAAGATCGGTTGTTGCACCGTGTGGATGATCTTGATGAGCGCTTTGAACTGCGGCAGGTAGAACGCATTCCGCTCACGCAGGATGAAGAGATTGCCTACACCCGGATAGACAGCACGCAAACACTGGAAGAGGCGTTTCGCCCGGAAGGATTTCTGGCGCGTTTTTTGGATGATAACGATGGAGATACCCGTCCGGGGCGCAGTACTCCTGTGTTGAACGCCATAAGCCCGAGCGTGGGCTTTAATCGCGTTGATGGCTTCAAGGCAGGGGCAACGTACGAGCAGGTCATCCGGCCGCTGCAAACGCGATTTAATGGGCAGTTTTTGTACAATTTTCGCACAGATGATACCGACCTGACTCTCTCCTCATCAACCCGGTTGTTCACGTTTGGCCGGCGGTCCTCACTGCATCTTTTGGGACGGTATGCCAACGCAACCACCTCCACCTATACCTCCGCATTTTACACACCGATCATGAATAGCGTAAATGCGGTTCTGGGCGGGCGGGACTATTTTGATTATTACCGGCGCGAGCGGATGGCCGCCGGGCTGGATATTCGCCGTATTTTGCCACGAACCTCCGTGTCTGTACTCTTTTCGAGAGAGCACCACTCCTCCTTTGCTGAAAATTCCGCCTGGAACTACAGCCTGTTTGGCTGGCACCCGCAGCGGCGGGACAATCCGTTGATTGATGACGGCACCCTGCACGCATTCTCTGTCGATTTACGCTACAATGTACAACCCGAAAATTATGGCGTGTCGGGCAACCGGCAGGCGCGGTTGGCGGTAGAAACATCGTCCGACGCTTTTGGAAGTGATTTTGATTATACCACACTGCGGCTGGATGCGAGCTGGAACTGGCAAACCTTTTTCAAGCGGCGCTTCTTTGCCAATACGCTGGATGTACGGTTTAGCGGCGCCTTGGGTCTGGGTGATCAGCCGGTGCAACGCCTGTTTGCGGTAGATGGGTCCAAGAGTCTGTTTTCTCCGTTTGGGACACTTAAAACGCGCACCAATGTGCCGTATGTGGGCCGCTCGATGTGGGCAGCAACGGCTGAGCATAATTTCCGTTCGGTTCCGTTCGAACTGCTTGGTTTACAGGCGTTGGCCGAGCGGGAGTGGGGTATCATCCTGTTTGCTGGTGCCGGAGAAACCGATGCCGTGCAACGAGAGGATCTGCGGATACGCGGAAGTGACGGAATTCATTCGGAGGCTGGGTTCAGTATAAACGGAATATTTACCATTATTCGCCTTGATGTGGCGTTCCGCCTTGACGAGCCATCGACATTTATCGGTTTTAGTGCGACCCGTTTTTTCTGACCGATCTTCTTGACGTACGCACTCGATCACTCCAAATGTGACTGATTCGGATTCATTCCAGACAGTTACAGTCAGAAATAGAGGCGATCATCCTCCAGCTCCATCCTCAATTTTTAAGGCTCTGTTCTGTTTACTGTGGGTTGTTGAGTAGATCAATAAAAAACTATTTCAGGCTGATGAACAATCAACCGTCCGGCGGTTTGGGTACTGCCGCCTGTCCCGACGGCTTTTGAATCGGAGACCGTTCAAAAGTATCCTAAGAATCACTGTAAATGTGATTTCAAATAATGAATT
>JBLRWS010000035.1:0-27119 GCA_047921075.1 Balneolaceae bacterium | reverse complement strand
CCGATCACGGCCGGGCACAAGGCTTTACGAGCGGCCGCTTTCTGTTCCCGAATGAAGAGGCTGAAGGCGGTGAAGCAGATCTGCAGTCGCTGCTCGACTTTGCCGACCGTATTCGGGTTGGCATGGCCGGAAATCTGCAAACCTACGAGTACGAAAATCGATTTGGCGAGGTAGTGACCGGCGGCAATGAACGGATCGGATACACCCTTCAGCCGTATGAGACCGTCAATTACATCGACAAGCACGATAATGAAACACTTTGGGATAACACCCAAGCCAAACTTCCATTTGATATGGAGATGGAGCACCGGGTAGACATTCACATTCTCAGCAATGCATTGATTAACTACGGCCAGGGCGTCCCTTTTTACCAGCTGGGCAGCGATTTTCTCCGCTCCAAATCGATGGATCGCAACAGTTTCGATTCAACCGACTGGTTCAATACCGTTGATCTCTCTATGCAGAGCCACAACTGGGCCATCGGCCTGCCACCGGGCTGGGATAACCGCGACCGGTGGGACGAAATGCGAGAACTCATGACGCTGGAATCCATCAACGTGGAGCCCAAGCATATGGAGCGATCAGCCGAGGCGTTCCAGCACCAACTGAGAATCCGATACAGCTCTCCCCTGTTTCGCCTTCGAACAGGAGAAGATGTGCGACAACGGGTAGCCTTTCACAACACCGGTCCCGATCAGCAACCGGGAATTCTGGCAATGAGCATTACCGATGATGCGTGTGCCGGTGATCCGCTCGATCCCGACCGTGACGGACTTTTGGTGCTGGCCAACGCTCACAATCAAACGCAGCAATTCACTCTGCCTGGCACCGGTTATCGGCTGCATCCGCTTGAAACCGATAGAGACAATTTCCACATTCAAGCCACCGATGATCAGAGTACTCTGTTTACACTTCCCGCGCACCGTGCAGTGGTCTTTGAGCTTCCCGCCGGGAGTTCAACAACCCTGGCGTGTAATCCTCATTTTTCCACCCTTCAGGAGCCTGGGGCCGTTATCTATTTTCAGGCTCCCGAGCATTGGGGGTCGGATATTCGTGCCGTTCCACAGCCTGAAGGTGACGAAGGGCTCACTATCTCCTATACCATGCAGGCGCTGGATGATCATTGGTTCCGAATGCAGCTTCCCGACGGTATGAAACAGGCATCTATCTGGTTCAGTGATGTAAGCGGGAACGAGGCCGGGCCCCATCACTATCCCGGCAGCGGCTGTTACACACCCGATTCTGAAGGGTGGAAACCCACTGTACAATGCGAATTACCCACATTTACAGTCGCTTTCCATAAACCTGACGGATGGGCGGAGACAATCCACGTGTACACCTTTGGCCCGGAACAGAACGGAAGCTGGCCCGGAGAACCAATGGCTCGCCACGGCGATGGATGGTACACCGCCGAGTACAGTGCGGCTCAGGTTTCATCCGGTATCATCTTTAACGATGCCTCTGGCAATCAAACGTCCGACCTCTTTCGGGATAAAGCCGGGTGCTACGAGAATAGCCGATGGGTAGATTCGTGCACCGTACTTCAACAATAGATTTCTGCAGCAACGCCGATCGTATCGGAAACTACACCTTTACTTTACTCTCCTGGCGCGGATCGAGGTCGTACAGGGAGGATACTGTTGCCTGAATGGTTTTGTACCACTCGTTGCCGTGTTTGTCGTTGATTTCGTAGTAATCGGCAAAATCGGGGCGACGGATCTGCATTTTCCACTCCTGGTTTTTCGCCTTAAAAACAGGATCGATATGAAGAAGCTGGTGATACAACAGCATTTTCTTCGTGTCTTTGTCGAGCATATCCCATAAATCTCCTGAAATTTCGATCAGGTAGTCGTTGCCGGAGTAATGCTTCACTTCGCGCGACGCTTTCATACACTTGGCAGCACGCTGCTTGGAAATATTGGGATAGACCAGCAGATACCCGATCTGCGCCGGACCCAGCTCAATGTTGTGCGTCTCAATTACATCTTTGGCAATCTCTTCTATTTCGGGCGATTCCATCAACTGTTTGTCGGTTAGATGGATGTCTCCTTTCGGTTCTAAAAAGTCGTTTTCTGGCATAAAAAATAGTTGTTCATAAGGTTGGGTAAAGCGTGGCTGCAAAGATACAAAACCGCGTGCCATCAACACCAATCAATTCCCAAAATTTCGATTCGCATCTCACGCTTCGGTATCTCCTTAAATGACAGAATTTATGTACCTTATTATATATCGTTCATTCATCAATCTATTATGAAACAAAGTATTCTTGCCGGTTTGATCGGGGTGGCCATTCTGATTGCACTCGAACTCGTCACCCGAATTGCTTTGGCTATCTCACTCGGTATTCCGGTTGCGGTATTTGGGTTTGAAGCGTGGCCGGGGTTTCTGTGGGCATTTCTATTGCTTTTTCTATCGCTCCCGTTTTCTGTGCTTGCAGCGTACATCACCATGGTAAGCGGCCGGCAAAATAAACTGGCGTCATTTATTCTCTACGTGTTTTTTCTGCTTGTGGCCAAGTACGGGCAGATTCATCTGCTCATCGGCAAGGAAACGCTGATCTATCCGGTGCTTTCGCTTGCCTTCGCTGTTACCGGAGCCATGCTGGCGTGGATCTACTTTCAGCCGCCTGCACCCAAAAAAGCCGATCACCATCCGGTTCATGAGAGCACACCGGCAGGTGATAGTGTTTAACGTTTCGCCTCTTTTTTCCCGGCGATAGCATCCACCTCTTCCCTTTTTTCTCCACGCCACTCCATTATTTGATCTACCATTGCTGCTCGTACAGATTCCATCAACTCTATGGCATCTCCCGCTGCAAGATGGTTGGTGGGAAAGGGATCGAGCACTTTAAGCTTAATTTGCACATTCTGCTCAAAGACCCATGTATTTTTGGGTAAACACTCCCTGGTACCGTCAATAACCAAGGGAAGGATTGGAACGCCCTCCCGGATGGCCAATTCAAAAGAGCCTGGCGCAAAACGATTCATTTTACCGGTTCTGGATCTTGTACCCTCAGGAAAAAACATGACGGAACAGTTTCTCTTCAGGTAAAATCGGCAAGCCTTAAACACGGCAATTCGCTTGTTAGAAGCCGATCGATCTACCGAAATATCCCCGGCCATCCTCATCATCCACCCCACCACAGGCACTTCAAACAGCTCTTTTTTAGCTACCCATTTCATTTCCCATGGCAGATTTGAAATGAGCGGAATATCGGCATTTGACAGGTGATTGCAGACCATCACATACGGATGACGATCATCCACCCCATCGGCCCCCTCGATTTGAATATGCCAGTTACCGTTCAATCGGCTGATGGCACGGCCAAGTGCACGAAATCGCCGACCCGTTTTGTAACGAACCGGATCCCTATCGAACAGACGTATAATAGCAAGGAATGGCAACCATAACAGAATCAACAACGCGATACCGGCCCATATTGCGAAGGAGAAAAACTTCTGTTTCATGGCGTGATGGTCGGGCTTATAGTTTTGGGAGCATACTTTTTACAATTCCCCAAAAACCCTTAGCCGGTTTCAGTGCTTTTTTATTCCGCTCGGCGGCTTTTCCTATCACCGGGGGAATAACCACCTTTACCTCTTTGGCCGGTTCCGGCGTAGGCTGTGGTGTCGGTTTTTCAGCTCGCTCATTCGATGACGATTGCCGGCTTTGCTCCGATTTTTGAGACCCCTTTTTCGACCGCCGGCTGTCATCGTCAGGCCCGGACTCACGTTGTTTTGATTTGTTTGCGGGTGCAGGCCGGTTGTCGGATGCCGATGAACGATCATCGCTTTTTCGATCGTCGCGCTTCTGATTGCGGTCTTTGTTGCGGCCACCGGATCGTTTGTCTGGCTTATCGGAACGCGATTCCTGTTTCTTTTTGGATGATTTCTTCGGTTCTGCATCACGGTCACCACGCGACTTGCCGGATGACTGATCGTCATCGGAACGGCTCTCTTTCTTCCCGGATGAACGTTTATCGGATGATTCTTCCCGTGACTTGGATTCAGGTTCTTTGGCAGCCGGTCCGTCCCACGAAAATGAGCTTTTATCTCCGAAATTATCCGGCAGCTCAATCACTTTCAGCGTGTTGCCTTTAATCCGCTCAATATCCGAAAACGTGCGGCTGTCGCGCCGGGTCACAAATGTGATGGCAATTCCGGATTTATCGTACCGCCCGGTTCGGCCTATACGGTGAATGTAATCATCGGTGTTGTTTGGAACATCGTAATTGACAATGATCGACACGCCCTTGATATCGATACCCCGAGCGAGCACATCGGTGGCTACAATAACGGGAACCTGTCCGTTTCGGAACGCTTGCAGCGCTTTATTTCGCTCGTCCTGCGAGCGATCTCCATGAATACTGGCTGCCTTGATACCCTCTTTTTTCAGCAGTCGCTGCAGTTCGTCCGTACCCTTTTTGGTAGAGGTAAAAATGATGCAGGAGTCCCATTCAAGCTCGTTAAAGATTTTCTTAACCAGCGGAATTTTCTGATTACTGCGCAATTTATACGCACGCTGCTCAACATTTTGATTCGGCTTGGAGCGCTCAATTTCAATCTTGGCCGGATCGGTCATAATCGATTTGGCGAGATGGGCAATTTCTTGTGGCATGGTAGCCGAGAAGAGCAGTGTCTGTTTTTTCTCGGGCAGCCAGCTGATGATCTTTTTGATATCGGGAAGAAATCCCATATCGAGCATGCGATCGGCCTCATCAAGCACAAAGTATTCGAGGTGCGAGAAATCGATGTTCAACACTTTATGCTGATCAATCAACCGGCCCGGAGTGGCAACAATAATGTCCACTCCCGCTTTCAGCGCTTTCGCCTGCTGAGAAAAGTCGCTGCCACCGATAACCGTGGCAGAGGTAATGCCTGCATGGTAGCCGATGGCAAAAATCTGTTCGTCGATCTGGGAGGCGAGCTCGCGCGTGGGGCTTACAATCAGCGCTTTAATTCCCTTTCGGTTGCTTTGCAGAACCCGCTCCATAATCGGTATCACAAAGGCTCCGGTCTTGCCGGTTCCGGTTTGCGCCGTGGCAATCAGGTCTCTTCCTTCGGTAACCGCCGGGATAGCCTGTTCCTGAATGGGCGTTGGTTCTTCAAAACGCAGGTCGCGAAGCCCTGCCTGGATCGAGTCAGATAGATTAAATTCAGTAAATTTCAAACGAGGGTAGCCTTCTGTTTTTATATAGAACGTGTTCATCTTTTGAACAGCCCATAATATACCAAAATTAAGGGATAACTATGGTATTTGATTCACGGCTCTTTTTCGTCCTTTGCGCGAAAAGTGATACCTTGTAGCACCACATAAACCTGAATACCCTAAATCTTTTTTTGAATGAAACAGAGCGGATTTGTTTTAATCGTTGCCCTTCTTTTAACGGCAGCATGCGATACCCCACAAATGAGCGGCGACGCCTCTCTCGATTCCCGAATGGACTCGGTCAGTTACACCTACGGCTTTTTTATCGGGTCCAGCCTTGCCGATGAAGGCGTTGAAGATATCGATATTCAGAATTTGGCCGCCGGCGTGATGCACGCCCTTGAACAAAACGACCGGCAGCTGTCAGAAATGGAGATGGCAAACGTCATTCAGGCCTTTCAGCAAGAAATGCAGTTGCAGCGCATGCGCCAACAGGAAGATGCCGCCGGTGAAAATATTCAGGCCGGCATTGACTTTTTAGCTGAAAACATCCAGCGTGAGGGAGTGCAAGAAACCGAATCAGGCCTGCAGTACGAAGTGATTGAAGCGGGCAGCGGCGACACACCCGGCCCCAATCAACGCGTGCGTGTGCACTACGAGGGCTCTCTGATAGACGGTACCATCTTCGACAGTTCGCACCAGCGCGGCGAACCGGCCACCTTCGGGGTGGATCAGGTAATTCGCGGATGGACTGAAGGATTGCAGCTAATGGAGGAAGGTGCCACATACAAGTTTTACATCCCGTCAGATCTTGCCTACGGTACACAACAGCGTGGCGAACATATCCAGCCGGGATCTCTGCTTATTTTTGAAGTAGAACTGCTGGAAGTACTCGACTAATCCTCTTTTACATACGTAAGCCGCAGCCCATCCGCTGCGGCTATTTTTTTATGGACCCACTCCTACTCACATCAAAAGTCCGTCACAAAGCGCTTGAGCTTGGGTTTTCGGGGTGTGGTTTCTCGAGAGCGGAAAAGCTGGATCGTGAAGCGTTTCGGCTGGAACAGTGGCTTTATGAAGAGCGGCACGCTACCATGTCGTGGATGGAAAACCACTTCGACAAACGGATAGACCCTACCAAACTTGTGCCCGGTTCCAAAAGCGTGGTGAGTGTTATTGCCGGTTACCGTTTTCCCGAAAACGAAACGGAGGCTGAAAAATCCGGGCCCACCATTGCCAAATATGCTCGGGGGCGTGATTATCATAAGGTGTTTAAAGGAAAGCTGAAAAAGCTGTTCGCCTACACAAAGGAGATTGCCGGCAATGTGCAGGGACGATTGTTTGTCGATTCTGCCCCGGTACTCGACAAGGCGTGGGCCATTCGTGCCGGCCTCGGCTGGATGGGCAAAAACGGCAATATTCTCAATCAGACGCACGGCTCCTGGTTCTTGATTGGCGAGATGATTGTGGACATCCCATTTGTGTACGATGCGCCCGTTACCGATCACTGTGGCAGCTGCACGCGCTGTATCGATGCCTGCCCAACCAACGCCATTTACGAACCGTACCGCATCGACAGCAAGCGATGCATCTCCTATCTCACCATCGAACTGAAAGAAAAAATTGCTGAACAGGACGCATCCATGCTGAACGGATGGGTATTTGGCTGTGATATCTGCCAGGATGTGTGCCCGTGGAACCGCAAGGCGGCCTATGGACAATTTGACGATTTACGGCCGCGTCAACAAGTGCTTAATCCACCCAAAAATGGATGGACATCGCTAACCGAGAAGGAGTTTGAAGACCGTTTTGAGGGAAGTGCCGTTCGGCGTGCAGGATATGAACGATTTGTACATCAGGCCGGCCTGGTCGAACAGAGAATAGACGGTTCGTAGCGCGGCTAAAACTGCTCCCGCTTGTCTTTCAGCTCTTTATAGAGCATCTCCCGCGCCCGAAAAATATGCGCTTTTACAGTTCCTAACGGCAGATCAAGTTGTTCGGCAATCTCGTCGTAGCTCAGCTCTTCCAGATGGCGCATCTCAATCACCTTGCGATATTTATCCGGCAGGTTATCAATGGCTGAATGGATGATCTGTTTGCGCTGGCTGGCTAAAATATTTCGATCTGTCTCGTACGTTGTATCGGGAATTTCAACCTCCACCTCACCATCTTTGGTTTTGATGGGATTATTTACCGACACCGTATTCAACTTCTTTTTGCGCAAGTAATCGATGGTATGATTGGTGGCGATACGGTAGAGCCAGGTCGAGAAAGCGTACTGGGTGTTGTAGCGGTTCAAGCTGTGAAACGCCTTCATAAATGCCTCCTGTACCAAATCCTCTACCTGTTCCGTCTCTTTTACCATCCGCAGCACATGGTAGTAGAGAGGCTTTTGGTACTTTTCGGTAATCTCACGAAACGCCTTTTGGTCACCCGCCGCAGCGCGCTTCACCAGCACATCATCCTGCAGACTGCTTTCAGAGGCGTTTTCTCTATGTGATGAGGAGTCGGTCATAGATGATTGATTCAGAGAACGTATCGGCATTGGAAACCGGCCGGCTGGTTGCGAGATAAACAGCACCAGCCGGAGCCAATAACCTTTCAGAATTAAAGGACATCTTCAACGGGATGATACTCCATGCTGAATGCATCGGCAACATCCTTGTACACAATCTTGCCAAAAGCGATGTTCAACCCTTTGCGCAATTCGGCATCATCGGTGAGCGCTTTGGCCCATCCTTTGTTGGCGATTTGAATGGCATACGGCAGTGTAACGTTGGTAAGCCCCAGTGTGGACGTAAACGGCACGGCTCCCGGCATATTAGCCACACAGTAGTGTACAATACCGTCTACTTCAAACGTTGGCTTGTCGTGTGTGGTCGGTTTTGAAGTTTCGAAGCAACCGCCCTGATCGATGGCAACATCCACCAATACGGTACCCGGCTTCATCAGTGAGAGCATTTCGCGAGTGACAAGGTGCGGTGCCTTGGCTCCCGGTTTCAAAACCCCGCCGATTACCAGGTCGGTATCGGGGAGCAGCTTCCGGATGTTGGCCTCGTTGGAGTAGAGGGTCGTAACGTTGCTTGGCATCACGTCATCCAGATAGCGAAGCCGCGGGATGTCGATATCGAGGATGGTAACATTGGCACCCATGCCGGCTGCAATTTTTGCTGCGTTTACACCCACCACGCCGCCGCCGAGAACAATGACTCGAGCGGGTGGCACACCGGGGATGCCCCCTAAAAGAATACCGCGCCCACCCAGTGGTTTTTCGAGATACTTGGCTCCCTCCTGGGTAGACATACGTCCGGCTACTTCGCTCATTGGAATCAGCAGCGGCAGTGAGCGATCTGCCTTTTCTACCGTTTCGTACGCGATGGCAACGCATCCTGAGTCGGCCACAGCCTGGGTCAGTTCGCGGCTGGCCGCAAAGTGCAGATACGTAAACAAAATTTGTCCCTCTCGCATACGGCCATATTCAGGCTCGATCGGCTCTTTTACCTTGGTAATCATCTCCGCTTTTTTCCAGATCTCCTCTACGTCGTCCAGAATTTGCGCACCGGCTTCGGTGTATTGATCGTCTGAAAAACCGCTTCCAAGACCGGCTCCTTTTTCAACCAGTACAGTGTGACCATGGCGTACCAGCTGCATAACCCCGCCTGGCACCATAGATACGCGATTTTCGTGTGTTTTAATCTCTTTCGGTACTCCAATAATCATAGCTGTGTAATCTTCGTGTTCATGGGATAGGTAATTTCGGGCAGGAAGTTAGAGAATTTTCAGCTAAACAACAGCCACAACCACCCCAATACACTCAAAATAAGAGTCACTTTTACGATCTTTTGACACATTCGAGTGACGGCCGGAAAACGACACGCTGAAATTTCCGAATCCAGAAGGCCCGCCTCAAATTCGGCGACTTCTATTTCAAACCGTTCATCCATCATCTCTCATAATCAAAATGAATGATCTATCGATTGAATATGCCGGGTTAACGTATATCGGGATTGGTGTATACGAGCGGCATGATATGAAATAAGCAGGTACTGTCTTTCAAGAAGAACTTGAAACAACACCTGCTTATTAAAACGATACTGCGATTAATGTATTAATCCTGGTCGGGCGTTATTCGGTAGAGTCCGCCATCAGACGCATCATTCAGAACGTAGATGGCGCCATCGGGGCCTTGCTTCACGTCACGAATGCGGCCGATCTCTCCGAGTAGAATTTCCTCGTCATGAATCACTTCACCTTCATTCAGCACCAGCCGGCGTATGCGTTCGCTGCGAAGGCCGCCGGCCAACAGATTTCCTTCCCAGGCGGGGAATCGATCACCGGTTACCAGAGCGAGCCCGGATGGCGCATGAGTGGGTAAGAATTCATACACCGGATCCACCATTCCTTCCATGCTTCGAGCTTCTGAACCGGGAAACGGTCCTTCTGACCGGTAATCGCGGCCGAGCGTAACCGTGGGCCAGCCATAGTTTTCGCCGGGTTGATGGATGTTTAGCTCATCGCCTCCGCGCGGGCCGTGTTCGGTTGACCAGATCTCTCCGTTCTCCGGGTTCACAATCAAGCCCTGAATATTTCGATGGCCGTAGCTATAAATGTGATCCAGGACGGAATCGTCACCTACAAACGGATTATCATCCGGTACGGAGCCATCGTCATTCATTCGGAGCAGTGTACCGGCGTGATCCTGTGGGTCTTGCGCACGCGGAGGATCCGCACCACGGTCGCCAATGCTCATCAGCAGCTTGCCGTCGTTGGTCCAGGCCAGCCGCGATCCGTAGTGGCGGCCGGGTGATGAGTAGCGGTCCTGTTCAAAAATTAGTTCCGAATCTACAAACGCGTTGTTCTCGTCAATGCGTCCGCGTACCAGCGCTGTAGCTGTTTCGTCGCTGCTTCCGGGTTTCGAATAGGTAAGGTAAACCCAGCCGTTGTTGTCATAATCGTGATGCACCAGCACATCCAGCAAACCGCCCTGTCCGCGCGGAGAAACATCCGGTGTTCCGGACACAGGGGTGATCGTCCCATTATCTACAATATAGAGTGTACCCGCTTTTTCCGTGACCAGATGGCGGCCATCCGGTAAAAATCCGACACCCCATGGGCGCTCGAACGGACCGGCAACCCGTTCAACTAAAATGCGTTCGTATTGTGTGGAGAAGACTTGTGATGTGAACGGCTCGTCGGCTGCCTGCTGTTCCGTCGCGTCGGGTGAGCAAGCTCCCAAAAACAGCGTCAAAAGCAATGCAGTACAAATATAAACGTATAATGACCTGAGTTCCATGTGATAGCAATTGTTTAGGATTTACTTTGTAACACATGGAAATACGGAAGGATTCCGGCCATCAGCAACTGCAGGGGCCGGAAAAAGGCCGATTTGAACAGTTTTTTACATTACGAACGGGCTCAGGCAGGCACTGCGAGCTCATATCCGGCCAAAACCGGTTGCTCCACGCGTTCGTCACTTTCAATCAGCCCGTCTTTTAGGCGAATGATACGACGGGCGTGGTTGGCGATCTCGGGCTCGTGGGTTACCAGAATGATCGTATTGCCATTTCGGTAGAGCTCCTCAAACAGCAGCATGATCTCATCTCCCGTTTTGGAATCGAGGTTCCCGGTGGGCTCATCGGCCAGCAGAATGGCCGGGTCGTTAACCAGCGCTCGGGCAATGGCCACACGCTGACGCTGGCCTCCGGAGAGTTCATTCGGTTTGTGATCCATCCGGTCGCCCAGGCCAACTTTGGCCAGTGTATCGGCGGCACGCTGGCGGCGCACGGAGCGTTTTACGCCGTCGTAGATCAGCGGCAGCTCCACATTTTTGAGGCAGTCGGTTCGCGGCAGCAAATTAAAGGTCTGAAATACAAATCCGATCTCTTTATTCCGAACGCCGGCAAGCTCGGAATCATCCATCTCGCTCACGTTTTGGCCGTTCAGCACGTAGGTTCCTTCTGTGGGCGTGTCGAGGCAGCCGATCATATTCATCAGAGTCGATTTTCCCGATCCGGACGGCCCCATAATGGCTATGTACTCATTTTCCATCACATCAAACGAAACGCCATTCAGAGCCCGGACGATGCTCTCCCCCATCCGGTAGAGTTTTTTTAGATCGCGTATTTCGATAATCGATTTGCTCATTATTCGGCCCACTTACGATTGATTGGTGATGGTAACTTCGTCGTTATCTTCAAGCTGGCGCGACAGTACCCTGTAGCTGCCCGTTACAACTTCCAGCCCGGATTCTATCCCGCTCATGATCTGTATGTGGGTATTGTCGCTGATGCCCGTTTCCACCTCGGCCATACGTACGGTACCGTTCTCATGGATAAACACCACACGCCGGAAATCCTCACGTTGGGCGGTGCGGTGGCTGTCGGCCTCTGCGTTGTCATTGGTTTCACTTGCTGGGGTAAGATCGGCGAAATTGCGTACGGTAACCGCCTGAATCGGCACAGAGACTACGTTGTACACCGTGTTGGTGAGGATATCGACCGTGCCGGACATCCCCGGTTTAAACGAGGCAACAAAACCGTCAGCGGTTGGCGACTCCTGATCGGACACAAGCTGAAACGGAGTGCTTGAAGATGCATCCAGGTTATGTGGCGATGTGATGCGGATCTTCACCTTGTAGTTGGTTACTTGGTCCGCCGTACTTCCTCCGGTAATATCGGCCGAGTTGGCAATTTCGGTCACAATGCCTTCAAACATCCGGTTGGGATAGGCATCTACCTGAATTTGTGCAGTATCGGCTACCGAGACATTTACAATATCATTCTCATTTACATCTACCACCAGCTCCATCTGTTCCAGCCGTGCGATGCGCATCATTTCGGTACCGGCGGTTTGCGCCTGACCAAGCACCCGTTCGCCGCGCTCCACAGCAAGGCGAGAAATGGTACCGTCTTTCGGTGAGCGAATCACCGTCTGCTGCAGCTCTTCCTCGGCCCGGCGGAGCTGAGCCTGCGCACTTTGAATTTGAAATTCAGAGGCACGAACGTTCGCTTTTTGAGCTTCAAAATCGTTTTTACTCCCTAAGAACTCCAGCTCAGAGATCAAGTCACGATTGTATAGTTGTTCGTTCTTTTTGAATTGCACTTCCGATTGCAGCATGGCAGCCCGTGCCTGTTCAAGCCGGGCGCGCTGGGTTAGCAATGCGGCGTTCAGCTCATCAATGCGTGCCTGATAAATATCGGGCTTGATGCGCAGCAGCAGTTCGCCTTCACGCACTACATCACCCTCTTTCACAGCCAGCTCAATAATTTCGCCGGAAACGTCAGGCCGGATGATCACTTCCACTTCCGGCTGGATGCGGCCCGATGCCGATACAATCTGCGTAATGGTGCGTTGTTCGGCCGCGGCCACGGTCACCTCTTTGGAAAGTGAGTTGCCATCAAGCCAGCCCATTGCAGAGGCCAGAATCGCCAATCCGCCAAAAAGCACGACGATGACGAGCAGGAGTTTAAGAAGTTTTTTGGTTGCTGACGTTTGCTTGGTCATAAAATTAAGTGGTTAGGTCATAAGTGAATCATCAGAACTGCAGATTCTCATCGAGTTGACCGAGGTAGTAATCGAGCAGTCTGCTTTGGAAAATAAAATTGTAAACGGCCTGCACCCGATTCGACTGTGCTTCCACAAAGGCGTTGTTGGCCTGGCTCAATTCTATAAGCGTGGAGGCGCCGATATCGTAGCGTTGGTTCTCGGTTTCGAAAGCGCGTTCGGCCGCGCGAAGTGCCCGCTCAGTCGATTCCAGCTCCTTGATGCGGGCGTTGTAATCGTTTAGTGCCTGGTTTACCTCCTGAACCACGTTCAGGCGTGTGTTTTCTAAAGCGAGCGTGGCATTTTTCAGGTTTATGCGGGAGGCCTGCACGTTTTCGCGAACATTCAGGCGGTTAAAAATGGGTACCGTGATGGATACACCGAAATTTCGTGAGACGTTTTGATCGGTAAACTGATCTTCAAACGAGAGTGGATTGGTATCCGACCAGCGCGAAGAGATCGAGCCGGACAGTGAAATCGACGGATACTGATTGGCTCGTGTAATCTGAAGGTTACGCTCTAATACCTCCAACCGATACTGCTCGCTGCGCAGGTCCGATCGATTATCGAGTGCTACCGACACCAGATCCTGCAGGGAGTACTCTAAGGGAATGATGTTTTCATCATCCAGATCGGGAAGTATAAATTCATAGTCGACCAGCGGATCGATCTGTAGCGTCTGAATAATTTGCAGCCGCGAGCTGTTCAGTGCGTTTTCGCGGTTCACAATAGCCAGTTCGTTGTTGGCTACGATGCTTTCCTGGTTCAGCAAATCTACCGAGGGGCGCGCACCCACTTCCACTTGCGCTTCAATCTGCTCGAGTTGACGGAGGGAGGTCTCCAGGTTTTCGCGGGAGATTTCAAGCAATTCCACATCCAGCAGGTACTGCAGATAACGGGTTGCGGTTTGAAAAATGATGTCTTCCTTTACCCGCTTCAGCTCTTCCTCGAGCTGCAAATTTTCGGAACGTGCGGCTCGCAAACCGTTGATATTCGCAAACGAGTTAAAGATGGTCATGTTCGAGCTGAGGCCCGCACTAAAACTGTTAATGGTAAAATCACCGAAGTCACCGGTGTTATCATCAAACTGGCGACCAATGTTCACGTTACGGTTGGCATTGGCAGACAGGTTTGGAAGAAATTCTGCCATGGCACTCGTTTTCCGGAATTCGGAAAGCTGCACATTGTTTCGGGCCTGCTGAAGCTGGAAGTTGTTGTCGATTGCGATCTGGATCGCCTCTTCGAGCGTAATGGTCTGCTTCTGCTGCGCGAATAGCGAGAGGGGCAGAAACAGGAGGATGGATGCAAATGTAAGTACTTTGGTCATGTTCTGTAATGTTTGCGTTTGTGGGTTTACACGGTAAAGTTTAATGAGAGTTGCAGAAAAACGATTCCCATAGAAGAAATAAAAATGTTTTTTAACAATCGTGGCCTCAGCGCACGTAAACCGGCATGTTGATGGACCCGTTATCGGGAGTTATTGCCTTTGTCGATGCGAGACATCACTTCGCGGTCAACCAAATCCGACACGTAGATCATCGCTTTGTGAGCGGCCAGCCGTTTTAACTCATCAAACAGCATAGACGAAAATCCGTATCGGGTGGTTCCTGTTGTAGACGAGGGTTCTCTCCTTTTTTTCCTACCCGAACGTGTAAAGCCAAGTAAAAACCCAACAGCGACCGAAACAGCCACCGCTTTTACGGGGTCTTTTTTAATGGATTGGATAGGTTGCAGGGTACGCTTTACCTTGCCAGCCGTACGTTCGGCACGCTTGATGTATGTCTGTTCGAGCCGGCTAACATCTCGTTGCAGCTCTTTTTTGAGTACTTGCAGCTCCCGATATTCTTTGGACGACCGGCTCATGCACCGCCTCTCTCTTTGGTTTCTTCACTCTTTGAGTTAGAGTCTTCGTCGGGGGAATCGTAGTCTATGCCGGATGATGATAGGTCTACAGAGATCTGTCGGTAGATATCTCTCTCTATTTTGCTTTGCAGTTTTTTCGATTTTGCACTGCTCAGAATCCATCCGCCAATCAGCAGCGGCAACGCTGCCAGAAAAAAGCCAAGGCTATTGGAGGCAAGCCACTCTCCCAAAAGGAAACCGAGCGCCATCCATAGAAAAAAAAGCCCACCAAACATGAACATTACCGCCAAAAATTGTTGTATAGCTCCCGAAGCAGCCAAGGCAATCCGCTCGGATATGATGATGGTGGTGAGATGCGCCCTTTTTTCGACATACTCCCGCACATCGTTCAGAAATCCATCAACGGTGCTATCGGTCTCCTGCTGACCCATGCCTTACCGGCCGATTCTAAAGAGTTTACCCAGCAAATAGCCCGCGGCAGCGCCCACCAGTACACTCTGAATCGGATGCTTACGAATGGTAAGCTCCAGCTCCGTCTTGATCTCCTCCAGCCTTTCTTTCAATTCGGCATCATCCAGTGCTTTGCGCCCTTCTTCCAGCACATCTTCCAGTTCTTCGTTCAGATCGTTCAAAATATTCTCTTCCATACTCATAGAGGTTTCAGTAAAAGATTTCGTAGGTGAATGATACAACAGTACCGCTTATCGGTCAACTATAACGAAGGTCGGCGTCTATTTGTTCATCGAGATGAGAAACTCCTCATTACTCCGTGTTCCCTTCATTTTTTCGAGCAGAAATTCCATCGCCTCAAAAGCGTTGTAGTTGTTCAGATAACGGCGAAGCAGAACCACTTTTTCCCGCTCCTCTTCGGTGGTTATAAGCTCTTCGCGCCGGGTGCCGCTCTTAAATATGTCAATGGAGGGAAAAATACGGCGCTCCGAGAGGCGGCGGTCAAGCACCAGTTCCATGTTACCGGTACCCTTAAACTCTTCAAAAATCACATCATCCATACGCGAGCCGGTTTCTACCAGTGCCGTCGCGATAATTGTGAGGCTGCCACCGTTTTCGATATTCCGCGCCGAGCTAAAGAGCTGCCGCGGTGCCTTTAGTGCGGAGCTGTCTACACCGCCCGACATGGTGCGCCCGGAATTGTTGCCTGCCACGTTGTAGGCGCGGGCAAGGCGTGTGATGGAGTCCATCATCAGCAGCACATCGTGGCCGCTTTCTACCATCCGTTTCGCTTTTTCGAATACAATTTCGGAGAGGCCAATGTGGTTTTCCGGCTTTTCGTCGAAGGTGGAAGCCACCACTTCGGCATCGACCACAGTGCGTTCCATTTCGGTTACTTCTTCAGGGCGCTCATCCACCAGAAGAATGATGATTTTCGTTTCGGGATTATTCTTGTTTACGGCATTGGCAATGTTACGGAGAATAGTGGTTTTCCCGGTTTTGGGCTGCGCCACAATTAGCCCACGCTGCCCTTTGCCAATCGGTGCAAACAGATCGATCAGTCGGGTGGTATATTCGGATGGTTCGTTTTCAAGCTTAAACCGTTCTTCGGGATAGATCGGCATCAGGTCTTCAAAATCGCCGCGGTTGTCCATATCGCGCGGAATGCGTCCGTTTACCCCCTCTACACGGAGCAGGGCAAAGTAGCGTTCGCCCACTTTCGGGGGACGAATAATACCTACCACCCCATCGCCCTGACGCAAGCGGAATCGCTTAATTTGCGACGGTGAGACGTAAATATCATCCGGGCTTGCCTTGTAGTCGTAATTCACCGAGCGCAGGAAACCGTAGCCGTCGGGCAAAATTTCGAGCGTTCCCTCATTCACTAAAAACGGGCCCAGATCGGGGGTAATTTCACGAATACGATCGCGCAGATTGTCAGCATCCGATTCGGGCAGTTCATTGCTTACGTGGTTCTTCCCTTTCTTTTTGGCATGCTGATGCTGCTTCTGGCTCCCCTTTTGATGCTGCTGCTTGATGCCGCTGCGATCGTCGTACGACTGAATGTGCGATTCACTTCCGTACTGCACCGATGGGGTATTTTCTTCCACGGCATCGTGCTGCTGTATTCGCTCAATGAGGTTTGCCTTTTTGAGCGTAGATACACCTTTGAGGCCAATCGATTTGGCAATCTGTTTCAGTTCCTGAACGGATTTTTTGCGGAGTTCGTCCGCATTTGTAAATGATGAGGTATCGGTTTGATGATCCGACATAGAATATGTTTAGAGTCTATAGAATTCGAAATACGCACAACTTGAAGTAGATGAGCGCCTGGGATGTCACAGTCTGATGTGTGGTAAGAGGGTATCTTGTTCTGCAACAGCTCCCATCCATTGCATAACCGTGGAATAAAAGTAAAAACTTCCACCAAAAATAACTAATTCCGATTTATGGCTTTCCAGCCACGCCCGCCGTTCCGCGAATTCAGCCGGAAAGGGTTGCGCGCCGGGCAGCTCTTTTTGCAACTCCTTAAGCGTGGCGGCCCGCGGCGAGCCGGCCTCCCAAAGCAGCACCTTGCCGAGTTTCTTCAGCTGTTTCACTACATCGGGGTTTAGTTTGTCTTTCATTATATGCAACACCATGGTCCAATTTTCTGCCGGGGCTATATTTTCCATGCGGTTTATTAGTACTGCCAGCGCGGGAGCATTGTGTGCGGCATCAAAATACCACGGCCTCTCGTGCAGCAGAGCGGTAAACGTCGTGCGGTTTTGGAAGGCGGCAGCAGAGTGAAACAGGCCTTGGCGGATGGTGTCAGGCGTCACCTGATGGGCAAACGGGGTGTGATAAAGCGCGAGCACCGCAAGGCAACTGTTGATCAAATCCACACCCGACAGGCCCTCTTTTTCGAGCATAGCACGGGCGGGCGTCATGTGCCAGTGCAGCAGTTCCGAACCCTCCGCCTCCGCCCTGTCGCGAATAACCTCCATCGCTTCCGGCTCCAGCTCTCCCACAACAACGGGCCGCCCCTGCTTAATAATGCCCGCCTTTTCGCCGGCGATTGCTGCCATCGAATCACCCAACAAATCGGTATGATCGAAGCCGATGCTGGTGATGACACTGCACACCGGCTCCAGGCAATTGGTAGCATCGAGGCGGCCGCCAAGCCCGGTTTCAATGATCGCAAGATCTACCTCCCGATTGGCAAAATGGAGGAAGGCGAGCGCGGCGGTCAGCTCAAAATAGGTGAGGTTTCGGTAGGCCTCCCCCTTGTCGAGCTGCTGAAACAATCCGAGCAGTTCGGTTTCGGTAATCGTCTCCCCATCCACCACAAACCGTTCCTGTACCGACAACAAGTGGGGAGATGTAAATAGGCCGGCACGAATGCCCGCTTTCTGGCAGATGGAGGCTGCCGCGCGACACACCGCCCCTTTTCCGTTGGTTCCGGCTACATGAATGGAGGGGTACCGTCTTTCGGGGTTGCCCATCTCATTCAACACCGCACGGATGCCATCGAGAGTAAACCGGGCTGCCGAGCTCCCCTGACGCCCGAACATCGGGAGGGCATCAAGGTAGGCGTGCAGATCGGCGGGTGATTGAAAACGATGCATAGCCTACTCCATGTGAATGTCTTTGTACGCACGAAGCCGCCCGACGAGCCGCTCCCGAAAATCATGATCAGGTTCCGGCAGGTTCTCCCCGATCTGACTAACCCACTGGATTTCCCGCACACTGTTGGTGACCCACGCCTGATCGGCACTCTCCAAATCGCCGGGCAAATAGCGGCCGGTATGCAGCTCCACGCCCTCCATCTCGTCTATTAACCCCATCACAATACGTCTCATAATGCCGGGCAGGATATGGCAAGAATCATTCGATGTAAAGATATCTTTCCCCTTGCGCCAAAATAGATTACCAATAGATACCTCGGCCACATAGCCGTCCGGTGTGCAAAGGATTCCATCCTCAAACCCGGCGGCTAACGCCTCTCGTTTGGCCGCGCGGTAGTGCAGCATGTTGCAGAGCTTGAGAGATGCAGGACGGGCCGTGCCGGGAATCGTCGTAACCGATACGGGAATCAGGCGCAGATCTTGTTGAATTTCGTTCAGCGGTACGGCTGTGATAAGACGATCTATCCCCGATACGTCTGCTCCGTAGCCACCCTCCGACCGCAAAGTGAGCTGCACGCGCACCCGCGACACGGCATCGGACAAGCCCGACGCTTCGAGCAATGCGTTCAGCTCCTGACGTACCAGAGCGCCATCGGGAAGAATTTCAGAGTCCGCACCGAGCCATCGGGCACCATCCATAAGTCGCTGCCAGTGATCCTCAAATAGGAGTACTCTCCCCTGTTCGGCACGAAACGTTTCAAAACACCCCATGCCGTAACGCACCGCTTCTGACCCGGCCGAAATGGCGGCTTCGGCTTGGGTTACCAGACGTCCGTTCCAGCTTACCACCCCGCCCCCAGCTCCATCAATGCCCTCGTTTTCTGCTCAATTGCCTCCAGATCACGGCCAATCTGAAAATCGGCCAGGGACCCATCCCGATTAAAAAATAGAA
Source organism: Balneolaceae bacterium (assembly GCA_047921075.1). Lineage (GTDB taxonomy): Bacteria > Bacteroidota > Rhodothermia > Balneolales > Balneolaceae > JBLRWS01. The sequence continues at coordinate 8,057 of JBLRWS010000035.1, read as the reverse complement.
GCGTTGGCACACCGGTTGCCTTTAATTCCTGAAACAGCTCGGTTCCTTGCACGTAGCGAAAGTTAAACGCGTTGGCATCGGTATACTCCCGTACTGTCTCCTCCCCGTCGCGCACCACCGCCGCGTACACCGTCAACTCGGGAAAATGACGCCGCTGCAAGTTGTAGAGCCGTTCGTTCACATCCATCGACATACCGGACCATGTGGACCAAAAGTGGACAACCGATGGCGCGTTTCCGCCCGATAAATCAACCGGATCACCATCAAAAAAGCCGTTAAGCGGCAGCTCCTGAAGGGTCAGGCTTTCAATATTCTCGAAAAATTCGCGCTGTTGTGTGTCGGTATATCGCACGGTACTGTAGATAATTACCGCCATGGTGAGAGCGGCGCATCCCAGCAGAAATTTGTTAAAATATTTTTGATCGAGCTTCACGCTGTTTCGCTTTCTAAGATTGATGAAGGGTTGGTACCCGGCTTCACGGTCAAATATACGCAATGGCACGGGTGATCTCAGGTAAAAGTTTCCGGATGGACGCCCGGAAACGGCCTTAAAAAGATCGCTGTGATGGTGCGCAAAAAACTTTCATTTAATCTCAAAGTTTATCATGTTCGGATTCACCCTCTTATAAACCCGATGGTACTCCTCTATGAGCTCTGACGATCGCGACTCCTTTTCCGGTTCCACCAGCCGCAAAGACTTTCTAAAATGGATGGGGCTGGCCTCTCTGCCCGCTTTTGGCTGGGCCGCTTCCGGCTCCTCGGCCGCCAAACGAACGGTTTACGATTTGTCGGCTCCTTCTGTTGCCAAACGTTCGTATGCAGCAAACGATCATATTCAAATCGGCGTGATAGCTGCCGGCGGAATGGGCCAGGGCAATGCACTGACCGCCAATGAACTGCCCGGAACGCGCATTGTAGCCGCGTGCGATCTGTATGACAGCCGCCTGGCCCGTTGTAAGGAGCTGTTTGGTGATGACCTGTTTACTACCCGATCCTATAAAGAGCTGCTGGGCCGTTCCGATATTGACGCCGTGATCATCTCCACCACCGATCACTGGCACAAAGAGATTGCGATCGATGCGCTGCAGGCGGGCAAGGCGGTGTACCTCGAAAAACCGATGGTGCAGCATATTGAGGAGGGTCGGCCGGTCATTGAAGCGGAAGATGCCACCGGTGTGCCGTTAATTGTCGGCAGCCAGCGCACCAGCTCTATTCTGTATCAGAAAGCGCGCGAACTGGTGCAGGCGGGTGAAATCGGCGAGCTCAATTTTGTAGAAGGCTATTGGGACCGCCGCTCGGCCATTGGCGCCTGGCAATACTCGATGCCTCCATCGGCAGGCCCTCGCAACATCGATTGGGCCACCTACCGCAAAGGGATGCCCGATATCGCATTCGATCCGAAACATTTTTTCCGATGGCGCAACTACAGCGCATACGGCACCGGTGTACCCGGCGACCTGTTTGTGCACCTGCTCTCGGGGCTGCACATCATCACCGGTTCGCTGGGGCCCGAAAAGGTGTACTGCACCGGCGGGCTACGGTTCTGGGACGACGGACGCGATGCCGAAGATCTGGTACTGGCCCTGCTCGACTACCCCCAAACCGATGCGCATCCGGCGTTTAACGTCTCCCTGCGTGTTAATTTTGCCGACGGTTCCGGCGGCGGCTCACGTATCCGGCTGGTTGGCTCCGATGGAGTCATCGATCTGGGATGGAATAACGTAACCCTGCGCAAATGGCGGGAGCCGCAGCGTCCGGGTATGTCCATCGGAGACTTTTCGGAGCAGACCCGCGGCGAATACGAAGCGTACTACCGCGAACGGTATCCCGAAACCGGAGCCCAAATCATTGAACCCAACGAATTTGTGTACCGCGCACCTGACGGGTACAACGACCGAAGCGATCACTTCCGGAACTTTTTTGATGCCATCCGCCACGGATCGCCGATTGAGCAGGACGGGCGATTTGGCCTGCGCGCCTGCGGCCCTGCCCTGCTCTGTAACCAAAGCCTGGCACAGGGACGGCCCGTTTTCTGGGACGCCGAAGCGATGGCCGTTCGTTCCGTGCGCTAAAAAAATGTACAATCTGTAAAGCCATTGGAATCTTCTGTAAAAAAAGTGTAGAATGAAAACGCTTACACACGTAAACAGACGTTTTCTCCAGGCATTTACTATCCATTATCAGCAACCTTCGAATTAACAGCGACACTTACCCGGTATGAATCTGAATCTCAAAGCCAAACAAGCCAACACCTACGACGCCATTGTTGTGGGCACAGGAATCAGCGGCGGCTGGTCTGCCAAAGAGTTAACTGAACGCGGGCTAAACACCCTGGTTCTCGAACGCGGTCGGAATGTGGAACACCTAAAAGACTATCCGACGATGTACAAAGACCCATGGGAACTGCCCCGTGCCGACCGCGTACCCGCCGAAGAGGCCGAACATTACCAAAAACAGATGCGTACCGGATACACGATCCGTGAATCGACCAAACACTGGTGGATTAAGGATACCGATCAGCCTTACGAAGAGGACAAGCGGTTCGACTGGATTCGCGGCTACCACGTGGGTGGGCGATCCCTCATGTGGGGGCGGCAGAGCTACCGCCTCTCCGACATCGATTTTGAGGCGAACGCCAAAGAGGGCGTGGCCGTAGACTGGCCCATCCGCTACGCCGATCTGAAACCGTGGTACGACCATGTGGAGAAATATGCAGGTATCAGCGGGGAACCGCTCGGCCTGCCGCAACTTCCCGACAGCATTTTTCAGCCGGCGATGGAGCTGAACTGCGTGGAAGAGCATCTGCGCGAAAGCATGATGGAAGCGTTTAACCGCACCCTCACCATCGGGCGGGTCGCGAACCTGACACAGCCCATTGGGGAGCGCGGCCGCTGCATGCACCGCAACCTCTGTATGCGCGGGTGTCCGTATGGCGCCTATTTCAGCAGCAACGCCGCTACCCTGCCATCCGCTCAGAAGACCGGTAACATGACCTTGCGCCCTCACTCCATCGTCACACAGGTATTGTATGATGATGCCACCGGTAAAGCGTCGGGTGTGCTGGTTGTGGATGCAGAGACCGGCGAAACCCATGAGTTTTTTAGCAAGGTGATATTTCTGAACGCATCGGCCATTGCCAGTACCGCCATTCTGTTGAACTCCCGCTCCGACCGCTTCCCCGACGGAATGGGCAATGACAGCGGCGAACTGGGCCATAACCTGATGGACCACCACTTCCGCGTGGGTGCCGAGGGTGAAATTGACGGCTACGAAGATCGCTATTACTACGGCCGGCGGCCCAATGGATTTTACATACCACGATATCGAAATCTTGGAAATGAAAATCGTAACTATCTGCGAGGCTTTGGTTATCAGGGTTCCGCAAGCCGGCATGGATGGCAGCGCGGTGTGCGCGAACTGGCCATTGGCTCGGAGTTGAAAGAGCTGGTATCGAAGCCCGGCGGGTGGCGGCTTGGCATGACTGCCTTTGGCGAGATGCTGCCCGATCACAGCAATCGCATGTACCTCAATTTCGACAAGACCGACAAGTGGGGCCAGCCGGTGGTGGTGTTCGATTGTGAGTTTAAAGAGAATGAATTTAAGATGCGGGAGGATATGAAAAACGATGCCGCCGAGATGCTGGAAGCGGCCGGATTTAAAGACATCCGCACGTTCGACGATCCCGGAGGGCCGGGCCTTGGTATTCACGAGATGGGAACCGCACGTATGGGGCGCGACCCCAATACCTCGGTACTGAACGAATGGAATCAGGTGCACGCCGTGCCCAACGTGTTTGTGACCGACGGTGCCAGCTTTACCTCTGCCGCGTGTCAGAACCCCTCCCTCACCTACATGGCGCTTTCGGCACGGGCTGCCAACTACGCCGCCGATCAACTTGAAAAAGGAGAACTGTAAGATGAAGATGGACGAAACCACACAACCGACCGAAACCATTTCCCGAAAAGAGGCGATCAAACGCACCGGCCTGATTCTGGGCGGAGTTGTGTTTGCCCCCAGCATTCTTGGCGTACTAAAGGGGTGCACCGCGCAACCCGGCGACTGGACCCCCACCTTCTTCTCTCGCGAGCAGGCGCGTACTGTTACTGCTCTGGCGGATGTGATCCTCCCTGAGGACGACTCACCGTCGGCCAGCCAGGTTGGTGTGCCTGCATTTATTGAAGAGATGGTGAGCACCGTGTACACCGAGGAGCAGCGACAGGAGTTTCTGAACGGGCTGAACCAATTTGAGGATGCGGCCTCCGAGGAGTTGCAGGCGCGGTTTCCCGACCTGGACAACGATCGCCGCTACGAATTTACGTACAACCTGAATCGCATCGCCCTGGAAGAAGAGCCCGGCCGGCCCGGCGGCACACCGTTCATCCTGATGTTTAAAGAGCTGACGATGCTCGGGTACTTCACCTCCGAAGCAGGTGCCACCGAGGTGTTGAGCTACGTGGCGGTGCCCGGCGTGTACGAAGGATGCACCCCCGTAACCGATGCAACCCGAACCTGGGCTACCTGATTCATCTAACCGGAACCAACGCCGTACGTGACATGAAATCTGCTATCTTTCTTCTATCCACCATCACCCTGCTGCTTGCCATGAACACCACATCCTGCGCACAGAACAAGATCACCGAGTGGCCGCCCGAATTTACCGAACAGTGGCCTGCAATTGAGGAGTATGTGGAGGCGGCCGGCGTCTTTACGCCCCCTCCATCCGATGCCATTGTACTGTTCGACGGCACGAATCTGGACGCCTGGCAGCAGGCACCCGGCTATTTTCCGCACATGGAGGGTGTGCCCGGCTATCTTAACGAGCTGCGTGCCGCCGATGGCGATGCGCCATGGCGCGTAGAGAACGGTGTGATGACGGTGGTTCCGGGATCCGGCAACATCATGACCCGACAACACTTTGGCAGCGTGCACCTTCATCTGGAGTGGCGCACGCCAGAGGAGATTTCCGGCGAAGGTCAGGGACGCGGAAACAGCGGTGTATTTTTGATGGGACTGTACGAAATTCAGGTACTTGATTCGTGGCAAAACCCCACCTACGGCAACGGCCAGGCGGGTGCCATCTACAAACAGAAACCGCCGCGGGTAAATGCCAGCCGTCCCCCGGGCGAGTGGCAGAGCTACGACATCTTTTTTGAAGCGCCCTACTTTGATGAGGAGGGCCAGATGATCCGTCCCGCTACCATCACGGTGTTGCACAACGGCATTTTGCTGCACCACCGGCAGGAGCTTCAGGGCCCTACCACCTTCATCGGCCCGTCGTTCTATCATCCGCATCCCGATCGGCTGCCGCTGGGATTGCAGGATCACGGCGATCTGGTGAGTTTCCGTAACATCTGGGTACGCGAGCTCTAACGATCTTCAGCTGCTTACAGGGCCGTGTGAGAGCGGCCTATTCCGATTGCTATCGCTTTTTCGAGGGCCTTTACAGCACATGACTACACCGAACCTAACCAATTGCTATGCCTGATTTTTCCCTGCACCTGATAGACATGATCGTCATTGTAGTCTACATTGTCGTGATTGTCTGGATCGGCATCTGGGTCTCCCGCAATACCGACGATACAGCCGATTACTTCCTGGCCGGCCGATCGCTTACCTGGTATCTGATCGGATTCTCACTTCTCGCCTCCAACATGTCGTCTACCAGCCTCATCGGTATGGCCGGCAGCGCCTTCGGTACCGGCATTTCGGTATTCAACTACGAGTGGATGGCGGTGGTCATCCTGATCTTTTTCACCATCTTCCTGCTGCCGCTGCTGCTGAAAAGCGGCGTGTTTACCATGCCGGAATTCCTGGAACGGCGTTTCGACCGCCGCTCGCGCTACTACTTCTCGGGCTTCACCATTCTGGGCAACATTTTTATCGACACAGCGGGGGCGCTGTACGCCGGTGCACTGGTTATTTTCCTGCTCTACCCGGAGGTGCCCTTCTCCCTCTCGGTGGTAATTCTCGCTTTGCTGGCCGGAGCATATACCGTACTGGGCGGACTGAAAGCGGTGGTCTACACCGATACCATCCAGGCGGTGCTGTTGCTGTTCGGTGCCACACTCATCTCCGTACTCGCCTTCGGGCAGATCGGCAGCTGGGAGGTCGTTACCACAGCGGTAGACGACGGCATGCTGAGTCTGATTCAGCCGGCCGATGACGAGTTTCTCCCCTGGCCCGGGCTCCTGTTCGGGGTGCCGCTGCTCGGGTTCTACTTCTGGTGTACCAACCAGTTTATGGTACAGCGCGTGCTGGGTGCCAAAAGCCTCGATCACGGACGATGGGGCGCTCTGTTTGCCGGATTCCTGAAACTGCCGATTCTCTTTATCATGGTGATGCCGGGAATTTTTGCCCTCATTCTCTACCCCGAAATTACCACTACCGAGAACTTCACACCCGACCTGATCTTTCCGTGGCTGCTGTTTGACCTGCTTCCGATCGGACTGCGCGGACTCATTCTCGTCGCCCTTATCGCCGCTATTATGTCTTCCATCGACAGCACGCTCAACTCTGCCTCTACGCTGGTTACCATGGACTTTGCCAAACTTCTAAAGCCGGAATGGAACGAAAAGCAGCTGCTGGTTACAGGGCGCGTTACCACCTTTGTGTTTATGGTGATTGCTGCTGCCTGGGCGCCGATGATCACCAATTTTCCGTCGCTTTGGCAATATCTGCAGTCGATCCTTGCCTATCAGAGTCCTCCGTTTGTGGCTGCCTTTTTGGTGGGGATATTCTGGGCCAGGGCGAACCGGAAAGCGGCTTTCTGGGGCCTCATCGGTGGCCATGTCGTCTCAGCCGGGCTCTTTGTGGCCAACATGGTCTTTGGGGTCATTGATATTCACTTTCTCTATGTGGCGCCGATTCTCTTTGTGGTGAGTGTGCTGCTGATGGTAATCATCACCTTGATGACCCAGACCAAACAAGATCGTGAGGATATTGAGCCGTATCTCTGGACCAGAAAGTCGTACGACCTGGAGACGATCGAGCTGTCGGAGAAGCCGTGGTATCAGAACTATCGCATCCAGTCGATTATCATCCTATCCATCACGGCCGTGATCCTGTTTATCTTCTGGTAATCCCGAACGACTAACCATCTTTTTTTATGTCCGCTGTTTTCAGTTTTGGCGAGCTGCTTTGGGATCTGTTTCCCGACGCAAAGAAACCGGGCGGATCGCCCGCCAATGTCGCGTATCATCTGCATGCACTCGGCCATCAATCGTCGCTTATCACGCGGGTTGGGAGTGATCCGCTGGGCGAGGAGATCACCCGATTCATCCGCGAGAAAGGCCTGTCTGACCGGTTTATTCAGCGGGATGAGACCCTCCCAACCGGTACGGTAACGGTTTCGTTTGATGCGGATGAGCCGTCGTACACCATTCACGAGCCGGCTGCGTGGGACGCCATCGCGTGGACCGATGAGATGGCCGCGGCCGTGGCAAAAGCCGATGCAGTCTGCTACGCTTCCTTGTCCCAACGCCGGGAGCGTTCCGCCGCCACCCTGCAACAGTTGCTGAAACACGCACCGGAGAGCGCCCTTCGGGTCTTCGATCTGAATCTGCGTCCGCCGTTCGTTGACAAAGAACAGACGCTGGCGAACATTGAACAGGCCGACGTCATCAAATGCAACGAGGAGGAGTTTGAGCAGGTGGCGGAATGGCTTGGTGCCGATGAACTGCCTGCTGCGTTGCTTCAGCGCCATCCGAAGATGGTGATTCTGCAAACCCTGGGTGCCCGCGGCAGCCGCATGTACCGATCTGAGGGTGTGTTTGAGGCGTCTGCAGCCCCCATACGCGACGGCGGCGATTTTGTGGGCGTGGGCGACGCCTTTCTGGCGTGCGTGGTTCATCTGCTGCTGGCCGGCGAACCGAATGACTCTCTGCTTCCCAAAGCGAACCGTTATGCTGCCGAGGTTGCCTGCCATCGGGGCGGCATGCCTCCGGTGGGTGGGGTGGATGGGTGATATCACGGTTTAAAGAAAGCCTGTGAACTTTTTCAGCGGCATGACGTGGTTGATTCCGAACCTTTAAAAACGTCCTCCCGGACAAGGCGGAGCG
>JBLRWS010000034.1:0-27728 GCA_047921075.1 Balneolaceae bacterium | reverse complement strand
CGTCATCCCGGACCTGTTCCGGGATCTCCATACTGTGCACTGGGGCTGGGCTTTAGTTAGGCTCGGAAGCACTGTTAACCTCAGGAGGTCGCGGAGCCTGTCCCGGACACTTTCGGGATCAGCGACCCGCGCTACGTTTCACCCCGAGCGTAGCGAGGGGCCTACCGTAGCACAACACCACCCCTCACCCCACCCTTGCAGATCGCCGCAGATTTCATAACTTTATGCGCTAAAAAGATCGGTATATCCGTTTGTTTCGACGACAGCCGGCCATGCCCTGCACCTGTTTCGCACCCCAAACACATCCTATGTACACTCCCAAGACAGACCCCGAGATTCCCCTGCCCGACGATATCGCCCGTCGTGCGGCGCTGACCAAAGAGCGGCTGATGCCATCCATGACCAAAACGGAAGCCGGTGGCGGCCCAAAAGCCGACCGGTTTTATGAGCGGCTCGACACCCATTTTGAACGCCTTTTCAAAAAATTCTACCATCTGTACGGCAACCGGTACGATTTTTATTACCACCTCGAGGAGCTGCTGCATATCATGGCAGCCGTCTACAACGAGCGGGAGGCTCGCCTGCAGCGGCGAGATGCGGCCAAGGAGGAGACTCCCGACTGGTTTCGGTCCGAGCAGATGGTGGGCGGCATCGTCTACGTGGATCTCTACGCCGGCGACCTAAAAGCGCTGCATAAAAAAATTCCCTATTTCAAAAAGATGGGCCTCACCTATCTCCATCTGATGCCCTTTTTCGCCTGTCCCGAGGAGGAGAGCGACGGCGGCTATGCCGTAAGCAGCTACCGCGATGTGCGTGAAGATCTGGGCACGATGGATGACCTTGAAGCGCTGGCCGAAGCGTTTCATGAGGAGGGCATCCACTTGGTGGCCGATTTCATCAACAACCACACCTCGGATGAATTTCTCTGGGCACAGCAGGCGCAAGCCGGCGAAAAGGAGTATATGGATCATTACTACATGTATCCCGATCGAACAGTCCCTGACCAATACGATGCCACCCTGCGCGAAATTTTCCCCGATGTGCGGCGCGGCAGTTTCAGTTATCGCGAGGAGTGCGGACAGTGGGTGTGGACCACCTTTCACAACTATCAGTGGGATTTGAATTACAAAAATCCGGCGGTATTCAACGCCATGGCCGAAGAGATGCTGCGCCTGGCCAACCGGGGGGTGGATGTGCTTCGGATGGACGCCGTGGCCTTTACCTGGAAAAAGATGGGCACCGATTGCGAAAATCTGCCGGAGGCGCACTTTATTCTGCAGGCGCTGCAGGCGATCGCGTCGGTGGTGTGCCCCGGACTGCTGCTTAAGTCGGAGGCGATCGTCCATCCCGATGAGGTGAACCGCTATATTGATGCGGAGGAGTGTCAGCTCTCGTACAATCCGCTGCTGATGGCCCTGAGCTGGGAGAGCCTGGCCACGCGAGAGACGCAGCTGCTGGCGCATTCGATGAAGGAGCGGTTTCAGATTCCGGAGAGCTGCGCGTGGGTCAATTACGTGCGCTGCCATGATGATATCGGGTGGACATTTTCGGACGAGGACGCCGCCTATCTTGGGATGAACGGATACGATCACCGACAGTTTCTGAACCGCTTTTATCACGGCACGTTTCCCGGCAGTTTTTCGAAGGGCGTGCCGTTTCAGCACAACCCGGATACCGGCGATATGCGCATCTGTGGCAGCTGCGCATCGCTGACCGGGCTCGAAAAAGCGCTGCAACAGGATGATGATATGGAACGAACACTGGCGCTGGAGCGGATGGTGCTGCTCTACGCGGTGGCGTTTAGCATCGGGGGGATCCCGCTGATCTACCTCGGCGATGAGTGGGGCGTGCTGAATGACTATTCGTATCGTGAGGACCCTTCCCGTGCACATGACAGCCGCTGGGCGCAACGGCCCAACCTCCGGAAAGGAAAAGCATCCTCAACAGTGGATGCCGATTTTGCCAGTGAAATGGAGAAGCGAATCATGAATTTGATTACGTTGCGCAAAGCGGAGCCGCTGTTCGGTCCGGCAGAGACTCGCTTTCCACAGGAGCAGCCCGATCCGCATCTGTTTACGTTTTTGCGGGTTGATGGAGCCAACCGCCTGCTGGTGATTGCCAATTTCAGTGAGCATACACGGCCCCTCCCCTCTGCGTGGATTGCCGACCGGCTTCAGTCCGCCACCTGGCGCGATTTGCTGTCCGACAGCGGGCGCCAACCCGGCGACACGACCTCTGTGGCACCCTATCAGGTGATGTGGCTGAAGGCACACTGACTTTTTGGATATTCACGGCGTTGCCACTTGGGTGCCGGATATGTTTAAACCGGCCGAGATTGGTTGCAACAGGTTTTCCCGAAAGCACGTTGATAGGAGCGTAAGGGTCCGGAAGCGGCTTATCTTGTTCCCAAGGCCGGCTACAGAATCGACCCGGGAGTATCCGACTCCAAACGTTCAAACACATCTTTTACTTGTTGAGATGCTTTGCGGTGGAGTACCAGAGCCGCACCTTCGTGCTCAACCGCCAACAGATACTCTGTCAAAGGGTGATTTTTTAGAAGTTGGCCAGAGATGGCTGCCGCTCCTCCACTCAGGCAAACATGTATCTGTTTCATATTGGAATCAATTTTTTCCAACGGAGACCACTGAAATGGGCCTCCAACCCTAAATAGAAAATAAAGGTGTTCAAAGAAGTAGGCTGTGTGGTGCGTTCTGCACGCTACGCCATCAACAGTATACCGTGACGAATACCGCCGGTAGATACCGTAATGGCATCGTGACCGAGCATCTGAATACTTTCGTCCAAAATTAACAGCCCGCCCAAAATCACATCACCACGGTTTTCCATCCAGAGGGGCCATGTTTCTTCGATCTCTGCACTGCTCATAGATGCACATTTTCCGATAAACGCCTGAATGGCTTCAAGCGACAGGCGATATCCATTTAAAGCCTCCGGCTCGTACCGGGTTAGCCCCAACGCTATGGCAGCCAGAGAGGTAACCGTACCCGCCACCCCTACCAGACGATCAGCCGTAAAGCGCGGCCAGCTCTGCGCTTTCAGCTCGTTGCGGATGGCGAGCCGGGCAGTATTAAGCGTTTTTTCATCCGGCGGAAGCACTGAAAGATACCGTTCCGAAAAGCGAACACTACCCATATCAACGGAAAAAGCGTGGCCTAATCTTTCGGATGTACCGGTGGCGTACTCGGTGCTTCCGCCGCCAATATCGATGATGGTTTGCACTGTGTCATGGCTGCTGTCGATAACCGACAATGCACCAATAAACGTAGCCTGTGCCTCCTCTTCACCGCTTAAAAGGGTGATTTCCAGGCCGGTTCGTTGCCGCACCATCTCCATAAAAGTATCTCTGTTGCCGGCATCACGAACCGCACTTGTGGCTGTAACAATCGGTGGCAGTGAAAGGCCGGGCCACTTCTTTTTTAGATGAGCGCTGTACCGCTCCACAACCTGTACCACCCGCTCCATGCTCGCTTCGCTCAGCTTGCCTTCACGATCTACCCCTTCACCCAAACGGGGCACCGCAAACTGTTCGTCGAGTACCTCTACGCGACCGTTGGCCACATCGGCCACCAGCAGCAGCACCGAGTTGGTACCAATATCAATTGCAGCGCGAATCATGATCCCTGGCGAATCAGATGAAACAAGATCCACTCCTCTTCGGTAGCGGTGGATGCGATAGATACCGGCTGGCTTTCAAGTGCATCCAGCACCTTTTCCTGATCGGTTTGCAGCAGTCCGGTCAGGCACAACGTACCGCCCGGCTCCGTAAAGGCTACAAGTTGTGGCAGAAATTCCAGAATCACATTGCGGTTGATATTGGCCAGCACCACGCCAAACTGCTCATCATCGTCAAGTACTTCAAACCCGCCAAGGCGAATGTCAATCTGTTTCGCTACCCGATTAATGAGTGCATTTTCGGTGGCGTTTCGCTCACTCCAGGGATCCACATCAAACGCGACGGCATTCTCCGCACCAATAAGCAGAGCTGCAATAGCCAGAATGCCGGTTCCGGTTCCCGCGTCCAGCAGCTTCCGGCCGTCCAGATCAAGCCTCGACAATGTGTTCAGCATCAAACGGGTGGTGGCGTGATAGCCGGTACCGAACGACATTTTTGGATCGATCTCCAGCAACTGCAGGCCCGGAGGTGCTTCTTCCAGAGACCAGGTTGGGCGAACGAAAAACCGGCCGATATGCTGCGGGCGGATGGTCTGTTCCCACGTTTCGTTCCAGTTGGTTTCGGCAATCTCATCCATCTCCTGAACAGAACCACCGGGGATGGTCAGCATCATCTGCTCAATCCACTCCCGATTCATATCGTTAAATCGACGCTTTTCAACGTAGGCGATCAGGCGGTTTTCTTCCTGCTCAAAGCCGTAAAAGTCCAGATCAAGCAGTTCAGCAATCAAGAATTCATGGACGTCATCGGGAGCTTCAAACACAAATTTCAGATAGCTCATTGCGAGACCGGAATGCGGTTATAGATAAGTTCGAGGAGCACATCGCCAACCGCCTGCAGAGTGGCTGCGTCAATGATATCAATATCATCATCGTGCGTGTGCCACCAGGGTGCAAACTCTACCGATCCATCCGGCCGCCGGGTGTGGTGGATGATGTTGATCATGGGTATGCCGGTAGTCCGCTGCACAATCATATGATCATCGGCAACCAGGCCACCCCTCCTATCCTGAAACAGGTTGCCGTGCCCTTTCTCTGCGGCAATTTCCCAAATTTCATTCACAAGATTGGGTGCAAACTGCATCGAGTATCCCTCCTTGGAGAAGATCGCATCGCGACCGCCTACCATGTCCAGCAAAATGCCAAACCGTGGACTGTAGCCCGGAACCGGTGGATTGGCTCCCCAGTGGCGGGCACCTAAAAAGTAGTGGTCAAGGTCGGATTCTTCCCCGTAATCTTCCCCATCAAACAGAATGAGATCCACACCAATTGGCGGGGGATTTTCTGCAAAAATACGGGCCAATTCCAGTAGTACGGCTACACCGCTTCCACCGTCGTCTGCTCCCATCAGCGGATCCTGCGGCCGTTCAGGATCGCGCTCGGCACGGGGACGCGTATCCCAATGGGCGGCCAGCACGATACGGTCGGTATGCTGCAAACCGAACGAGGCTAAAACGTTAAACATGGTAAGCTGCTCTCCGTACACCTCCTGCTCAAAACGCTGCACAAATACCGCTTGACGGCCCGCCTGATCGCGAAGGCGATCGCGTAAAAACTCCATGGTACTCACGTGTTCGGGCGTACCGGGAACGCGAGGGCCAAAGGCGAGCTGCTGCTCCACCCAATGGTACGCTTGCTCTCCGTCAAATTCCGGCACATCTCTGCCCTGCTCTTCAAACTGGAGGTTGGCCCCGGACGGACGGCTGCAAGCAGCCGCAGCCAGAAGCAGACAGAAAACGGCCAATAGCGGGCGGAAGCGGCTCATACCGCTTGAGTGGCAAGGCGTTCTACCGCCTGACCGGCGGCAAGAATGTTCTCTTCGCGAAACGCATCGGCCATAAACTGGATGCCGATCGGCAAACCGTTGGAGTGAGTTCCTGCCGGAACACTAATACCGCAAATTCCCGCCAGGTTCGCCGAGATTGTGTAGATATCGTTCAGATACATCTTTACAGGATCGTCAAGGTTTTCGCCTTGCTTAAATGCCGTAGTCGGAGCCGTGGGTGATACGATCACATCCACATCCTCAAAAAGTTGTACAAAATCCTGCTTGATGAGACGGCGTACTTTTTGTGCCTTGGCAAAGTATGCATCGTAATATCCGGAGCTGAGCACGTAGGTTCCAAGCAGAATGCGGCGCTTCACTTCCGTTCCAAACCCTTCGGTACGGGAGAGCTTGTAGAGGCGAATCAGTGCAGAATCCAGCTTCCCCATTTCGGCAAGCAGGGAGTTCTTCTCATTACCAACCGCTGATTCAGCACGCTGTTCAAGCGCAATTTTCTCGGTCTTTAGCTGCTCTTCCACATCCTTTATTGAGGCGCGGTGTCCAAAGCGAACTCCGTCGTACCGGGCCAGATTGCTCGACGCTTCGGCCGTGGCCAAAATATAGTAGGTAGAGATGGCGTAATCGGTATGTGGAAGGGCCACTTCCCGGAGTTTGTGGCCTTCTTTTTCGAGAGCTTTCAGCTGCTCTTCAATCGACGAACGCACCTCGGGGTCCAGCCCCTCGCCGAAATATTCTTTGGGCACACCGATCGTCAGCTTTCGACTCTCCTTAAGCTGCTCTGCGTAATTGGGAACCGTATATGCGGAGGAGGTTTGATCGTACGGATCGTGCCCTGCAATAACGCCCAGAACCCGGGCGGCATCTTCTACGGTATGGGTAAAGGGACCGATGGAGTCAAAAGATGAGGCATAAGCGACCAATCCATGGCGCGATACGCGCCCGTAAGACGGTTTCAGCCCAACCACACCGCAGTACGATGCCGGCTGGCGAATCGATCCGCCGGTGTCGCTGCCAAGGGTAAAGTCGCACATGTCGGCAGCTACGGCCGCCGCACTTCCTCCGCTGGAGCCTCCGGGCACATAGTCGGGATTCACCGGATTTTTTGTTGGGCCAAAAGCGGAGTTTTCGGTGGAGGAACCCATCGCAAACTCATCCATATTGGTGCGCCCAATAATAATCGCATCCTCGGCCAGCAGCCGTTCTACAGCCGTAGCGCTGTACACGCTCTCGAACTGTTCCAGCATCTTGCTGCCACAGGAGGTTATCTGCCCGCGGTGGCACAGCACGTCTTTAATGCCGACTACGGAGCCGGCCAGTTTGCCGGCGGTTCCGTTTTCTATTTTGGCTTGTACTGTTTTGGCATCGGCCAAAGCCTGATCGCGATGATCACGAAGAAATACATTCAGGTGATCGTTTTTTTGGTCGATCTGTTCAATATAGTGCTCAACGCGCTCGGGTAGTGTCTCTTTGCCGGATGTAATGGACTGCTGAATATCGTGCAGTTGCTTCATGAAACTATTTTTTTTCGGTTTCTTCCTCTTTGCTATCTTCGCGCTTGTAGCTTGTTGCATCTTTTACATCACTGGATCCTTTTTCAATCTCCTTTTTGATGTCGTCGGATGCTTTGCGAAACTCCTGGATTCCCTGCCCTAAACCGCGGGCCAGCTCCGGGATACGCTTGGCCCCAAAGAAGAGAAGCACTACCAAAACCAAAATGACAATTTCAAAACCTCCAAAACTACCCATAATCTACTCGTGCCTGTTTGTTTACATTAAGTGGGCAAGATAAAAATATTTGCGCACCTTTTTGATGATCCGGCCAAAAAAATTGTACCTTTGGAACCTTTTTCACTTGCTTTTGTCTTACACAAACAGTTTAGTACTATCAATCCTGAAATTTACATACCGAGACACCCATTATGATTTGGACAGTTGAACTTGCCGCCGCCCTGGATGACGCCCCTTTTCCGGCTACCCGCGAAGAATTGATCGAGTGGGCAGAGCGCAACGGGTTGCCTCAGCAGGCCATCGACAATCTCTACGAGCTGGAAGAACTGGCTGAAGGAGAAGACACGATCTACGAAGGCATTGAAGATATTTGGCCTGACTACATCCGTAAAGAAGACTTCTTTCACGGTGAAGAAGACGAAGGGTTTGACTACGACGACGTGTAACCCACACACCGATTTGATAAACGGCCGGTCGGCCGACATTTTTAGCCACACAGAACGCACATATACGGATGCACGCAGTACTCCGATGGCTCTTTTTATTAGTTGGTTGCTTCTTGCTTGCCCTGCCATCGGCATCACACACCGCTGTTGCCCAAAATGGTGCTCAGCTAAACAACAGCAACGATTCCTCCTCCCAAAAAGTCGTACGGGTTGTGCGTTTCTCGGGTAATCGTTCGGTACGAACCAGCGAACTAAGAGCATTGGTCCGTACCGACAATAACCGGGAGTTTCTCGGTATTCCTCGCTTTACACCCTGGTACTTTCTGCACCGTGCCATCGGCATTGGAGAGTCGCCTGCCTTTCTCGACCGGGAGATGGTGGCCTCCGATCGCGAACGGGTTGAACTTTTCTACGAAAATCTCGGCTTCTTCGAGGTTCAGGTCGACACCTCCATCATCGAATTTCAGCCTAATCGCGTGGAAGTTTCATTTATCATCGAAGAGGGGCCGCGTTCGCGCCTGAACACGATATCCTACTCCGGGCTGCCCGACTTTGAAGACGACGGCGTCATCGACCGCTTTTACAGCGAGAGCCTTTACCGTGGCAGTATGGCCAACGATTCAACTTTTCAGGTAAACCGGCCTTACAGCACGCAGGAGCTCCGTGAAGAGCAGACCCGCATCATCAATTTTCTTAAAAACCGTGGGTACGCTTCCGTTCAGCGAGATTCGGTACAAGCACTGTTGAAGCCGTCTGACGGTGGCCCAAATCAGTTTGATGTACTTTACAGTATCACGCCCGGCTCTTTCTACACCTTTGGAGATGTATTCATCACACTTAAAGGGCCCGAAGGCAACGAAGGGTACGACGACTCGTTGCGGGTGGAGGGAGAACCCCATACCATTCCACCCTCTTTTATTGACATGAAAAGCCAGCGCAGTGCCCAAACTCAGTTTAGCCTGCTCACCGATCAGTTGCGTTTTACGCCGGGAGCACCATTTAACCAAGAAGCGTACATCCGCACGGTAAACTCCTTCCAGAATCTAGACATGCTGTTCACCAATCGCTTTGCGCTGAATGCCGATGGCGCACTGGTCGATTTTTCGCGGCCGGAAATTCCGGTCTACTTTGATCTGCAAACCGTGCCAAAGCACTCCATCCGAACCGAGTTTTTTGGGATGAGACGATTTGGGTTCGGTACCGGTTTGGGTGTGAATTATAACAACAACAATCTGCGCGGCCGGGCCGACAACCTGAACATCGGTGTGAACACAAGCCTTGAATTTGTAGGATCGGGAACGCTGCCCGAAAGCTTCGATGTGCGCGGATCAACCGTATTTCAAAGCTACGAAGTACGGGCCGATTACACCCTGCCGCGACTCACCTTCCCGTTTCAGCGGTTTGATGACCGCAGCTGGGTACGGAATTCACGTACCCAATATGGGCTCTCCTATGTGCAATCGAACCAGCTCTTTTTTGATATTAACTCCGATGTGCGGTTCAACATGCGTTTCGTTGTTAACCACAACGACCAGTTTACCAGTATGCTTGATTTGATTGAGATGGATGTGATTGATGCCGATCTCTCCAACCCATTTCGGCAGACGCTCACCAACGAGTTTGGTGAAAACTCGGTAGAGTTTCTGCGCATTGAAGAAGATTTTCGGCCTCAGTTCTCCTCCATCCTTCGCTATACTCTGCGCAGCCGCAATACCGATATCATCAAACGAAATTTTGGGCACTCGGCCGAAACCGCAATTGCTGTTGGTGGAAACCTGCCGTGGTTCATCGACCGGTTTATATCCGGTCCGGGTGATGTAACCGGGACGCTGCCCTCCCCATTCGGCATCTCCTCCAACAACCTGGCCTACAGCCGATTTCTGAAATGGACGGGCGACTATCGCCGCTATTTTGATGTGCATCCCAACAATGTGGTTGCTTTCCGCCTGTTTGCCGGAGTGGCCCAACCCCTGTTCGATAGCACCACCATCCCCCTCAGCCGGCGCTTTTTTGCCGGTGGAAGCAACGATATTCGGGGGTGGAACGCCTTCCAGCTTGGCCCCGGGGCCATCGCCACCGAAGATGTGACCGTTCAGGGCGGGGAGGTTAAGCTTGCCGCTTTTAGTGAAATCCGGCAAACTATGGTGCAGCAATTTTTAAACGGGCGGTGGATATTTGCCCTGCACGCCGATGCCGGAAATATCTGGTATGGCCCGCGTACCGAACTGCTGGATGAGGATGGGAATGACCTGCTGGCTGACGGGCGGTTCAAATTCGACTCTTTCTTCAATCAAATTGCTGTAGGCAGCGGTTTTGGCCTGCGCATCGACTGGGAATTTTTAATCGCCCGGTTCGACCTCACCTACCGCGTACACGATTTGCAACTCGGTTGGTTTAATGACGGAACTCCGTATTTTAGTTTTGGAATCGGCCACGCGTTTTAACCACACAGATATGTTCAAAAACAGCAGAATTAAAAAGCTCAAAGATCAGGCGAATATTATATTCAAATCGGAGATTCTCTCCCGTTTTTCCCCCACAGAACGTATCGAATTTTTGCAACTTTGCCATCGGCGGCGCTACAACGAAGGGGAATTCATTTACTATCAGGGCGATCCGGGCACCGGCATGTATTTTATTGAGAGCGGATGTGTGCAGCTGGGTATTCCGTCTGCCGACCCAAATCAGCACGATCAAATCCATTACCGGCTGGAAGCTCCTTCCAGCTTTGGAGCCCTCACCATCGGTTACGATCTGCAGCGGCTCTCATCGGCACAATGCATTACCGACTGTGTGCTGCTCGGTTTTTTCAATCCCGATTTTGAAACCCTGAAGAAGCGTAATCCGCAAATTGCACTGAAGCTGCTGGAAGCGATCAGCACCATTGCCATGAAACAGCTCGAGGCGGTGTCGCGCAAGTTGCAGGAAGTGACGGATCAGGAAACCGCCTTTGGCACTCAGTTTAACACCTACTACGGAACCGGCGAGAAGAGGTCAGACGACGCACAATCATGAGTTTAAAAAAAGGAAGCGAGATTGAAGCCATCATCGAGTCAACTGCTTTCAAGGGTAAGGGAGTAGCCAAAATTGACGGTATTCCAATTTTCATCCCGGCCACAGCGCCCGGCGACCGCGTTCGGGCCCGCATCACCAAGCGGAAAAAATCGTTTCGGGAAGCGACCCTGCTGGAAGTACTGGAACCCTCTCCGGAGCGCATAAAGCCAACCTGCAGCCACGCTCCTGTCTGCGGCGGATGCACCTGGCAGCATCTCCCCTACACCATTCAGCTACGCGAAAAGGAGCAGCATGTACGCGATCATATCGAACGTATCGCCCGGCTTGATCCCGCCCTTGTGCAGCCGGTAATTGGATGCGAAGAGCCGTTTTACTATCGCAACAAAATGGAGTACAGCTTTGGCACCCGCCGGTGGCTTACCGATGACGAGATTCAGCGCGATGAGTATGTTGATGATTCCGGTTTTGCAGCCGGGCTGCACGCTCCGGGGCGTTTCGACAAGATTTTGAACCTGAATGAGTGCCATTTGCAGGACCCCATCTCCTACGAGATTCTCGACTGGGTACGTACCTATTGCATGACTCACGATATCCCCGCCTTTGATACCTTCAAAAAAGAAGGAATGATGCGCCATTTGATGATCCGTAACGCATACCACACCGATGACCTGATGGTCAATCTGGTGACCTATCGCGAAGATCGTGACACGGTGCAGGAAATGGCTAACGGATTACTGGAACAGTTCCCGCAGATTACCACGTTGGTGCAGAATGTAAACGATCAGCCCAACCCAACGGCAGTGGGCCGCTACGAACGGGTGCTGCACGGTCCCGGATTTATCACCGACCAAATTGGCCCCTACTCCTTTAAAATACATCCCAATGCGTTTTTTCAGACCAATACGGCGCAGGCAGAACGCCTCTACGACGTTGCAGCTCAGTTTTGCGATCCGCAGCCCGGCGATGTGCTCTACGATCTCTACTGCGGTGTGGGTACCCTAAGCCTCTTTCTGAGCAAGCATGTTAAAGAGGTGATTGGCATTGAGCTGGTGGATGTGGCGATCGAAAACGCGCGGTTTAACGCGGACGAAAACAGTGTGCCCAATGTCCGCTTTGTTCTCGGGGATATGAAAGAGACTTTCAATCAATCGTTTCTGGATGAACATCCCGCCCCCGATTGTATTTTAACCGATCCGCCGCGTTCGGGAATGCATCCCGATGTAGTTCAGCAGCTTAACGATCTGGCGGTACCAAAGCTGGTGTATGTAAGCTGCAACCCGTCTACGATGGCGCGAGACCTGCAGCTGCTCTCGGAAGTATACGACGTGCAAACGGTACAGCCTGTAGATATGTTTCCGCAAACGTACCACATTGAAGCCGTCGCCAAACTTACCCGTAAATAGCTTTGTCAACTTCCCGCCAAACCGTTGTGATCGGTGCCGGACTCGCCGGACTCGCCTCCGCCTGTCTGATGGCGTCACGCGGCCATCGCGTTACATTGCTTGAAGCAAATGCCACGCCCGGCGGCAAGATGCAACAGCACACCATGCACGGTTACCGGTTCGATACCGGCCCGAGCCTTTTTACCATGCCATTCATTCTCGAGTCGATCTTTGAAGAGTGTGGCCGTGACATGAGTGACTATCTCACACTGCTTGAGCCCAACCCGCTATGCCGCTATATCTATCGCGACGGCACGGTGTTCGACAATGTGGCATCGGTAGAGGGCAACGAAGAGCAGATTGCCCGTTTTGCCCCCGAAGATGCCGGCCGCTACCGGGAATTTCTCTCCCACTCTGAAACACTCTACAACAAAACAGCCGACGCCTTTCTCTACAATCCACTGTATGACCTGCACGACCTAAAGGGGCTACAGTGGGGCGATCTGCTCTCCATTAACGCCTTTTCGTCGGTATCGTCGGTGGTAGACCGTCATTTTAAAAGCGACTATCTGCGCAAGTTTTTCAAGCGATTTACCACCTACAACGGCTCTTCGCCCTATCAGGCACCGGCAACGTTGAATGTGATTCCTCACGTAGAGCTGACGATGGGGGCGTGGTACCCGAAAGGCGGGCTGTATCAAATTGCTCGCAGCCTCGAAGCACTGGCTCTGGAAATGGGGGTAGAGATCCGGTACAATGAGCCGGTACAATCGCTGCGCCATACCGGCAAAACCATCACGCATGCTGTGCTGCAACACGGCGAAGCAGTTTCCGGTGATTCGTTCATCTCCAATGCTGATGCAACAGAAACGATCACGCGCCTGTTGCCCGATACCGTTGTACCACCACCGGTAAAACAAAAACAGAACGCGATCGAACCCTCCTGTTCCGGTTTTGTGCTGCTGCTGGCTTGTAACCGTTCGTGGGAGCTGCTCCGCCACCACACTCTCTTTTTCAGCGACGATTACGAAGCCGAATTCCGGCAGATTTTTCGGGAGCAGAGAGTACCCGATGACCCTACCATCTACGTTGCCAATACCTCGGCAAGCGATGCCTCTCACGCGCCAGACGGCGGCTCCAACCTGTTTGTGCTGATCAACACGCCGTATTTGAACGACACTCATGACTGGAGCACCCTTTCTCTCGAACTGCTTCATAAACTGGTGGCACGGCTGGAGGCGGCCGGATTGACCGGGCTCAAAGAGTCGATTGTGGATTACCACGCCATCACACCGCTCGATTTTTACCACCGGTATCGCTCCAATCGTGGCAGTATTTATGGCACTTCCTCCAACGGTATCTTCTCTGCCTTTCTACGCCCCCGCAACCGCCTTCGTGATGTGGACAATCTCTACCTGGTTGGCGGGAGTACCCACCCCGGCGGAGGCATTCCTCTTGTGCTGCAATCGGCGCTGAACGCTGCCGCCCTGTTCGATCGTCAAAGGTGACGGTTTTCCCCGACTCCGGCATTTTTTTTTCGTACCTTTCCAAGTTCTAACCATTCGCAAGAACATAAGTCCGCACCGCGTCCATGCAAACCTTTAGTCTCGAGTCGGGTTCATCCAAACAGCCGTCAGTATCATCCTATTTAAAGCAGCTTAATGATCAGCAGAAAAAGGCGGTTACCCATACTTCAGGCCCCCTTTTAATCATCGCCGGGGCCGGCAGTGGCAAAACACGAGTACTCACCTATCGCATCGCCTATCTGTTGCAGCAGCACGTTGCGGCACCAGAGGAGATTCTGGCCCTGACGTTTACCAACAAAGCAGCGCGCGAGATGAAAGATCGCATCCGCAAGCTCATTGGCGACCGGGCCGGCAAACTATGGATGGGTACCTTCCACTCTATTTTTTCCAAAATATTACGCTTTGAGGCCGAAAAAATCGGGTTCACTGCCAGTTACTCCATATACGATACAGCCGACTCCGAGGCAGCAATCAAGCTGATACTCGGCGAGCTGAATTACGACCACCGGGAGATTAAACCGCGCACCATTCAGCGAAAGATAAGCGATGCCAAAAACGAGCTGATTACCCCCGAAATGTACAAAACACGTTTCGTAAACAGCACGCTCGACGATATTACCGCGCGGGTGTATGAGGTGTACGATATACGGCTGCGCAAGGCAAATGCCATGGATTTTGACGATCTGTTGATTAAACCGATTGAGCTGTTTCAAAAACATCCCGACCTGCTGGAGAAATATCAGGCGCGATTCCGACACATTTTAATTGATGAGTACCAGGATACCAACCACGCGCAGTACACCATGACCAAAATGCTGGCGAGCAAGTTTCAGAATATCTGCGTAGTGGGTGATGATGCACAGAGTATTTACTCTTTCCGCGGCGCCGACATCAGCAATATCCTCAATTTCAAAAACGATTATGAAAACGCGGTGGAGGTTCCGCTGGAACAGAATTATCGCTCCACCAAATACATCCTGCAGTGTGCCGACAGTATCATCAAAAAAAACAGCAAACAGCTCGAAAAAACGCTGTGGACCAACAATGCCGAGGGGCGGCCCGTTGTACTGCTCGAGAATTTTGATGAGCGGGATGAAGCGAACCGGGTGGCACAGCACATCCAGAACCTGAAGCTGCGCGAAGGCTACAGCAACAACGATGTGGCCATTCTCTACCGCACCAACTATCAAAGCCGGGTTTTTGAGGAGGCATTTCGGCGCAATGATATCGCCTACCAGCTTGTGGGCGGCCTCTCATTCTATCAGCGTAAAGAGATCAAAGATGTGCTCGCCTATCTTACCTTGTTGATCAACCCGGATGATGAACAGGCACTGCTTCGCATTATCAACGAGCCGAGCCGCGGCATCGGCAAAAAAAGCTTGAACGAACTGCTGAACCGGGCACGCAATGAGGGGCGATCGCTCTGGTCCATCCTTCAGGATCCCGAAAAAGCGAATGTACATAAACCGGCCATTCCGCGTATTCATCAGTTTACGCAGATGATCCATTCTCTTCGCGCTGAGCTCGAAGCGGGCGGATCGCTGCTCGAAATAACCAAAAAAATGCTGGAGCAGTGCGGCTATGTACGCGCACTAATCGAGGAAAACAGCACGCAATCACTTACCCGCCGCGACAACATCATCGAACTTCAGAACGCCATTTCGTACTACGAGAGGCAGAGTGGCAATCCATCGCTGAGCTCGTTTCTGCAGGAGATCAGCCTCATCACAGACACCGACAAATACGACGAAGAGAAGCCGGCTGTAACCATGATGACCGTGCACGCCTCCAAGGGGCTCGAATTTCCGGTCATATTCATCGTAGGGCTTGAAGAAGCGTTGTTCCCGATGGGTCCGCGAAATGGCGAAGAGGCGAATATCGAAGAAGAACGGCGCCTTTTTTATGTAGCGATTACCCGGGCGCAAAAAGAACTCTTTTTCAGCTATGCCACCATGCGCTACAAATTCGGTGAAGAACAGCGTCAGATGCGATCGCGGTTTCTGGAAGAGGTAGATGCCGGTGTGGTACGCACCGAAGCGGGCAGCACAATTTCCCAAAACAGAGAGCGTTTTTCGGGCGACGGTTCCGGGAATGAATCCCCCTCCGGAATGCATATTGAATATGATTGGAAAACGCCCAAGACCCAAAAAAAACCAGCCTCCGGCGGTTACACCTACGAATATGACAACGACCCATTCCATACCGGTGCCCAGGTTCTGCACCCTACCTTTGGGCCGGGAAAAATCATTCAACGAACCGGAGATGGAAGTGATACCCGTGTGGTGGTATTTTTTAAAGGCCGAGGACAAAAAACCTTAATGCTGCGCGCCAGTAAACTGCGCCTGCTACACGATTCCTAAACTGTATGTTGCCTGTACGACTCTTACTATTTTGCATGCTGGCTCTTGGACTGCCGGTACTGGCCTCATCACAGGCGCTTTATAGCCCAAAGAATATCGCATTGGGCGGCGGCGGTACCACCTATGTAACCGGGTATGAATCACTGTTCATCAACCCTGCCAACATTCGTATTCGGGACAAAGAAGCACGGATTCAATTTTCCATCTTACAGGCCGGCGGTTATACAGATACTCCGTTTCGAATCAACGACCCACAGGACCGGCTTACGTTTTTAGAAGATCGTTTTACACCGTTTGTACCGGGAACGCAAATGGTTGGTGCTGACGATCGCGGGGAGATTCTGGATCGTTTTTACAACTCCGACCGGCTTTCGGCCGAGTTTCTTACCGCATCGGAGATTCATTGGTTTGGCGTGTCGTGGTTTCGTGAAAACCGAAGTTACGCCCTTGCTCTTCGCACCCGAACGTTCAGCCGGTCGCGTGTCGGGCGCGGTTTTTATGATGCATCTCCCATCTCGATTGATGGCTTGGAGCGGATTGACCAGTCGCTCACCCATCGATACCAAACCCTTCATGAGCTCTCCTTTGGATACGCCCGATCGTTTTCGTTTTTGAGCGGACT
Source organism: Balneolaceae bacterium (assembly GCA_047921075.1). Lineage (GTDB taxonomy): Bacteria > Bacteroidota > Rhodothermia > Balneolales > Balneolaceae > JBLRWS01. Next base: position 11,170 of record JBLRWS010000034.1, on the reverse strand, counting down.
GTTTCCACAGCTTTCCGATTTTATCATCGGCATCGCTCCAAAAGTAGTGGTGTCGGGCCCCATGCTCGACATGGAGTATCGAAACCGGTACGACCGTCCCGCCGGCGATCCACTATGGCAGCGTACCGAATCGTTCGAAACCTCGGCCTCGGGAGCCTTCAGCGAATCGGCCCGGCAGATGATGAGCACCGGAGATCCTGCCATGTCTACAGCCGGAGCGTTTGGGTTTAACGAGATGTTTACGCCCAGCGGCATCGGGGCTGGGCTCGATATCGGTATCACCTATCTGGCCACCTTCGGGCGCGATCTTTCGGCCGTGCGTCCCGGCGAAGAGACCACCGAACGGTCGCTGCGACTGAGCTTTTCCCTAACTGATTTGGGTGCGATTCAACTCTACGACAATCCGTTTCAAACAGAAATCGTACGCGATACCACCATCACCACCGTTGCGCCTCCGGTTTCATCAGTCTTTTTTGGTGGGAGTCCGGCTGAAGACCTCTTTTTTCTCAGCCAATCCGGGCCTCATCCGCTGCAGCGCGTGCAGTCTTCCTCCAGCGGCAACTATCAAATGCTGCTGCCCACCGCTTTTAACATGGGTGCGTTATTTCAGCTAAACCGAATTAAACTTACCGGCGACTTCCGTGTTGGCATAACAGATAACGCCTTCATCACACCAAAATTTAAAACGTTTGTAGGCGCCGAAATTCGCCCCCTGCCTTTTTGGCCACTGCGTGCCGGCACCCGATTTGCCACAAACCTGCCCGGCTACTACAGTCTTGGAAGTGGTATCGAAACACGGTATTTCGATCTGAGTGCCGCGATACAATTCCGAACCGACTCGGGAGAACCGACTTTGGAACCTGTGGGAGCAGCTGCCGTAGCAATTAAAGTGTATATTCCCTGAGCCTGACCAACTGTCAGGTTCTGATTGTTAAAGTTCAGATTGGCAGAACCATATCGGGTGTGCCTGACGTTATGTAATCCAGACCCGTTTTGGCTCTGTATTTGTAGAGAAACAGAGCAAACAAAGAACTATAGATCCGGCAGTTTCCATAAACCGCTTATCGGGCTGCCTCAACTAATAAACCATTCATGTACGAACCCAAATTCAGGATAAGAACCGCATTTGATGATCAAAACGAAGCATTTGACGACTTTGAGCAGGCGATTCCCCTGCTCAGCGAAGAAGAGGAAAAAAAGCTTTCGGAATCGGAAATTCCCGATCACCTTCCGGTTCTGCCTTTAAAAAACACTGTGTTGTTTCCCGGCGTTGTGGTTCCCATCACTGTTGGGCGTGACCGCTCGCTCTCGTTGGTTAAAGAGGCGTACGAGAACGACAAAATCATTGGTGTGGTGGCACAGAAAGATGAAGAAGTAGAAGATCCTACCCGCGAGGATATGTACTCCTACGGTACGGTAGCACAGATTCTGAAACTCATCAAGATGCCCGACGGCAGCAAGAGTATCGTCATTCAGGGAAAAAGTATTTTTGAGGTAGAGGAGTTTACCCAGGAAGAGCCCTATTTTCGGGCTCAGGCCAAAGCTTTTCAGCAGCAGATGGACCTTGAAGGTGTAGAGCTCGACGCATCTATCCGGTCTATAAAAGAGACGGCCACCAAAATTGTAAACCTCTCTCCAAATATTCCTTCGGAAGCGTCCATCGCTATCAACAATATTTCGAGCCCTACGTTTCTGCTCAATTTCATCTCCTCCAACCTGCAGGTATCGCTGACCAACAAACAGGAGCTGCTGGAAGAGAAAATCTTTTCGAAGCGGCTGAACAAGGTGATGGAATTTCTGAATAAAGAGCTGCAGGTTCTGAATTTGAGTGAAGAGATTCGCACGAAAGTAAAGACCGACATCGACGATCAGCAGCGCGATTTCTACCTGCGCCAACAGATGAAGGCCATTCAGGAGGCACTGGGCGAAGACAGCGAGCAGCAGGATATCGCACGGCTTCGGGAGCGACTGGAGGCCAAAAAAGGGCTACCGGATGATGCTCGGGAAACCGCAGAAAAAGAGCTTCAACGGCTCGAAATGACGCCCAGCTCCTCTCCCAACTACGGCATTATTCACAGCTATGTGGAGTGGATTTTGGATTTACCGTGGGGTGAAACGTCCAAAGACAAGTTGGATCTGAAGCGGGCACGAAAAGTACTGGATGAAGACCACTACGGCCTGGAGAAAGTAAAAAAACGCATTGTGGAATATCTCGCGGTGTTGAAACTGAAAAAAGATATGAAAGCACCGATTCTCTGTTTTTACGGTCCTCCCGGCGTCGGTAAAACATCTCTCGGTAAATCGATTGCACGTGCGTTGAATCGCGAATTTGAGCGGTTCAGCTTAGGCGGTATTCATGATGAAGCGGAGATCCGTGGTCATCGGCGCACCTATATCGGCGCATTGCCGGGACGTATACTCCGCTCCATGAAGAAATCGGGGAAAGCCAACCCTGTCATGATGCTGGATGAAATCGATAAGGTAGGCTCCGATTTTCGGGGTGACCCAACCTCTGCCCTGTTGGAGGTGCTCGACCCGGAACAGAACAACGCTTTTATCGATAACTACCTTGAGCTGGAGTACGATCTCTCGCGTGTGATGTTCATCGCCACCGCCAACTCACTCGATACCATTCCCGCACCGCTGCGCGACCGAATGGAGATTATCAACATCAGCGGATACACACAGGAAGAGAAGGTAGAAATTGCCCGAAAATATCTGATTCCAAAGCAGATTGAAGAGAACGGGCTTAAAAAAGGTCAGATCAAAATCTCTGCTGCTGTGCTGAACCGGATTATTGATGAATACACGCGCGAGTCGGGTGTGCGAAATCTGGAGCGGCAAATTGCAGCGGTCTGCCGCCATGTAGCCGCACGTATAGCCGGTGGCGATATCGAGAAAATGAGCGTGGGCGTAAACGATCTGGAGGATGTGCTGGGCAAACAGAAATTCTTTTCTGATGTAGCCGAACGCACCACAGTACCCGGAGTGGCCACAGGATTGGCATGGACCCAATATGGCGGGGATATTCTCTTCATCGAGGCCAGCGTCTCGAAAGGAAGCGGAAAACTCCACATTACCGGTCAGCTTGGTGAAGTCATGAAAGAGTCGGCCATGCTCGCCATCAGCTACCTGCGGGCACGGGCAGAGGAGCTCGGCATTCCTGAAGAAGCATTCAAATATTGGGATCTGCACATTCACGTGCCACAGGGTGCGGTACCCAAAGATGGCCCCTCAGCGGGAATCTCCCTGCTTTCGGCTGTAGCCTCGATTTTTACGCAGCGAAAAGTAAAAGGAACTCTGGCCATGACCGGCGAAATTACCCTTCGGGGGCTCGTATTACCGGTGGGCGGCATCAAGGAAAAAGTACTGGCCGCAAAGCGGGCCGGCATCAAAAAAGTAATTCTGCCCAAAAAGAACGAAAAAGATGTGCATGAAATCGAGGCGGATATCATCGGTGATCTTCAGGTTGATTACCTGGAGCGCATGGATCCGCTTCTCGATATGGTTCTGGAAAAGAAACCGATGCACGATCCATCATCGTTTTTTGGGGTATCGGACGAGCATAAGCGATCGGTGGGGGTACAAACCAATCACTCCCAAAAAGAGAGCGTTCCGCATGGATAACCATCAACCAACCGAGGAGTAGGCCGGTGACAGGAACGGTCATACAATCCACCGGAAAATGGATTCATGTAAAGCCCGATGGCGATGCTGAGGTTCTCTCCTGCCGCGTGCGTGGAAAGTTGCGCCTCACCCATCACGACTCCTCCAATCCGGTGGCAGTGGGCGATCGAGTGCAGTACGAATCGAACAACGACGGCACCGGAACCGTAACCGGTGTGGAAGAGAGGCGTAATTTCATCCCGAGAAAAGCGATGCACCGTACGGGCGACCGCCAGGTGCTGGCTGCCAATGTAGACAACGTATGGGTGCTGCAATCGGTGCGCCAGCCCAAACCTAAACAGGGATTCATCGACCGCTGTCTGGCTGCTTGCGAGGCTTTCAGTATTGAGGCCGGTCTGATACTAAACAAAACCGATCTGGCCGGTAAAAAAGAGGCGGCTGAAGTTGCACGACTTAAAGCTATTTACGAACCGCTCGGGTACAACGTTATTACCACCTCCATCCATGATGCCGAGCAACTGGAAGCTCTTCGGGCGATGGTAACCGGCTCCAACTCGGTGTTTATCGGCCATTCCGGAGTGGGCAAATCGAGCCTTATCAACGCGCTCATTCCAGGGATCGACCTCCCTACCGGAGACGTTTCATCCCACAACGAAAAAGGGAAACACACCACCACCTATGCCCGGATGTTGCCGCTGCCCGACGGCGGGTTTATCATCGATACACCGGGAATCCGCGAATTTGCGCTCACCGACATCGAGCCGGAGGACCTGTGGCACTTTTTCCCGGAAATGAGGGACGTTGGGAACGACTGCAAATTTTACAACTGCTCGCACGATCACGAGCCCGGTTGTGGCGTGGTGGCAGCGTATGAACAGGGCAATATTCATCCCGATCGGTACCACTCTTACTTAACCATTCTGGACACGCTAAAAGAATAACATTTGATACCGGGCCAAAAGGTATCCGGCGAAGATTGGCCAACAGCATGGAATCGTAGCCGACCCGTTATCGCAATACATCCAGTTTTCGGGTGGATATCTTCACAGTGATCTGAAGCTTCAACGAGTCTAGCCGTATGGTTGCTTCTTCCTTACTGCTATGAATGACGATGCCGTGCTGGCCGGCCATCGCCCCTTCGCTGATAACTGCCTGATCGCCCGGCTTCAGCGATTTAACCTCAGCATCGGTGCCGTACTGCTCGATGATTCGCAACGACTCGATCTCCTCATTGCGCACAATAGCCGGCTTTCCGCGCCAAAAAAGGCAGTGCAATACGCCGGGATCCTGCAGCAGCTTCTCGCGGTTCTCCGGTTCTACCCGTGCGAAGATATAACCCGTTATCAGCGGTTTATCCACTTTTTTCCAGCGGTCGCTCCAGCGCACTTTCGTTTTTATGATAGGGCAATAGACCTCAAACCCCTGCTCTGTGAGCCGTTCCGTTGCTTTTTTTTCGTGCCGTGGTTTGGTGTAAAAAGCGTGCCATGATAAATCTGACGTAGGTTGCATAGCCCGGTTTTTCTTGATGGTTGATTCGTGTTACTTCATTCCCTGCCTGAAAGTACGAGCGGAAACGGAAAACACAAAAGAAGATTTTCGGGCTTAACAATCACCCTCCATCAATACCATACTACGGACGAAGGCGGCCGAGCATCCGAGGAAATGGGATCGTTTCGCGAACATGATTAAGCCCGCAGATCCACGCAACCGTTCGCTCGAGGCCAAGGCCATAGCCGCTGTGAGGCACACTGCCAAAGCGGCGGAGATCTACATACCAGCTAAACAGATCTTCAGGGAGGTTGTGTTCTGCAATCCGAGCCTGCAGCATGTTTAAGTCATCTTCCCGCTGGCTGCCGCCAATAATTTCGCCATAGCCTTCCGGAGCCAGAACGTCCAGCGCCAGGGCCAGGGTTTCATCGTCGGGGTCGCGCTTCATGTAGAATGCCTTCACCTCGGCGGGATAACGATGCACCATTACCGGTGTGTCGTATTGCATGGTGAGCACCGTCTCATCACTGCCCCCAAAATCGTTGCCCCATTCAAAATTGGCTGCCGATGTTTTCCACTCCGGAATGTTGCGGAGATCCTCTTCAATTTGAGCGGTTCGTACATGAATCTCTTTGATGCGTCGGTCAATCTGTGTTTTTCGCCATTTTTTGGCTGATCCGTGCTCTTTTTTAATCTCTTCAAGCTCTGCCGTTATGGTCTCCAGCTCCTCTTTCCGGCTCTGTTCCATCGCATCGAGAAGATCGGCTGTGGCATCGCTTTTCAACTGCTCCACTGCTTCGGTGTACGAAATACGCTTGAACGGATGGTTCACAACATTTTCAAGCATTGATGTATCGCGCTCCAAAACGTCCAGCTCACGACGATTTTCTTCAAGTATTGTACCTACAATAAACTTGAGCATCTTCTCGGCCAGTGCCATATTCATATCCAGGTCGAAGAAAGCCATCTCCGGCTCAATCATCCAGAATTCGGTGAGATGACGCCGCGTTTTGCTCTTTTCGGCGCGAAAGGTTGGGCCGAATGTGTATACTTTTCCATGCGCCATGGCCATCGCCTCGGCGTAGAGCTGCCCCGACTGAGTCAGGTACGCTTTCTCATCAAAATAATCCGTTTCAAATAGCGTCGTGGTCCCTTCTGCTGCATTACCCGTAAAGATCGGGGCGTCCATCTGGATAAATCCCTCTTGCTGGAAAAACCGGTGAATCGCAAAAATAATAGCGTTACGCACCCGCATAGCCGCCCACTGTCGCTGGCTCCGCAGCCATAGATGCCGGTTCTCCATCAGAAACTCTACACCGTGTTCTTTTGGGGTGATGGGATACTCTTCCGCAATCTGGAAAATCTCCACATCACTCACGTGCAGCTCGTATCCGCCTACGCTTCGATCGTCTTCAATAACCTTGCCGGTAATAGCCACCGAACTTTCCTGGCGCAGTGTACCCGCCTTTTCAAATATCTCTTCGCCTACCTCATCGAGCGAAACCACGCATTGGCACAGGCCGGTTCCATCGCGCAGTTCAATAAAATGCAACGCTTTGCTGCTGCGGGCGTTGTATACCCATCCTTTCAGGGTCACCTGTTCGTTGGCATGGCTGGATAGCTGATTGATGTAGGTCATAACAGATCGAAAACGTTGGTTTTTGATGGTTTATATAGCCTGATAAAATATCATACAGGCGGGCAAAAAATACGGCTTCTCACCGAAAGCAGGAAGCCGTTCGGGCCGCTTTATTTCGCCTCGGGAAGTAACAATGTTTCTGAGTAGACCGCCGGATCGAAGAACTCAGCCGAAAACGTGAGCACCTCTTCTGCCGTAACTGCATCAATGTTCTGTACAAGCTCATCGAGAGAGACAAACCGGTTGTAATAGAGTTCGCTCTTGGCCAAGCGGGTCATCCGGTTGCTGGTGTTCTCCTGCGAGAGCAGCAACTTCCCTTTCAGTTGTGCTTTGGCTTCACTTAACTCTTTATCGCCAATCTCTACCGTACGGAGCTGCTCAAACTCCTGATGGATCAACTCCCGAACATGAGGCACATATTCTTTATCGGTACCGATATAGACCCCAAAAAGGCCCGAATCGGTGTAGGATTGATTGAACGGGCCAATGGAGTAGCAGTAGCCGTACTTTTCCCGAATATTCTGATGCAGACGGGAGCTCATCCCACCTCCCAATACCGTGTGCGCCAGAAGCAGCAGGTATTTATCGGAATGGTCAAAACTGAGACCGCGGCGGCCAAGCACCATATGCGATTGTTCGATGACTCTTGTCTCCTCTTGTTGCGACGGCTTGTACGACGTAAGCGGTTGCTCCACGCGCTGAGTTTTATCCTTTCGGGAAAGGTTTAAGTGGTCGCGCACAAGCGCTACCACCTCGTCGTGATCGACATGTCCGGCTACGGCCACCAGTATATTATCGGGGCGATATCGCTCTGCCATATAATCAAAGAGATTTTGGCGGGTAAAGTTCGACACTGTGTTTTCGTAGCCGATGATGGGGCGCCCGATCGGGTGGCCATCGAATACTTGACTGCTAAACAGCTCGAACACATAATCATCCGGACTGTCTTTGTACATTTTCATCTCTTCGAGCACCACTTTCTTCTCTTTTTCGAGCTCCTCTTCGGGAAAGACGGAGTGCTGCACCATATCACTCAGCACATCCATGGCGCGATTGAGCTTGGTATCGAGGCAGCGCGCAAAGTAGCAGGTATATTCCGTGGAGGTAAACGCATTCAAATACCCACCAACCGATTCCATGCTTTGGGCGATGTCGTACGCCGACCTCCGCTCTGTTCCTTTAAAAAGCATGTGTTCCAGAAAGTGAGTCACGCCGGCTTGTTCGTCCGTTTCGTGGCGGCTTCCCGTTTTTACCCAGATTCCGGCCGAGACGCTTTTCACACTCTCGATCCGTTCAGAAACGATGGTGAGTCCGTTCGGTAACTCTGTTTTTTTAATTTGTGTGATGGATTCCGTGGTTTGCATATAGTTTATTTTTGGAAGGTGAATCGGGAGTAACGTTGATCGGTTCCGTAATAAAAAAAAGCGCCTCCGATGGTCGAAGGCGCTTTTTGATTTCATCATCGGGCAAAGACGGTTTGTTTATTCGCCTTGCTCCGGTTCGGGCAGCAGCGCTCTTCGGCTGAGGCGCAGTTTGCCGCCATGTTCCACTTTCAACAGTTTCACATCGATCTGATCGCCAACACTGAGCTCGTCTTCAACCTTTTTCACATGCTTGTGAGCGATTTCAGAGATGTGCAGCAGTCCTTCTTTACCCGGTACGATTTCCACAAAAGCGCCAAAATCTTTGATCGCTTTTACGGTACCGGTGTAGGTTGCACCTTCATCGAGTTCGCCGGCAACAGCCTGAATTCGTTTCTTGGCTGCCTCCGCTTTATCGAGGCTGTCGGCAGAGATTGTAATTTGACCTTTGCCCTGCGAGTCTTCTTCGATCCAAATTTCGGTATCGGTCTCTTTCTGCAGGGTTTGAATCACTTTACCGCCGGGGCCAATCACCGCGCCAATGCTGTCGCCGTCAATAGTCATGCGCAGGAACTGCGGCGCATACTTGGACAGACTTTCGCGAGATTGAGAAATGGTTTCGGCCATTTTTTCCAGAATATGCATCCGGCCTTTGTGAGCCTGTGCAAGGGCTTCTTCGATAATTTCGAAGCTGATACCCTGTACTTTCATATCCATCTGTGTAGCGGTGATACCATCGGCGGTACCGGCCGTTTTGAAGTCCATGTCGCCCATGAAATCTTCTTCACCCTGAATATCGGAAAGAACAACGGTGTTGTTTTCGCCTACAATCATACCCATGGCAATACCGGCCACCGGTTTAGGAAGCGGCACACCGGCATCCATCAGCGCCATAGAGCCACCACAAACGGACGCCATGGAAGAGGAACCGTTCGATTCGGTAATGTCGGAACGAACACGCACCACATAGCCGAAGTCGTCAAAGTTGGGCAGTACCATTTTGAGGGCACGCTCGGCAAGGTGACCGTGACCAATTTCGCGTCGGCCTGGGCCGCGCATAAAGCCGGCTTCACCCACACAGTAGGGCGGGAAGTTGTAGTGCAGCATAAAGGTCTGATCCATCTCGTGAAAGAGAGTATCGACGCTTTGAGCATCGCGTTTGGTTCCGAGCGCTACAGAGATCAGCGCCTGTGTTTCTCCGCGTGAAAATATTGCAGAACCGTGTGCGCGAGGGAGATAGCCTACCTGTGTCCAGATGTCGCGGATATCGTCGGGGCCGCGGCCGTCAATACGTTTCTTGTTTTCAAGAATCATATTTCGAACGGTCTTTTTCACCAGGCTGTAGAAAATCTCCGTAACCTCACTGCCGGCATCTTCATATCCTTCCTGAGCTGTGATGGTCTCTTTTAATTCCGTTTTCAGCTCTTTCAGTTTTCCGCTGAACTCATATTTGCTGAGGCCCATTGCTACGATCTCTTTCAGGCGATCGCCAATCTGCTCCACAACTTTGTTCTCAAGGTCGCTGTTTCCTTCTTCAGCGGTGAATTCGCGTTTTTCAACGCCAAATTCTTTTCTCAGCTCTTCCTGGAATTCACAAAGCTTTGCAATCGCTTTATGGCCTTCTTTAACGGCTTCCAGCATCTCTTTTTCACTGATCTCTTTCATTTCACCCTCGATCATGATCACGCTCGACTTGGTGCCGGCTACAATCAGGTCCATATCGCTCTGCTCGAGCTCATCGATGGTTGGGTTGATGATAAATTCGCCATCAATACGACCCACTTTTACCTGCGCCATGGGGCCGGCAAATGGAATATCGGAAATGTGAATAGCTGCAGATGCTCCAAAACCGCCTAATACATCGGCCTGGTTTTGTCCGTCGGATGAGAACACCTGGCAGATAACCTGGGTGTCGTTGTAATATCCATCCGGAAACAACGGACGGAGACTTCGGTCAATGAGTCGGCTGGCAAGGGTTTCGCCATCGGATGGGCGCCCTTCGCGCTTCAAAAAACCGCCTGGAAATTTTCCGGCAGCGGTAAAACTTTCTCTAAGGTCTACGACAAGCGGGAAAAAATCTTGTCCCGGTTTGGCTTCTTTGGCACTCACAACTGTACAGAGCACCATGGTGTCGCCCATTCGTACCATTACTGCACCATCGGCCAGCTTGGCCAATCGCCCGGTTTCTACCGAGAGCGTTTTGCCCGGTGCAAATTCAACGCTTTTAAAATCTTCTTTCATTTGTATTCTGTCTTTTTTCTCGTTCATGACTGTTCGATCTGCGAATTGCGGCGGTTCCGGGGAACAGCCAAGCCGGTGGTGCCGCAATTTAAAATAAAAAAGGCACGTACAATGACGTGCCTTTGGAAAAGCTTATTTACGAAGGCCGAGTTTCTGGATGAGCTCGCGATATTTCACGATATCGTTCTTCTTGAAATAATTCAGAAGCCGACGTCTCTGGCCTACCATTTTCAACAATCCGCGACGTGAGGAGTGATCTTTCTTGTTCTCCTGAAGATGCTTGTTCAAGTCTTCAATACGCGCAGTTAGCATTGCAATCTGTGCCTCCACAGATCCTGTATTTTCGGCGTTGCCGCCATAGGTTGTAATAATTTCTTCTTTTTGTGCTTTCGTTATGCTCATTTTTATTCGTCTAACAGTATCAATTCCTATCGGTTATTAGCTTCTAAAAGTACGCTTATTTTCTTTGCTTTGCAATATTCGGTTCTTTTTTCGAAAGAATTTCCCGTGCCTCTTTTTCGTCTCTGGCCAACTGCTGTTTTAGAGCTTCAGCCCCATTAAATGCCTGCTCGCCGCGTATGCGCTGCAGAAACTGAACATGAATTTCATTTCCGTAGAGATTGGCGTCCAGATCAAACAGGTGCACTTCCAGAGTTTGCGACTGTCCATCAAACGTTGGGCGGTTTCCGATATTCATCATACCGCCATGAAAATCGCCGTTTATGCGGCACCAAACAGCATAGACACCATCTTTCGGGATGATTTTTCTCTGATGTTGTACCTGAATGTTGGCCGTTGGATAACCCAGTTTTTT
>JBLRWS010000033.1:0-28634 GCA_047921075.1 Balneolaceae bacterium | reverse complement strand
TTCCTCCATACCATCTACATAATAAGATGGTACACTTCATATACATACGGGAGATACCATGATGAAAAAAAGAACAGTACGACCGAAAATTCTGGTAAGGGCTGTGGTTGCCCTGTCGATGATGTTCGTGTGGAGCCTGGTGCTGATAACCGGCCTGTTGATGTGGCTCGCACCGCACGGACAGGCCGCCGGCCGCGAGCCGTTTATTCTCGGTTTAACCCGGCACGACATCGGTGAGTATCACCTGGTTGTTGCCCTGGTTGCGGTGAGCCTGACCATTGCCCACGTCATCATCGACTGGAAAGCTTTCTTGAGCCTGATGCGATACCTGGCCGACACCGCCCGGAACGATATGAAGATGGCCAAATAGAGCGGGGTTGATCATCGGCCCCTCAACAGGTTTCTGATCCGAATCCGGGTTTCGCCCTGATCGCTCACAAACTTTGTTTCTTCTGAGAAACCTGAGGAGAATGGAGTTGTCGACGCCCTACAGATTCTCTTCAGCCGGCATCACATGCAGCGGAATGGGGGTGCCAATGGATTCAGCAATGGCTTTAAGCAACATATACTCGTTCATGGAGAGGCGGTCGTCGCTCATCACACCGTGCGCCATGGCGTTGAGCAGCGCTTTCTTAACCGGATTGGCGGCGTGCGCAAATTCGTCGATTGCCCCATCCAGCAATCCGGGAAAGGAGTCGGCGGGAGGGAGAAGCTCCAGGTTATCCGGCGCGGCTTTCCCGAGGGAGGCCACAGCCGATTCCCACGCCTGTTGTGTGTCGGTTTCGCAGGCGTGGGCCAGCGTGGAGAGTATCACCGATAGTTCGTTCCCCATCGGTTTGAGGCGGAAATGGCGAACCTCACTCATCTCAGATCGTTTAAAATGAGCATCGAGACGGTGTTCGATCAGTTTTTCGAGGGCAAACTCAAACAGGCTTACCCGCTCATCCTGGTCAATCAGGTTGCGCAAGATCTGCCGGAACTGACCGTACTGGCTGTCGCTCATCTGACGCAGAGCGGGAATCGACAGCTCTGCCAATGGCAGTGCATACCGTTCTTCGAGCGTGTCCAGCAGCGGGTATAGCCGCTCTACTTCACCGGCTATATCGGGTGAAAGAAGGTTCGTTGCCAGGGCTTTTTTGTCCGCCTCGGACGATTCTGACTGGCACAAAATCAATCCATAGGCTACCGCCTCGGCGGCGAGCGGTTCGTGTGCGGCTTTGTGTAGCTCATCCGGTATGTGGCTCAGCAGCGAGCGGGCTCGTTCCACGCCCGATGTGGCGATGGTGCCGATGGAGGCGAGCAGAATTTCGCGCAGCGGAAGAGTATCCGCGAGCGGGCCGGTGGCGTGTCGGCCGGCCTCGGTTTTAGGGGAGGATGGGACAGGGCCTGCAGCAGCCGATTTTTTGGTGAGTGGCTGCTCTGGCGGCGGTACGGCACCGCGAATCGCTTCAATTCGTTTATCGAGGGGAGGATGGGTGGCAAAAAGTGCGTTCAGGGCGGTGCTGAAGCTGCTGGCAAAGAAAAGGTGACTGCACTCTACGGCGTGTGCATCTTGAATATCGCTCCCTTTTGCGATGCGCTTGATGCGCTGCAGGGCTCCGGCAATACCATCCGGATTGCGCGTGTATTGTACAGCGGCTGCGTCGGCTAGGTATTCCCTCTGCCGCGATACGGCAGCCTGTATCACACGGCCGAAGAGCATCCCGATATAACCGATCACAATCAGCGACAGTCCAAAGAGGATAATCACCAGCGTGGCGTTGCCGCTGTTACCGCTTCCTCCGCTGCTGCTGCGCCGCCTCATCCCGCCGCTGTATACGACCGACCGCATCAATAAAAGCCCCATCATATGAATTAACAAGATACCGTTCAGGATACCGATCAGGCGAATATTGAGACGCATATCACCATTCAACACATGGCTGAATTCGTGGGCGATGACCCCCTGCAGTTCATCGCGGCTCAGTTTCTCGAGTGTGCCGCGTGTTACGCCGATGGCGGCATCATCGGTGCCAAATCCTGCGGCGAAGGCGTTAATGTTCTCTTCATGGTCCAGAATATAGAGGTCGGGCATCGGCGTGCCGGAGGCGATGGCCATCTCTTCTACCACATTGATGAGCTGACGCTCCTTTAGGTCGTCGGTGGAGACGTTAACCCGGCGGCCGCCGAGCAGTTCAGCCACGGCACTTCCCCCTTTGCGAAGCTGCGCTACGCGAAAGAGTGTTCCGGAGATAATGAGCAGCAGGGTAATACCCGCTACACCGGTAAAAAGGGCGGGGTGCCAACCAACCGGCATGGCGGTACCAAAGTTGAGTAGCAATACCAGCGCCACATACACCGATACGATCATAAGCACAACGGCGATGATATAGAGAATAACCAGCTGAACGGTTTTTTTCTTTGCCCGTTCCTGTGCTTCAAAAAAGTTCATCGCGGTGTGTTGATTCGGTTAAAATTCCACCTTGGGTGCCTGACGCGCTTCCTCTACATCCAGCTCAAAGAGGCGTGCCTGCTGGAACCCAAAGAGGTTGGCAAATACAATATTGGGGAACTTTTCCCGGGCGGTGTTGAATGCCATCACCGCATCGTTAAATGCCTGTCGCGCAAACGATATTTTGTTTTCGGTAGAGGTCAGCTCTTCCGTGAGCTGCATCATATTCTGGTTTGCCTTCAGATCGGGATAGCTTTCAGAAAGGGCGAAGAGGCGGCCCAATGTACCGGAAAGCTGCTGTTCGGCACCCATCAGTTTTTGCATGGCATCGGGATCACCCGGCTGCTTCGAGACTTGCTCCTCGGTTTGCGCGGCCATATTGCGTGCTTGAATCACCGCTTCGAGGGTCTCTTTTTCGTGCTTCATATACTGTTTGGCTACGTTTACCAGATTTGGAATGAGGTCGTAGCGGCGTTTCAGCTGTACATCAATTTGGGCAAAGGCGTTTTCGAACCGATTGCGGAGGGTTACCAGCCGGTTGTAAATCGATACCGGAACGGCGATTAAGATAACCAACACAACGGCAAGAATGATAATGGGCAGAATAGTCATGGTTGTCAGGATTGGTGAGGTTGAAGGTGTGTCAAATATACAAGAAGCGCAGTTGGTACCAAATACGGAATCATTGCTTTCAAGTTGCAAAGTGGGAGCGAGCGGCGCACAGAAACGGTAGCCTGAACGCCGGTTGGTTTACCGGCTGGGAGCGGGTATACAAAAATCCGAACAGGTAAAAGCGCTTTTCTAATTTATAATAAAATATTTAGGACAAATATCAATTAAGATTAAAAAAATATTGATTTATGTCTCATTCATATTGAAATTTCAGGAAGTTCAACGTTAACCAAAACACTCTATGTATGAACAAGGTACTGAAAGCTGTTTTTTTACTGGCCGGTTTTGCCATAATTGCCGGTTACATTTCCATCAACGCCCATGCTGAACCCGAGCTGATTGAAACCGGGGCGTTTGCTGGCGAAATACAGGAAGAGGCGGCAACCTATGAGGCGTTTCAGGAGTCGCCACTCTTTCCAAAATTTATGATCGACAACCTCTGGATTCTGATAGCTGCCGGAATGGTTTTTATCATGCATCTCGGTTTTGCGTCTGTAGAGAGCGGACTCACACAAGCTAAAAACTCGGTAAATGTGATCTATAAGAATGTGTTTATTCTCTGTACGGGGATCCTTACCTACGCTGTTGTCGGGTTTCAGATCATGTATCCCGGAGAGTTTAATGGCATTCTGGGATTTGGTGGATTTGGCATCGGTTTCGATGCTTCAGACCCTGTCGGGATGCTCACACCGACCTACGGGGAGGAGATGACCATATGGAGTGATTTTATTTTCCAGGCAATGTTTGCCGCTACCGCTGCCACGATCGTTTCGGGATGTGTGACAGGCCGCATCAAGCTGAGCTCGTTCATGCTTTTTGGGGCCATTTTGGTGGCGTTTCTCTATCCGGTTACCGGCAGTTGGCTTTGGGGCGGGGGCTGGCTTGATGGGCTCGGCTTTTACGATTTTGCCGGTTCCACATTGGTTCACGCGGTGGGCGGTGCGGCCGGCCTGGCGTGTGTGTTGCTACTGGGCGCTCGCAAAGGGAAGTACGTTGACGGTAAACCGACGCTCATTCCCGGCCACAGTATTCCGCTGGCTACGGTGGGGGTATTTTTGCTCTGGTTCGGTTGGTTCGGATTTAACGGCGGCTCGGTGCTGAGTGCCGACCCTGCTGCTGTATCCTTCGTTTTTGTTACCACAGCACTGGCAGCGTCGGCCGGAGCTCTGGCATCGATGCTTACCACTCAGATTGTGTTTAAAAACCTGGACGCCCCGATGGCATTGAACGGTGTACTGGCGGGATTGGTAGGAATCACGGCCGGTGCTGATGTTATTTCGCCGCTGGGCGCTGCGGCGGTAGGTGCCATCGCCGGTGTGCTGGTAGTGTTTGCCATCACCCTGTTCGAAAAGCTGAAGATCGATGACCCGGTGGGAGCCATATCGGTTCATGGGGTGTGCGGAATCTGGGGTACTCTGGCTGTAGGGCTGTTTGTACCGGGTATCAGTTTTTGGGTACAGTTGCTGGGTACAGCAGCGATAACAGGATTCATCTTTGCAGCGTCGTTCACCGTGTTTGGCCTTATTAAGTGGCTGGTGGGCGTGCGCGTAACCGATGGGGTAGAAACAGCCGGGCTCGATATCTCAGAGCACGGCAACACGGCGTATCCCTACTTTGCCGGTATCGAAACGATAGCGCCATCTGCTCTTGAGAAGTAGACGGCGGCTAAAAAAATGGGCACCTGGATTGCGGGATCCCGGTGCCCGGTTGTTTCCGTCATGATCCATTAAAATCAATAGAAAACAATGAAATATACAACCAATCAACGGTGGATAAAAGTGTGCGGTTTGCTGCTCTTAGTGCTGACAACCACGGCATCTGACGCAATCGCTCAGGTTGGCCTGGGTGCCGATGTGATGAATCGCTACGTATGGCGCGGTGCCGATTTTGGCAATTCGCCCAGTATACAGCCCGACATCAATTTTACGTCGGGAAATTTCGAAATCGGTGCGTGGGCCGCGTTTGCCACCAACGGCAACCCGGATGGTACGGAAGTCGATTTTTATACGTCATACACCTTCAGTACCTCACGCGGCGATCTCTCGCTGATGCTCACTGATTATACCTTTCCACAAGCACCGGAGGGAAATTATTTTAGCGGAAGTGCTCATTTTCTGGAGGCGGGGTTTCAGTATAGCGGCACCGAACAGTTTCCGATAAATCTGTTTACGGGGGTATTTCTCACAAACGATGATGATACTTCCGTCTACACACAAATTGGGTATGGGATTCGTAATGTGGAACTTTTTATGGGTTTCACCCCATCCAAATCGGAGCTCTATGGCACAGGTAAAGCGGGGGTCATACATACCGGCATATCGGTAACGAATCCGGTGCCGGTAACCGAGTTTTTTAGTGTGATCGTGAACGGGACTCTGGCCGCCAATCCCTACAGTGATAACTTCTTTTTCCTGTTCGGAATCGGGTTTTGATCGACAAGGGGGTGAGGCCGGTTTGGGACACCGACTCATCGGGTGTGTGGCCGGCTATCGGATCTGAGCTGATTACAATATTATGCTGATGCCGGTTGCCGAGCCGCCATCACCCATCACCCGAAATGCGCCTTCAACCTGAAGGATACCGAGAATGCGGAACACGGCTACACCCACTTCCAGATGCTCCTGATTGTTGCTCTCCCACGGTACGACCGGAGCGAGGTTATCATCAGCATGGCGCACACCGCCCGAGACCCACATGCTCATCTGCATGCCGCTCTGGCGAATGGCGCGGAACGGCATCGGTTGCGTAAAGGCAGACCCGAGGAAATATTCGAGCCGGGCCACACTGGTTCGGTTGGCCACTGCATCATTAAATCCGAGGGTTAACACGGGACGCCGGCGCAGGAAGTCTTCGATAAAGAATCCGTTGCTGGCAAACTGCATCTGGGCGGGCAGCGGATTGTCGGAACCGGTCACAAACAGATCGGCAAAGATATAGTGTGAGTCGAACAGCGGGATGCGCATGCCGATCGCGCTGCGGTATTTGAAGTAGTTGAACCCGGCACTGGCCCCAAACTGCGAATCACTCCAGGTGGCAAGATGATCGGTATACCAGCCGAACTGACGTACCTTATAATCCCGAAAAAGGCCGGGTAGCCGAAACTGGCGGTTGTCGAATTTAAAGTGGAACTCAAACCCTGAAAATCGTCCGGGATTAAAGCCCGCCATACCGTCCTGGTTGGCAAACGCTTCGGGAAGCACGCCCGTATTGGGATTTAAATTGGGATCGAGTCCGCCACCCACTTCCAGGCTGTTAAAAAAGGTGCCCGTGGTGGTAATGGGCATAAACCGCTGATCTTCACGCATAAAGTTAGCGCGGATAAAAAACTGTTCCCGGAAACGCAGCCGGAATCCGCCGCTGAAGCCCTCTCGCTCAAAGTAGTTACGGGGGTCATCGCCGCCGATGCCATGGGTGAGGGTGTAGCGGAGTTCATCCATATTCAGTGGACCTACTTCATACGGGTAGTCCACAAATTGGAGTGCGGTTCGTTTGTAGACGCTGCCCTCCAGGCCAAATACCCCGCCGGGCAGAAACTGCAGGGCTTCCAGATTGTAACGCCACACGTTGGCACCGGTTGCTATACCACCGGTTGCTTTGTAGGTGTGGTTGCGGTTGATAGTGGGTGTGCGCAAGCCGATACCGAGGTAGTGACCTTCCACACGATTGAACCGGTAAAAATCGGAAAAATTGGAGATGTAGAACCGTTTCAGGTCGTCGCCCGAACGCAGATAACGCCCGGTCATATCCATCGAAAAGGTGAGCAGCCCGCGGGTCTCCTCAAACGACTGTGCTTTTTCAAGCTCCTCCAGATCCTCGGGCTGTGTATAGTTTTGCGATACCCGGTCCCAAAATTCGGGGCTGCGATTGCCGGCATCTGCGGCTACAGTGCGCCCGGATAGAGGAGTCTCTTTCTCATCTGCCTTATCGGTATTGATCTCGTATCCGGTGTAGGTCCAGTTCTCTTTGTATACAAAATCATTGCGGAAACCGATGATGCCTACTTTGGTTTGCACCTCGGTACGTGCCGGCAGCCAAAATCCCTCAATCTGCTCGAATCGCTGCTTGTAGTGAAATTCAGAGGCGGAGTAGAAACCGGTAAAGACATCGCCGGCTTCGTTCAGTCGCAGATTCATCCCAATAATAATGTTCTCCTCGTCATTGATAAAAACCTCGCCCTCGAACAAGGGGCGGCGGTTGGTTTTGGGTTCCAGTGTGAGGCGGATGGTGCCTTCGGGCCACTCGTCGCCGGCCGGCTCTTCATTTAGCCAGTAAAAATTACCGGCGTTGCGGGAGATCGGCCCAACAATGGTTTTAACCTCACCGAGAATGTTCACCATCACGCTCTCTTCATTTAAGTCCAACGGTTCGCCACCGGTAGAGAAAATCTCATTTTCGGCGAAGAAATTATCGGACGAACGCCGTGCAATTGCGTTTTCGGTAAAGGTGCGGGGAGCCACAAAAATCTGTTCTACCACTCGCTCGGAAAAGCCGATCGCTTCGAGCGAATCATCGGGCAGAGACCGGTTGCCGGCATTGTTAATTGGGAAGTTGGACGATGATGCCAGTGTAATCGGTTCACTTTCACCTTTGCGGGTTTCGTACAGAATACCCAGTTTTTGTACCCGCACGATATAGTTTTTCAGCTGTTTACGACGTTCGTTTCGCAGTTCTGCCAGTTCCCTCACCCTTTGAGCAACCCGGTCGGCAAAGACAACCGCTTCGTCACTTTGCCCTACCACGGGAGAGAGCTCAAACCGAAGAGTAATCTGCTCTTGAGGCTCCAAATCAAGCGATAGGGTGTCGGCCCGCATTCCAATAAAAGAGACGATCAGTTGAACCTGTCCGGGGTGCACGTGCAATTGGAAACGCCCCTCTTCGTCGGTGCGGGTACCCATGCTGGTACCTGCTATCTGCAGGTGAGCCCCCGGCAGGGGCAGGTTCTCTTCTACATCAAATACGACTCCTGAAATTTGAGCCCATTCGGAGGAAGTTTGTGCCTGACTGTTGAGAGGCAGGAGAAAAAATAACCCTGCAACCATGAATGCAGCTTTTATACTCAGAAGTGTTCGTCGAAACTGGAGAGTGGTTGGTTGATTTGTAAAGGTTCCCATAAATCTGATGCCTAAGTTTCCCGGTGGTGTACGTCAACGTGACCTACACGTCTTGCGTCGAAATCGTTTGCTGGATTGTTGTTTCCGCATCAATATTCGGCACATTTTTATCTTCAATACAGCGTTTTGCAGAGTCTTTACTCATTTGTTACAAATGAGTTAGAAACCGGTGTTTCTTTGACTTTTTGAGTGGTGATTTTGGGAATGGTTTCTGCGTACCCGAAACGTTTGCAGTAAGATCTATGAAGGAGCCGATGGGCAGCGGGAGGTGGTTAACGTTGATTCGGATCGCCGGTTTGAGTAATCAAACAAGAGTGTGACGATCGTCGAAATCGCTCCTCACAAATCCCTTAAATAATCGTATTTTCGGGCTGCATAATCGACTTTAACAAAGCCTGTTTCTACTGTGAGTGATCAAAAAATAATTTTTTCGATGGTGGGTGTCACCAAAGTTTATAAGCCCAACATCACGGTTCTGAAAGATATCTACCTCTCTTTTTTCTACGGTGCAAAAATTGGCGTACTCGGCCTGAATGGCGCGGGTAAAAGTACCCTGTTAAAAATTATAGCCGGCCTGGATGATAATTACCAGGGTGAAATCTCGCGCCAAAAGGGGATTACGTTTGGGTATTTACCGCAGGAGCCTGTGCTGGACCCCGATAAAACCGTGAAGGAGATTGTGCAGCAGGGGGTGCAGGAGACGATGGACCTGCTCCGCGAGTACGAGGCGATTAACGAGGAGTTCAGCAATCCCGATGCCGACTTTGATGCACTGATTGCCAAACAGAGCAAGCTGCAGGAGAAGATCGATCAGATCGATGCGTGGGATATCGACAGTAAACTGAAACAGGCGATGGGAGCATTGCGCTGCCCGCCCGAAGAGGCATCGATTGAGAATCTGTCGGGTGGTGAACGCCGGCGCGTGGCACTTTGCCGGCTGCTGCTTAAAAAACCGGATGTACTGCTGCTGGATGAGCCCACCAACCATCTGGATGCCGAATCGGTACAGTGGCTCGAACAGCACCTGGCGCGCTACGAAGGAACCGTGATTGCAGTAACGCACGACCGGTACTTTCTGGATAATGTGGCCGGCTGGATTTTGGAGCTCGACCGGGGCGAGGGTATTCCGTTCGAAGGAAACTACAGTTCCTGGCTGGAACAGAAAAAGAAACGCCTCGAAACGGAAGAGAAGCAAGAGTCCAAGCGTCAAAAAACATTGCAGCAGGAGCTCGAGTGGATTCGCGAAAACCCCAAAGGGCGGCGCAAGAAGAGCAAGGCGCGTATTCAGGCATATGATGATCTGCTGTCTGAAGAACGGCAAAAAGCGCGGCAAGATATGGAGATTTATATTCCTGCCGGCCCGCGGCTGGGCGATCATGTTATTCGCGCACAAGGCGTTAAAAAGGGATTTGGCGACATCCTTCTGGTCGAGGATATGACGTTTGACCTGCCGCCGGGCGGTATTGTGGGGGTGATTGGCCCGAACGGAGCCGGAAAAACCACGCTGTTTAAAATGATTACCGGAGAGGAAGAACCCGATGGCGGCTCCATTGCGATCGGCGAAACGGTGGAACTGGGCTATGTGAACCAGAAGCGTCCCCTCGACCCCGATAAGTCTATATGGGAGGAGATTTCCGGTGGACAGGAACTCATCAAACTGGGCAACCGCGAGGTAAACAGCCGCGCCTATGTGGCACGATTTAACTTCAGCGGCAGCGATCAACAGAAAAAAGTAACCGAACTATCGGGCGGTGAGCGCAACCGTGTGCATCTGGCTAAAGTGCTGAAAGAGGGGGCCAACGTGCTGCTTCTGGATGAGCCAACCAACGATCTGGATGTGAACACACTGCGGGCACTGGAAGAGGCACTGCTCGATTTTGCGGGATGTGTGGTGGTGATTTCGCACGACCGCTGGTTTCTGGATCGCGTGGCTACGCACATCCTCGCTTTTGAGGGCAACAGCCAAGTGAAATGGTTTGAAGGAAATTATCAGGAATATGAAGAGAACCGGCGGGAACGGCTCGGTATCGACGCCGACCAACCGGAACAAATTCACTACAAAAAACTGATGCGCGACTGATTGAATCAGGCGTGTTTCACTTTTTTGACCTGCTCGATCGCTTCTGAAAGGGTGAGCTGCTGCTCTTCGCTGGCACTCATATCACGCAGTGTAAACCGGCCCTCTTTCAGTTCATTCGAGCCTGCAATCAGGGCAAACCGGGCCTGCTCGCGATTGGCATCTTTCATTTGCGCTTTCATGGAGCGGCCCATGTAGTCCATGGTGGCAGAAAGTCCCTGTTCGCGGATGGCGGGCAGCGTTTCCACGCCCCAGGTGCGGGCTTCATCGCCCAGTGTTACAATGTATACATCCACCGATTTTGGCGAGGCAAGCTCAATGCCCAGCTCCTCACAGGCGATAAAGAGCCGCTCCATACCGGCTGCAAAGCCAACCGCCGGCGTTGAGGGGCCGCCAATCTCTTCAACCAGAAGATCATATCGCCCGCCGCCTGCCAGTGCATCCTGCGCTCCCAGGTCGGGGCTGATCAGTTCAAACGCGGTTTCGGTGTAGTAATCCATTCCCCGAACCAGATAGGGATCTTCCTCAAACGGAATATCAAGCCGGCCCAAAAGGCGTTTCACTTCGGCATAACGGGCAGTTGAGGCTTCCGACAGATAATCGGTAATAAGCGGTGCACCGTCAATAAACGGTTGATCTTCTTCCTCCTTGGAATCGAGAATACGGAGCGGATTTTTCTCAAACCGATTTTGGGATATCTCGCTCAGCTTGTCCAGATTGGGGCGGAGGTAGTCGCGCAATGCGGTTTTGTACGCTTCGCGGCTTTCGGGATCACCGATGGAGTTGATTTTGAGCGTGGTGTTACGAATGCCCACTTTGTTGTAAATATGCACCATAAAGGCGATCACTTCGGTATCGGCTACCGGATCGCTGCTGCCGATTACCTCTACGCCAAATTGATGGAACTGGCGCTGACGCCCTTTCTGCGGCCGTTCGGCACGAAACATCGGGCCAATGTAGTAGAGTTTCTGCGAGCCGCCCCGTTGATCCAGATGGTGTTCTACAAAAGCACGCACTACCGGCGCGGTAAGTTCGGGCCGCAGCACGTAGTTGTCCTCCCCGCGGCTGAACGAAAAAATCTCTTTCGAAACAATATCGGTGAGCTGGCCGAGGCCGCGTACGATCAACTCGGTCTGCTCCATGATGGGAGTGCGGATCTCCTCAAAATTGAACAGTTCGGCCTCGCGGCGAATCAGTTGTTCCAGTGCTTGCCATTTTCGAACCTCATCGGGCAGGATATCGACCATGCCGTGATGCGTAGTATAGGTGGGCTGCGCCATGCTGTGCAGTTCTGTAAAAGGTGATTATTTTTGTGGGACGAAAGATACGGTTCAAACCGCAAAAAGGGTAACGTAACGCCGCTCTCTTCCTCCGTACTTTTGTCCGTAATCGATCCATTTCGTATTCTGCGTTCTGCAATAAAAAAAGTGATCACTGCATATGACTGTGTACCGATTTGTTCTGTTTCTGTTTGTCTGGCTGATGGCGTCTGCTGTTCCGCTCATGGCTCAACATCAGGTGGAGTACCGCTCGGGCGGCGTTCTCAGTCCGGCACAGGCCGCCTTTCAGGTGTCGTTTTATGATTTGGATCTTACCATCAATCCGGCCGACAGCACCGTTTCCGGTTCGGTGGATGCGCACTTTACCATGGTGCATCCATCCAATGTGATTGAACTGGCGCTCGATCCGCGCCTGGAGGTTCATGAGGTAACGATGGTGGGTGGGGAACCGCTACACTTTTCGCACCATCCCGGCGATAAGCGGCTGATGGTCCATTTTCCTGCAACCGTGCAGCCGGGTACGGAGTTGGCGGTGCGCGTTGCGTATGGCGGCCAGCCGCGGGTGGCGGTCAATGCCCCGTGGGATGGGGGAGTGGTTTGGGAGAAAACGCCGTCCGGCGATCCCTGGCTTGGCGTGGCGGTGCAGACGATCGGTGCGTGGGTTTGGTGGCCCAATAAAGATCACCCCTCCGACAGGCCCGATTCCGTAGCGATCAACCTCGCCTTTCCCGACGATCTGGTGGTTGCCTCCAATGGCCGCCTGCGTGGTACAACCCCACGCGACGATGGCTTTACCACCTGGCACTGGTTTCACAGCCTGCCGATCAGTAACTACAACGTTACGTTCAATGCGGCGCCTTATGAGATGCTCGAAGAGAGCTACATCAGCACTGCCGGCGAGGAGGTGGAGATGATGTTCTGGGTGTTGCCGGAGTACAGAGAGCAGGCAGAAGCGCTGTTTCCTCAGTTCAGCACGCAGTTGCGCTTTCTTGAAGAGCTGCTGGGGCCGTATCCGTTTCGCACTGAAAAATATGGCGTGGCACATTCGCCCTATCTGGGCATGGAGCATCAAACCATCATCGCCTACGGTGCCACCTTTGAAAATGACAATCTCTTTGGCCTGGATGGAGGGTACGACGATCTCCATCAGCATGAACTGGCGCACGAGTGGTGGGGGAATCTGGTAACGGCGTGGGACTGGCGAGACTTTTGGCTGCACGAGGGATTTGGTACCTACATGCAGGCGCTCTACGCCGAACATCTGCAAGGTGATGAGAGTTATCGGCGGTTTATGGAGTTGTTCAAGCGCCGAACGGTATCCCGAAGCCCGATCGCGCCGCGCCAAAGCATGGATAGTGTAGAGATTTCCGGTGCGGGCAGGGGTGGGGATGTGTACTACAAAGGCGCCCTGTTTTTGCACACGCTGCGGTACTATCTGGGTGATGAACCGTTTTTTGAATTGCTGCGGCGCTTTGCATATCCCACTCCGGAGCTGGAAACGGCAACCGATGGCCGCCACATGCGGTATGCCACTACGGACGATTTCCTGGAGCTTGCGAACCGAATGACGGATGAGGATCTCTCCTGGCTCTTTGAGGCGTACCTCAGGGAAGCTCAAACACCACAGCTTGTGATAGACTACGCGGAGGGTGAAACGACCCTGCGCTGGAAAACGGAATCAGGCGGGCCGTTCCATATGCCGCTGGAGCTTTATGTGAATGGTGAAATGAAGTTTGTGAGCCCGATTGACGGTGTGATTACACTCGACGTGTCTAAAGATGCATCCATAGAGGTGGATCCGTACAGTCGAGTTTTGATGGAGGTGGTGGACAACCGCGGCCCGTTGAACGATTAAATGAAAAAGCCCCGGTGATTGCCGGGGCTTTGATCGAATGGGCAATGATCCATCAGTTTTTCTTCAAAAGAGATTTAAAAAACCCCTGATGTTTCTCTTTATCCTTCATGAGAAGAATAGGGACCCCAAACCTGTAATAGGCCATTTTATCCGTGAAATCTTCACGCAAAATACTGGCAATCCCTTTGCCGGCCTTTGCTACAGCCACAATCAGATCGGCCTGTTCATGAACAATCTGATCATATATCTGATCCATTTTCGGCCCGTCGATATTGAGTGAGAATACGAACTCCACATCATCCGGAATGGAGTGCTTTTTGACAAAAACATCTTTCTTCTCTTCCAGGTAGCGGTTCATTTTCTTCTCATCTTCCTCATCCGGCAGATTTGGGAAAAACCGGGGCGGATAATTATAGATGTGCTGTGCTGTCACGGCTCCGCCCTTCTCTTTCGTGATTTCCACCGCGGCATTTACCGTTTTGGCCGACGGATCGGAGAAGTCGACCGGTACCAGCGCTTTTTTCAGCTGATAGCGGCTTGTTTCCGGCACAAACAGAATGGATGTGGGTACATACTTCATAATGCGCCGGGGAATAACTCCACTTCCGGTATAGCCGGATTTTTTACCCATCACCGTGAGGTCGGGGTTGATGCTATCCAACACCTTAATGATCTCTTCCGTTGGCCGCCCGGTTCGCAGAAGTAACTCTCTGTCGACCTCAGAACCGCTAAAGTGCTTGTCGATCTTTTCCTGCAGATTGTTTTTGATCGCTTTTTCTACATCATCGCGGTTTTTCACCTCAGGAAACATCTCGATCATTTCATCGGCTGCTTCATAAGATTTAATCACATGAAGAAACGTGATCGATTTCGGTTTCATTTCGGTAGTGAGAAAATGTGTGTAACCAATCAGTATATCATCCATGTTGGTTAGATCTAAACACACAAACCAATCTTCATAACGTTCCATAAATAAACTCCCGATCTAATTATCTTTTTGTTGTTCGATGGTCTTGGATAAGAGCTCCTTGTAGGAGTCCCGCTCTTTGTCTTTCTCTTTGAGCAGATTGTCTTTGTACTCGCGATTGAGACCTTTCCTGATACTATAGCACATAATAAGCAGTAAAATTACGAACGGAAGTCCGGAACTAATGGCTGCCGCCTGAAGTGCCCCAAGGCCACCGCCAAGCAATAATACAGCTGCTACAGCACCCTCGGTGGAGGCCCAGAATACTCTCTGGCCGACCGGCGAGTTCATTTTACCACCGCTCGTCAGGTTGTCAATGACAAGAGAACCTGAGTCAGACGAGGTAACAAAAAAGCTGAGCACCAGAACGATCGCAAGAAAGCTGGTTACCATTCCTAACGGGAATTCATTGAGAAGGATAAACAGAGAGGTTGTTTGATCTGCCTCTACAGCACTTGCAATTTCCGCAACACCTGTTGTTTCGAGGAAAAGTGCAGTCCCGCCGAATCCGCTCATCCACAAGAATGTCACGATTGTGGGCACAATCAATACACCAAGTATAAACTCTTTCACGGTACGGCCTTTTGAAATGCGTGCGATAAACATACCCACGTATGGCGACCATGAAATCCACCAAGCCCAGTAAAAAACAGTCCAGGTGCTCATAAATGTACCCTCTTCGAAGGATTGAGTCCATGTGGCGTAACTGGCAAAGTTTTGAAGATAGTGCCCGGTGCTTTGTATGAACGTACCCAGTATGTAGAGAGTGGGGCCTAAAACAAGGATGAACAGCAAGAACAATCCGGCAAGGCGGATGTTGAACTCACTGAGCACCTTTACCCCTTTGTGGATGCCGAGTACAACGGATCCGACAGCCACGAGCGTTACGCCCACAATAATAATAACCTGCAGGTTGACGGTATTATCGAGTCCGAACACGAACTCCATTCCTGCGCCGGCCTGCTGTGCACCAAGGCCCAGCGAGGTTGCCAATCCAAACAGAGTAGCAAGCACCGCCAGGATATCGATGACATCTCCGATCCATCCGTTAATCCGATCGCCCAGAAGGGGGTAGAATACAGATCGAAACGAGAGAGGCAGTTTTCGGTTAAAGGCGAAAAATGCGAGAGCAAGTCCTACAATTGCATAAACCGCCCAGGCATGAAGCCCCCAGTGCAAAAATGTGACGCCCATGGCATCTCGTACGGCCTCCACAGAGCCGGTTTCTGCGTGTGGAGGATAGAGCAGGTGCCACATCGGTTCGGCTACGGCGAAAAACATCAGGCCGATTCCCATACCGGCACTAAACAGCATGGCAAACCATGCCATCTTGCTGAACTCCGGTTTGGCATCTTCGCCACCCAACCGAATGCCGCCAAACTTGCTGAACGCAAAATAGAGGGCAAAGGCGATAAAAATATTCACGCCGGCCACAAACAGCCAGCTCGCCCAGTCGGTAACGTTGACCCGGACGGTGTTGAACATCTCCTCAGCAGCCTCGCCGGCTACCAGTGTACCGACGATCATTAGTGTAATTAAGGCAGCGGACGGCCAAAAGACCGGCCCGTGAATGTCAAACCATTTATTTTTGCGGGTTTTTTTCGACTCCGGCCTGTCGTCTTCTCCTCGTAAAGCCATACGAAATCAGTTGATATTCAGGTTATAGTGAGTGAATGTCAGTCTATATCAGAAGTAAAATCCAATGTTGATGTTGAAGCGGATATTGTAGTCGGAGCTGCCAATGCCCAAATCTTCATGGCCGGGACCCACACCTGTTCCAAATGTGTCGGTGAGCCAGGGTTGGTTGATCCCCTGTGCAATATCAAAATAGGTGAACACCGGCCCGGCAGAGACCAAAAACCCGGTTATGTTTTGCAGGGTAGATTCATAATCGTCGGTTAGGGTGAGTTGATCTCCACTGGCAAGCTGCGTAGTACCTTCGCCAACCAGATTTTGCATGTAACTGAAATCGTTGTAAAAGGTGAGGTTGGTTACGGGTCCCCAATCAACATCATAGGAGTAAGAGAGGCCGAGGGTGGCAATCCACGCTTCGGTAGATACTTGATACGGAATGCCGTATGCGCCCATAAAAACGGTGTTGATCTCATTCCCGTCATTATCAAACGCATCCATTTGGTAGTAGAGAATCTGCGGCATCACACCCCAGTTGCCGAACGAAAAATCGGCATGTGCGGCAAACGCCCATCGGCTGTCAAATTTATCGAGTGCCTGGCTGTAGAGTTGCCCCCACTGGGCAGAGGCTCCAAATTCACCGTTATCGAGCTGATAGGCACCGCGGATATTGAACTGATTACGTTCGGTCAGGGAGGCGTTTCCACCGGGAATCACATCGTACGAGTAGCGCCCGGCACCGCCAAACCCAAAGCTTCCCTCACCCGATACGGGGCCCTCCGGTTCGGGCTGAAAGAAATAGGCGAAATCCCACTGAAAGTTATCGGTGTGGTGGGTAACCTTGGCTCCCATATCGTGATCATCTTCAAGACCAACATAGTATGGAAGGCTGAACCACCAGTTGTTGGAATTATACTGAAGGTTGCCAAACGGGGTTTGCGTTACGCCCACCTGGATTTGGGTTTGCGGATTAAAATCGTATTCCAGCCACCCCTGTTTGATGAAATGCGTTCCAAAGGAGGGGTAGAAGCGGTATTCAAAATTGAGCCCGATTCCACCGGGGTTGTCGTAGAGAACATTTACGCGCCATGTGTCCCAGGTAAATTGAGAACTGTTGGCATCAATGTCACTCTCATAACTTTCGAGCAATAAATTATAACGAACCGCCCCGCCCACATGAAGAGACGCCTCATCGTCTGATTGAGCAAACAAGAGAGGGGTGTATAAAAGAAGAAATAATATCGATAAAAAAGAGAGTAATAACTTGTAGCGATTGTATAATAATACCATATGTCCTGGTTTAGATTAAATTTTCAATTTATCTATACAAAGAGTCTTCAGGTGATATCATTCCAACAATAGCCAAAAAGAGTGAAATCTCAAAAAAAAGTACCCTATGCAATTATTTTTGCACGGTTTAGGGAGATACTAAATGTGCACTTTCATAGGTATTATGCGACAATTAAACCGTATAATCAGATCGGTAAAAAAATTCGATCGGTGTAGAATGGTATAAGACGGGATATCTGAATAAGCAGAGAGTTGCGTAGTAAAAGTGAGCTGTATTCTAGGCCTGTTTTTTAAACAGAAATGTCATCAGTTTGATATACGGATCTGTAAGAAGAACCGATCGCCTTTTCATCATTTTTTCCATCGCATCCAGAGCGTCGTCCAGCCGGTAAGGTTCGTTCTTCTGGTCGCCAATCCATCGAAAGGAGGGGATCTGTTTGGGAGGAAACGAGCTGGCAAACAGGTTGGAACTGACACCGCAGACGGTACCGGTATTCAGCATGGTGTTAATTGCCGTCTTGGAGTGATCGCCCATGATCGTTCCCAGGAACTGCCGTCCGGTTTCTACCTGCTCATTTTTCCCGTAGTGATAGGCGCGTACGGCGCTATAGTTGTTTTTCAGGTTGGAGGTGTTGGTGTCGGCCCCGAGGTTTACCCACTGGCCAAAGAGGGAGTTGCCGGTAAAACCGCTGTGGCCTTTGTTGCTGTAGGAATGAAAGATGGTATTTTGAATTTCGCCGCCCACCTTGCAATGTGGCCCGATGGTTGTCTCTTCGTACAGAAATCCGCCAACTTTCACCGTTGCGTGGTCGCATACGGCAACCGGCCCCCGCAGAACAGACTGAGCCATGATGGTGGCGTTATTGCCGATGTAGATGGGCCCTTTTTCTGCAACAAGCACTGAGCCCGGCTCGATGACAGCCTCTCCATCAACATAGATGGGGTGGGAACCAATAATTTGTACTCCAACCGGCGGTTTGCTTAACCGTTGTGCGCGATTGGGAGACCGTTTTATGTCTGCCTCAATTTCCGAACCGTTAGCGTCCAACAAATCCCAAACAGCATGAAGGATACGGCAAGAATCGGCCTGCAGCTCCCGGGTGCTAAGCGCATCAGCAGACGGGCCGTTTTTGATCCACCGGTTGTGGGTATCGGCAGTAACAAGAGCGGCCAGCAGGGTTCCGTTGCAGGTAAGGCCTTGCCCGGGTTCCAGTTGGTTGATCTGCTCCACGACAGATTGAGTGGGCAGCTGAGGGGAGAGAATCCAATAAGCGTATTCCTTTTCGTGCAGTTTTTCCGTGGCGGGAAAAAGGCCTTTTAGCTCAGAACGGAGGAAACTTTTAGCCGGTCCGGATGTATTCAGTTCAGCAAGCCACTTCTCACCGATCGTAAGAAAGCCAACTCTCAAGTCATGAACCGGACGGGTAAGTGTAAGTGGGTGAAAAGATGCAAGGTTTGAACCTTCAAAAAAAGTGATGGAACGGAGCAATAGAAGTAGGTTTTAATTTGATTTGATAGTTAACTAAATTCAGTACGCTTTAAAAATATAGAATAATCATTAAGAAAACAGGTATGTGCGGAATAGTAGGGTATATTGGTGACAAAGATGCTGGAGATATTCTCATTAAGGGACTAAAGAGGCTTGAGTATCGCGGATACGATTCAGCCGGTGTTGCACTTCTGAACGGCACGGTAAGCGTGCGTAAAGGGAAAGGAAAAGTGGTAAATCTCGAAAAGCTGCTGAAGAATCAGAACGTAGCCGCCACGATTGGAATTGGCCACACACGGTGGGCCACACACGGCGAACCCAACGATGTAAACTCGCATCCGCACATGAGTGCTTCCGGCAAAATTGCGATCGTCCACAATGGAATCATCGAAAATTATGGGTCGCTGAAGAAAAAGCTGAAAGAGGCCGGCTACGAATTTAAAAGCGATACCGATACGGAAGTAGTGGCACATCTGATCGAAGAAGTTCAAAAAAAGTCGCCGGAAGCCACGTTTGAACAAGTTATTCAGCTCACATTAAAACAAATTGTGGGAACGTATGGGTTGGCCATCGTAAACAGCGATGAACCGGATACCGTGTACGTGGCTCGCAAAGGTTCGCCACTGCTGCTTGGAATTGGGGATAACGAAATGTTTATCGCCTCGGATGCATCACCCATTGTAGAATATACCAACAAGGTGGTGTATCTGGATGATGGCGAAATGGCCATTGTAAAAAGTGGTGGTTACGAAGTAAAAACGATTGACGATATTCCGCTCACCAAAGAGGTACACGAGCTGGCCATGGGGCTCGAGGAAATTGAAAAGGCCGGGTATCCCCATTTTATGTTGAAGGAGATTTTTGAGCAGCCGCGCTCTATTGCCGATTGCTTGCGTGGCCGGTTAGACCTTAAAAATTCCGATATCCAGCTTGGGGGGTTAGCCCATGTTTGGGATGATCTGGTTGCTGCCAAACGGATTGTAATTGCAGCCTGTGGCACCAGCTGGCACTCGGGCCTGGTGGGCGAGTACCTGTTTGAGCACCTGGCTAAAACACCGGTAGAGGTAGAGTACGCTTCTGAATTCCGCTACCGCGATCCGCTGATTGGAAAAGGGGATGTGATGCTGGTGATTTCGCAAAGCGGCGAAACGGCCGATACGCTGGCGGCACTGCGCGAAGCGCGGGCCCGTGGGGCCATGGTGCTGGGTATTTGTAATGTGGTTGGTTCAACCATTGCCCGGGAGACCGATGCCGGCGTGTATACCCATGCCGGCCCCGAAATTGGAGTGGCCTCTACCAAAGCCTTTACGGCGCAAGTTGCCGTACTAACCATGATGGCGATCAAGCTGGGTATTGAAAAGGGGCACATCACAAAAAAACGAGCCAAAGAGCTTGTTACGGAGCTACATCGCATTCCGGAAAAGGTGAACCGAATCTTAGAGGACAGTGACGAGCCGATTCAGTTTATGTCAAAGCTCTTTACCTATGCGCCCAATTTTCTCTACCTGGGCCGGTCGTATAACTTTCCGGTTGCGCTTGAGGGTGCACTCAAACTAAAAGAGATCTCCTATATTCATGCCGAGGGGTATCCCGCTGCAGAGATGAAACACGGCCCCATTGCCCTGATCGATGAAATGATGCCGGTGCTGGTGATTGCCGCAACCGATCATACCAACGACAAAATGATTTCGAATATCGAAGAGGTGAAAGCCCGAAGAGGCCGCATCATCTCCATCATGAACGATGAGAACAGCGATGTGCGGGATCTGTCGGAGTTTTGTATCGCCATTCCGTCCACCGAAGACTGCTTCTCGCCACTGCTTACGGTAATTCCGCTTCAGCTTATTTCGTACTACATTGCCGTGAACCGCGGTTGTAATGTAGATCAGCCTCGAAACCTTGCCAAGAGTGTTACGGTTGAATAAGTAAATACGACGTTAAACGTTAATCCATCGGATGAAAGTTGCGATCAAAAATATGGTGTGTGCGCGCTGCATCGAAAGTGTTAGCGCCATTACGGCCGAACTGCGGCTCCCGGTTGAAGAGATCGACATGGGAGTTGCCATGTTCTCCCGCAGCCTTACCGACCGTGAAAAAGAGCGGTTTCAGCAGCGGCTAAAGGAGAAAGGATTTGAACAAGTTGCCGATCGGGACACGGAGATTGTGAGCCAGGCCAAAACCCATATTCTCTGTTATTTGCAGGAGCTGCAGAACGATACGGTGTCGGAGCGGCTGTCCGATTATCTTTCCGGCCGCATGCACTATAACTATTCATATGTGAGCGCAGTCTTTTCAAAAAAAGAGAATAAAACGATCGAACAATTTTTTATTGAAGTAAAAATCGAGAAAGTGAAAGAGCTGTTGAGTTTTCAAAAATGGACCCTCAGCGAGATTGCCGATCGCCTGCAATACAGCAGCGTACAGTATCTATCGAATCAGTTCAAAAAAATTACCGGCTACACCGTAACCGATTATCTGATGCGCGGGGAGATGGACCGAAAGCCCCTGGATTCTCTCTGATCCAAAAAAATTACACATCTCGCATTTCGTTCGATTACGCAACAGATGGCTATTTAATGGATCTTTACCGGCATGAAGAAGACTTTTCAAATAGATGGTATGCACTGCGCGGGATGTGCCGGCAGTGTGGAGAAAGCGATCCGAAAACTTCCCGGGATAAAAAGCGTCTCCGTAGATATCACGACCGAGAAAGCTCGTGTTGAGATGGCTGAGAACGTGGGTGAGGAGTCTATTCGGGAAGCGGTTGAAGCCGCCGGATTCCAGTTGCCCGAACAAAAACGAGAGTGGGTTACCTATTCGGTAGATGGCATGCATTGCGCCGGCTGCCGTCAATCGGTAGAACGGGCAATACTCTCGGTAAACGGTGTGCATAATGCCGAGGTTAATCTCGCCTCCGAAACTGCCCGTGTGGAAATGGATTTCGGAAACGGCACCACAGAAGCGGTGATCGATACCGTTGAGAAGGCCGGTTACACCCTGTCTAAAACATCCGCATCTCAATCTAACAAGCTGCAGGATAAGCAGGAGAGAGAACGGGTAAAGCTGGAGACGGCACGCCGCCGGATGATGACAAGCTGGGTGATTACAGCCCCCCTGATGGTGTGGATGTTTCTGGACATGGTGCTGGGTGTGCACCTTACCTCGCACACCGTGATGGAGCTGGCCATGACGGCCGGCGCGGCGTATGTGATCTTTTTTCCCGGCTGGGAAACCCTGCGCGGAGCCTGGCGCTCGGCCACGAACCTGAACCCCAACATGGATGTGTTGATCGCCATCGGTACCCTTGCTTCGCTGTTTACAGGCGTGCTGGTACTGGCTCACTATCTGGGATGGATCGACGTGATGATGTTTAGCTTTGCCGGCATTGCAGCCATGATTATGGCCTTTCACCTCACCGGCCGGTACATCGAAAACAAGGCGAAAGGAAGAGCCTCGGATGCCATTACCAAATTGCTAACGCTGGAAGCCACTACCGCGACTCTGATTCGCAACGGTGAAGAGGTTTCCATCGATGCCAAGGAACTTCGTAAAGGCCATACGGTGCTGGTACGTCCGGGGGAAACCATCCCGGCCGATGGAACCGTAGTGCATGGCAAGGCGACGGTTGATGAATCGATGATTACCGGAGAGTCGGTACCTGTGTTGAAAGAAAAAGGGAGCGAGGTAATTGGGGGTACCATCAACCACGAAGGAAGCGTGCGGGTTGAGGTGACCGGTGTAGGGGAAGAGACGTTTCTAAATAAAATCATCACCATGGTTGAGGAAGCGCAAGGGTCTAAAATTCCTATTCAGGATTTTGCCGACCGTGTAGTGGCTGTGTTTGTGCCGATTATTCTGGGCATTGCGCTGCTCACATTTTTATCGTGGTGGATCTTTCCCGGTTTTTTTGAACCGATTCTTGAGCTGGGCGATTCGTATCTGCCGTGGGTGGTTACGGGGTTGCCACCGGCTGCTCAGGCGTTTTTTGCCACTCTGGCGGTTCTGGTTATAGCCTGCCCGTGTGCGCTGGGCCTGGCCACTCCCACCGCACTTATGGTGGGCTCCGGCCTGGGTGCCGAAAATGGCATCTTGATACGTCGCGGCGAAGCGATCCAAACCCTGCAGGAATCCACCCTTTTTGTGTTTGATAAAACCGGTACGCTCACCAAAGGCGAACCGGACGTAACCGGGGTAGAGTGGTTTGGCGAATGGGATGGGGAGCGCGTTCTCGCAGAAACAGCCGCAGTGGAGCGCTTGTCGGAACACCCTCTGAGTAAAGCATTGGTTCGGTATGCAGGCACGGCCGATGAATCGGTTCAGGCCGAACAGTTTGAATCGTTTACCGGAATGGGTGTAAAGGGAGAGGTAAACGGACGGTTTGTAGTTGCCGGAAACCGGGCGCTTTTGCAAGCTCAGGATATTTCGATACCCGACGCAGCCGAACAGGCACTAAACGACCCGAAATTGAATGGCCAGACCTCCATTTTTATAGCTGTGGATAACCGTGTGGCCGGTATTGTCTCTTTTGCGGATACCCTGAAGCCGAATGCGGCCGGTGTGATTGCCGAATTGAAGCAACAGGGAATCCGTACGATGATGCTTACCGGCGACCAACAGACCGTGGCAGATGCCATCGCCGGACAGCTTGGAATGGACGAGGTGATTGCAGAGGTAAGGCCGGATGAAAAAGCGGAAACGATTCGCTCTTTGCAAGAGAAGGGCTATCGGGTGGCCATGGTGGGCGATGGGGTAAATGATGCCCCTGCCCTTACACAGGCCGATGTTGGAATCGCCCTCGGAACGGGTACTGATATCGCCATTGAGTCCGGGTCTATCATACTGGTAAACAATGATTTAAAATTGGTTTTGAAAGCGCTGGATCTGAGCCGCGCTACCATGAAAAAAATTCGCCAGAACCTTTTCTGGGCGTTCATTTACAATATTGTCATGATTCCCATCTCCATCATTGGCTGGATGCATCCGGTGCTTGCCGAAATTGCGATGGCTGCCAGTTCAGTAAGCGTAATTGGAAATTCCAGAAGCCTCCAAAAGAAGAAAATTTAAAGCGAACAGAGAAATCATTCGACTTTTTTGCGGTTAATCTGTAACATTCGCGCCGTTGTGTGCTCTTTTCTTTAAACCGGGGAGTAAAACCCGTAAATAGTTATCCACAAATAAATGTTGATAACTTGGTTTTTGACTCAGGTTTTATTATTTACCGAAAAATTCTCGCACTGTATTATTGGTTCTCTGTATAACATGAAAAACTGGAAAACTCTGCTTTTTAAAATCGTGGTTGTTGTTGTGGTTCTGATAGTGATCACAACAGGTTAAAAATATACCGGCACTGGTCATAAGTTTTTGTAGATTGTTTGATGATGACTGGATCAGAATATCTCTATGGGATCATCTCAAACATTCTCGAAAAACATTGCCGATATTTATAGACGCTTCTTTGAACAGGCGCCTATAGGGATGGTGCTCTACCGCCGGTATGGCAACCAGCTCGAACCGGTCATGGTCAATGATGCCTTTTGCGACTATACCGGCTATTCGCTCGATCAAATCAAAGAGCAGGCCCCTCTTCTAAAACAGCTGCAACGCGAAGATTTCAGGCTTTATCAGCGTGTACTGGAAAGTGTAAATTTTGCAGATGCGGTTGAGGCCCGGTTTGAGTTCGACCGCAGCGATGGAGAAAAGCTGGCCGTGCGGCTTTGCCTGAAGCCCATACAAACCGCCGACAACGAACTCTATTTTGCCGGCTACTTTTTTGATCTGGCGGATGAGGCGAAGAGTGAGCACGAACGGAAAATGGCTATGCGGCAGATGGAGGAGTCGCTGCAACTGGCGGATAAATTTTTAACCAATATCAGCCACGAAATCCGCACACCGATGACCGGCATCATCGGCATGTCGGAACTGATGCTGCAAACCGATTTGTCTGATCAGCAAAAAGAGTATGTGCGTGCGGTACAGTCATCAACCAAAAGTTTATTGGCCATCATCAACGATGCACTCGAGTATCACGAGGTATCATCGAGCAGTAAAGCGCTGGAATCAGAGCCGTTCGAGCTGGCCGGTATTGTAAAAGATATTGAGCGGTTGACGCAGTTTGAGACAGAAAAAAAGGAGATCTCTCTTTCGGTACATATCTCGGAAGAGGTGCCACCTGTACTCATCGGTGATGAACACCGACTACACCAGATTTTGATGCATTTGATGAGCAATGCCATCAAGTTTACAGATCGCGGGCGAATTGAGCTTAATGCCGGGGTTTCCGAACGGGCCAACCGCGAAACGGTGCTCTATTTTACACTGTCGGATACCGGAATCGGTATTCCCGATCCGCTCAAAAAAATTATTTTCGAACGATTTAGCAAAGCGGCGCGTGCTACCCATCAAAAATACGGAGGTACCGGCCTTGGGCTTTCTATTGTGAACCAGCTGGTACAGCGAATGGGTGGTATAATCACGGTGGAGGATCGCGAGGGGGGCGGAACCGTTTTTACAGTAAAAATCCCTTTTCAGGTTGCAGAGGGGAAAGAAAAGAGAACGGAGCGAAACCAAGCTTCGATCTCCGGCACTCAATTTGACGGGTATCGCTGTTTGGTGGTAGACGACTATCCCATTAACCGCGGTATTTTGGTGCGGATGCTGGAACGGCTGGGCGCAGAGATTGATGAGGCCGAAACAGGAGAACATGCTCTTGAGAAGCTTACCGGAGAGATATATGATCTGGTGTTGATGGATGTGCACATGCCGGGCAAATCGGGTATTGAGGTAACGCGGGAGGTACGGGGCAATGCCGACTCCCCCAATCAGCAAACACCTATTTTGGCCATTACGGCTTCGGTGATGGATAAAGATGTGGAAGCCTGTATGGAAGCCGGTATGAATGGGTTTTTAGGCAAACCGTATACGTATGCAGAACTGACGGACAGAGTAAGTGCCTGCTTGCCTCAAACGCCGAAGAGCAGATCGCAAGAAGGCAAAGCGGAGAAGAAGAAAATGTTATCGACCGATCTGCAGTTGCTGCGCGATCTTTCGGGCGACGAGCCTGAAATTATGCGGGAAATGCTTGATCTCTATCTGGATAATACACCGGAGCTTCTCGATCAGCTGGATCTGGCCATGACCCGCGAAAACTATCGGGAAGCTGCCCGCTATGTGCACAAACTAAAGCCAACCCTTGGATATGTGGATGAACACGAGGCGTTCAAACTTGCCAGACAGATTGATGAAATGGCCGATTCCGACACCGGATCAACGGAGTTTGTAGATCAGATTCATGCACTGACCGATCTTGTTCGGGCATCCATTGGGCGGGTACAGGAGCTGAAATCCCACATTTAGTTTTGGGCCGGCCGAACCATCTGTATGTGATCGATACCGTCTACATCATAGGGATGAGAGGCCATTCGAAATCCAAACGATTCGTAAAATTCCTTCAAGTAGCACTGCGCTTCAATTCGGATCGGCTTCTTTTGATATGCTGCTACACGCCGTATCCCCTCCTGTACCAGTTCGCGACCCAACGCATTGCGCCGATGAGCCGGATGGATAATGATGCGTCCAAGGGAGGTCTCCCCAAATTTAACGCCCTCCGGCACAATGCGCAGATAACCGGCCAGCTGATCGCCGTACATCAACAAGAGATGAGCACTCTGTTGGTCTATATCGTCAATGTCGGGATAGATACAATCCTGCTCGATGATGAACACATTCTGTCGAAGCTGCAAGACAGCATACAGATGGTGAGGGGTAAACTCCTGAAATGTAGGATGGTAGATCCAGCGATACTCCGGGATTGACAGGGGCATTCTGTGTGCAGAGGTATGGTTTATTGATGGTGTAACACCGAAAAGATACGGAAGGGAACAGCGAACTTCAGCGCACGAGTGTACCAAAATGAAATTCGATGGATTTCAATGCTCTGCAAACATTTTTGTATCTTACGCGCCCCTAATCTGCACACTAATCATACACATGATAGAACGAAATGTGACGCTGCGAAATCGCGCTGGCCTGCACGCCCGACCCTCTTCCGTATTGGTAAAAAAAGCGGCAGAATTTGAATCTGATTTTTTTGTGGAGCTGTCTGGCTACCGCGTAAACGGGAAAAGCATTTTAGGGTTGATGACCCTTGCTGCAGAGGAGGGATCACAAATGAAGTTGATACTGGACGGCCCGGACGAGGAGGAGGCTGCCGAGGCCATTGCAGCGCTGTTCGAAAATCGATTCCATCAACATGACTGATCTCACGGCACCAAGGGAAGAAGAGCTATTAAACGGCGTTCCGGCGTCGCGAGGGATAGGGTATGGAAAACTGGTGCTGTCATCACAACCCTATTCGATTCAAAAACCGGGTAAGCGTTCCGGAAAATCCGCCGGTCATGAGTTGAAGAGAGCAACCCACGCGTTTGAAACGCTACGCGAGGAGTTACAGAGTCTTTTCGATGCGGAAAAACCGGAGGCCCTGTCCTCTATTTTGCAGGCACAACTGGATGTATTAAACGACCCCGATCTGAGGACGCAGGTTACAACCGGCATCGAGCAGGAGGGGTACACGGCCGGCTATGCCATCTATTCAGCACTGAACCGATACATCGATCAGTTGCGGCGAACAGAGGTGGGATGGGCGAAACAGCGTGCGATTGACCTGGTATCCATCCGCGATCAACTCATGAGCCGGTTGTTAGACTCGGCAGGCAGTGATGATGAAGACCTGTCCGGCGCCGTGGTATTTGCCGAAGAGATTTCTGCCACAGACCTGATTCGTTACCATCGCCGGCACATTGCCGGAATTGTGATGCGAAAAGGCGGGCTTACCTCCCACGCGGTTATCTTGTCGCAGTCTCTCTCTATTCCGTGCATCACTGCCGTGCAGTGGCACAGCGCAGAGCTGCACCTACATAAGAAGGTTCTTATTGACGGCAGCAGCGGCGAAATTGTTCTTTCACCTGCCAAAGAAACCGTGGCACGATACCGCCAAAAAGAGAAACTGTTACGGCAGCAACTGGCCGATGCACTGAAACGAACACCGGTTGATTCGGCCATGACCTGTGGCGAGGCGTTTGTGCTGCGTGCCAATGTGGAGTTTCTGGAAGAGGTACAAGCCCTGCGAGAAGTGGACGCGAAAGGCATCGGGTTGCTGCGCACGGAAACCTTTCTGTTTGAGCAGCCCTCCTTTGATGTGAAGGAACAAGCCGCTTTTTATGAAAAAATTGCATCGCAGGTACATCCCAATCCGCTGGTTATTCGACTGTTTGATGCCGGAGGCGATAAGCTGCTGGAATATGCGGAGCCGGAAGCCAACCCCTTTTTAGGCTGGCGAGGCGTACGCATTTTGCTGGACTCCCCCGATTTGCTGCGTCGGCAGATTAAGGCGATTCATTTGGCGTCAGCTTCTTATCCCGGCACCATGCGCATTTTGGTGCCGATGGTGTCGCACCTGGAAGAAATTGACCGGGTACGCACCGTGATGGAAGAGGTGCAGGAATCTCTTCGATCCAAGGGAATGTCTTTTGATGAGTCGATTCAGCTGGGCGTTATGATCGAGGTTCCGTCGATGGCCATTTTGAGCCGTGAAGCTGCCGAAAAGGTCGACTTTCTGAGTATTGGAACCAACGACCTGATCCAATACACCCTGGCTGTAGATCGCGGAAACGAAAAGATTGCCGATCTGTACGAGCCATTCCACCCGGCGGTTTGGCGTATAATTCAGCTCATTGCAGAAGGTGCGGCATCGGCAGGAAAACCTCTCGCTGTGTGCGGCGAAATGGCTTCCGTACCCCACTTTGCTGCGCTGCTGATGGGATATGGAATCCGTG
>JBLRWS010000032.1:0-29661 GCA_047921075.1 Balneolaceae bacterium | reverse complement strand
GTAAAAGTAATGTTGGGGGCCAAATTGAGTGAGTTTGATCTGGAATCGAAACTAACCTGCTGGGCCATTAAAGAGCCGGTATTTCCGTTTGATAAATTCCCGGAAGTGAAGAAAGAGCTCGGCCCCGAAATGAAATCTACCGGCGAGAGCATCTACTTTATGGAAGATTTTAACGACGAGCGATTCCGAAAGCCGTATGAGTTTAAAAACTTGTATCTAAGTAAGTGATGTTGCGCAGATAAACCTCTCACTGGCTAAATGTGCCCGATCTGGTCATTTCGCCCCAACTCTTGTTTCCTTTCAGAAAATCGATCAGGCCCCGAAACCGCCACCAGGCATGAATTTGTCGATAGCCCAGATTTTCCAGAAAGGCGTACAAAATCAGTTTGGCCACATCTTTTACCCGGTCATAGCGGCGGAACGTCAGCTCTTCGAGGAGAATGGCCAGGATCGATAAAATCATCCCCAAAAGTACCGCCGCTGTAAGAAACAGCAGTGCAAAGGTATAGTTGATAGCGCCAATGGCCAGCGATACAATCAACAGCAGATACCCAAGAAGCTCTATCACGGGCGAAAGCAGCTCTATAAAAACAAAGAACGGCATCGCAAAGAAGCCCAAGCGTCCATACTTCGGATTCAAAAACATTTTACGATGGCGCCATAACGAATCAGCCAGGCCGCGCTGCCAGCGGTTTCGTTGCCGGCCGAGCACCGTCCACGATTCGGGCACCTCGGTCCAGCAAACCGGCTCCGGCAAAAAACGGATTCTGTACGGTTCATCCCTATCCCGGTAGTGGCGATGCAGCCGCACCACCAGCTCCATATCCTCCCCGACGGTATCGTGCAGATAACCGCCCACATCTACCACTGAT
This sequence comes from Balneolaceae bacterium, assembly GCA_047921075.1. Classification (GTDB taxonomy): domain Bacteria; phylum Bacteroidota; class Rhodothermia; order Balneolales; family Balneolaceae; genus JBLRWS01. The sequence goes on along the minus strand of JBLRWS010000032.1, from coordinate 28,789 downwards.
TTCTTGTCAAAAACACCAAATGCGCCCGAAATAATGAGCAGGCTATCGAAATAGTCCCAGCCGGTACGCCCAAACAGAAACGACCTCAAATACTCCACGGCCTGTATTTTGGCTACAAACGTGCTGGGTGTCCGTACCGACTTTACCTCACCGAGTTCAAACTCACAACCGTTGGCCACCCGTACCACCCCGCCTACCGCAACCGTGGTAGGATCTGCAACAAACGCCATCAGCATCTGCTGTAGCACGGTTGGTTCGAGGAGTGTATCCGAGTCCACCGCGCAAATCAAATCTTTTCGGGACGCGTTGATACCGGCATTGAGCGCATCGGCCTTTCGTCCGTTCTCTTTATCAACCACCACCAGATTGGGGTAGTGCCGGCTGCCGTACACCGCTTTAATCGGTTTGCAGTCGAGTTCGGTGGAGATATGCCGGTCGATCTTTCGAAGTTTAAAATGATCGATCATCCGCTGCAGTGTTTCATCCTTGCTGCCGTCATTGACGATGATAATCTCGTAGTCGGCAAACTCGAGATTGAGCAGCGCACGGGTTGACTGCACCACCGACTCCTCCTCGTTATAAGCCGGGGCAAGAATACTGATCGACTTGTACAAGCGTGAATCGAAAAGGCCACTCAATCGAAAAATTTTACTCTCTTTCCGCGAGCGGCGTGTTTGGATATAGGAGAAAATCAGCAGGAAGATGTAACTCGAATTAACGAGAACGAAGTAGGCAAAGAAGAGAAAATTAGCAACAAGAAGCACCTGAAACAGAGCATCCATCACGCCTCCCGGCCATCTAAAAAAGCAATTTCGCCCATCAGCTCATCCCATTCAGCTTCCGGCATTTCAGCCGGCTTCATGCATTCAAGGGTACTGTCGGGGAAGCCGCGGAGTGACCGTGCGGCATGAAATCGCACATAAAAATCGGCATCGTACAGCATCCATTTCAGGATGGGTATACTCTCCGTCTTTAGCAATTTGCCCAGCGCTTTGGCTGCCGCTTCTCGAATTTGTTGATGGTCGCTTTGGCAAAACTCCCGGTGAATACGATCGGTAATCGATTCCTCTCCAAAATCGGACAATGTGTCGATCAGTGCGGCCACCTTGCCCTGCGTGCCCAGACTTACGTCTACTTTTTGGTAGCGTTCCAGTAAAAAGCGGACGGCTTCTACATATCCCAGCTCACCGAGCAGGCGAATCAATTGCCCTTTGCGATGGTCCGGTATCTCGTCTGAGTCGATAAACGCCATCAACATTTCTCCTTCGGCCCTGCCATCCTCGGCCATCCGCTGCATCTCAACAAAAATATCGCTCAGAGCCTGATTAGAGAGAGACGTGACCATTAACGCATTCCGAATCCCTTTTTCTTTTTGATCGATATTGCCATGCACACACAGTGCCAGTGTTGATGCATAGCAGAGCATCGGGTTGCCGCTTGAGGTATGTTTGATCAGCGAAGGAAGAATCGTTTTTTTAATAACGGGAAGCCGCGAAAAGTAGAGGCAGGCGCTTGCCTTATCGAGTGCGCTTCTGGATTGATACTTATCAAAAAAATAGTCTCGAATTGGCTTAAGCATCAGCAGGCGCTGCAATCGCTCCCACTCAGGGCCCTCCACGTTTTTTGCCAGTTCGTTTACGATTTGCAGCAGCGTAGCGTACTCTCTGGGCGACGAGCAGTGCCCGGCTACGGTTTCCAGTTCCGCATCTCCCACAGTGTAGGCCATTACATAGCCGGAGAGTCTCTCACGGATCTCTTTTTTTGTTTTGTGGTAACGGTTTAGCCTCCAGCGGCTCCCCAACGAACTGAGAAACACAAGCATTGCTACGGCCGCAAGAACAACCACGGCCACCTGCACAATAGCAAGAGCGTGATCGTCAAAAAACTCGATCAAACTCATTGCTGAAGTACCCGATTCAGGCGTAGAATAAATTCGTCCATCTTAAACGGTTTGGACACGTATTCCATAGCCCCAAGATTAAATCCGCGCGACATATCCTCCGAGCGGCCCTTGCTGGTCAGCATCATCACCTTGGTGGCAGACTGGTCAAAATCGGCATCGTCGAGCAGCTCTTGCAGAATTTCGAAGCCCGATATACCCGGCAGCATCACGTCCAGCACCACCAAATCCGGTTTTATTTCTTTTATTGCCTGCAGCCCTTTTACCCCATCTGTAACGTGTGTAACGGTATGCCCCAGCCCACGAAGGCGGTACACAATAAGCCGGGCCGTCATCTCTTCGTCTTCTACAACCAGAATGTTTTGTTTTGTCTGCATGCCTGAATGTAAAAAAATTCCCCTTCATTGATGAAAAAGGTTCTACTATTATAACCCAACGTACCGGCCAGTTGCACGGGCCTGTTATGTACACCTACTCTTTTCTGAATCATCTTCGTATTATTGTAGTTCATTACAGCTCTTAGTTTATATGAATAACTCAACCGTTCTTATTGTATTTGGAGGCGCATCACCCGAGCATGAAGTATCGGTGCTTACCGGTATTCAGGCGCTTTCCGCATTACGCGACTCTCCCTACCAAACGGTGCCGGTCTACATTTCAAAAACCGGAATTTGGTATACCGGAGAGACGCTGCGAAACTTGCAGAACTACGAAAACCTCGACTCGTTGAAGCGCAACGCCGTGCGCTGCCATATTCAGCAATCCGACGCCGGTCAGGCGCTGCTCGTACAAGAGCAGAAAGGGTGGTTTTCATCCTCCGAGCCCGTGTCCGTATACGCTGTGGTAAACGCCATGCACGGTGCATCGGGTGAGAACGGAGCCTTTCAGGGGTTGTGCGAATTTTATCACATACCGTGTACCGGCAGTGGCGTGTTAGCTTCCTCCATCGGGATGGATAAACTAACAGCAAAGAACTTGTGCCGGAATGCCGGAATACCCGTTGTAGCCGATGTAGACTTCACCGAACAGCAGTGGGTGGCCGACCGTGATTCCATTCTGCACAGCGTGGAGTCTCTTGGCTATCCCGTCATTGTAAAACCGGTATCGCTGGGCAGTAGTATCGGGGTTGAAAGAGCGGACGATGCGGACGCCTTCGCAGCAGCTACGGAACAGGCGTTCCGATACGACAGCCACATTATGGCCGAAACGTTGGTTTCGCCCCTTAAAGAGATCAACTGCTCCGTACTGGGCACCCCCGATTCGTGTGAGGCCAGCGTATGCGAGCGGCCACTCGGAAAAGAAGAGTTGCTCAGTTTTCAGGATAAGTATCAGGGAGATGAACCCGCCAAGGGAATGGCGTCGGCAAGCCGGGAAATTCCCGCCGATATTCCCGCCGATCTCTCAGCAGCCATTCAGAACACCTCGAAAGAAATTTTTACCCTATTTGGGGCATCCGGGGTAGCGCGGCTCGATTTTTTGGTGCACGCTGTAACAAATGAGTACTATTTTAACGAAATCAATACCATTCCCGGCTCCTTTTCATTTTATTTATGGAAAGAATCGAATGTATCGTTCCAGGATCTTTTGCAGCGGCTGATTACCGACGCTGTAGAACTCCATCAGCAGAAAAGCGGCCGGACCCAAATCTATGAAACAAACTTATTGAGCCAGAAGGCCGTTAAAGGGTTAAAAGGATTAAAAAAATAGCATGATACGCACCACCTATACTTTTTTCGCACTCGTTTTTTCGATTCTTCTGCTATCGGCTTGCGGCTCTGGCAGCACGGTTACTGTTGTGGAACAAGGCCCACGGGCGGCAAATGACTCCGGTGAATCTGCCCCTGAAGAGACGACAGCGGACGATAACGGTTTTCAGCAACTAACCATCGGGTTGGTTGATCCCGTCACCAACTTCGACCCCCTGTTTGCCGAAAACCTGAGTACCATGCGGGTACTCTCACTAATCTACGACGGCCTCTACACACTCGACAACCGGGGTGAACCCAAACCGGCCATCGCAGAGAGTGTTTCCGTGTCGGGTGATGGGCGAACCTACACCTTTACCCTTCGTGACAATCTGTTTTTTCACGACAGCCCGGTGTTTACTACCGGACTCGGGCGCCGGGTAACCGCAGCCGACGTGAAATGGGCCTTCGAGCGCACCGCCCGCCTCGATGTGCCACCTCATGCCGCTCATCTGCTCATGAATGTGGTCGGTTTTGAGGGATTCTACCAGGAGCAACGAACCATTTATGATCCCCAGAGCCGTGCCTATACCGGAGTTCCCGGCATCCGGGCAGTCAATGCCAATACGCTCGAAATTACGCTGGTTGAAGAGGATTCTGAGTTTTTAAAGCGACTGGCTTCTCCCTGGCTCTATATTTATCCGCGGGAGGCGCTGGCCGCCGAGCGGAATCCGCTACGCACTCACCCCGTGGGTACCGCCGCTTATACCTTTACCCGGAAAGAGGATAGCGGAACCATCATTCTGGCAAAAGATCCTACACGAAACGCGCCAAACCGGTTGACCCAGCCCACTATAAACCGGCTGAACCTGGTCCACTACGAGCGGGAGAGTGATCTTTTCCAGCGGTTTGCCAGAAATGAAATTGACTGGATCCCCGAACTGGGTCCGGAAACGGCACAGTTGATTGCATCGGAGCAGCTTACCCTGAATCCGAGCTACGAGGGGACGTACGAACTGATGCGGCACCCCGGGCAGTATCGCGTACTGCTATTCGCAACCAACCCTGCGGCTGAAGCAAACCTTGAAGCGCTGAGCGTACTGCTGCAAGACCTTTCGGCCGAAACCTTCAACATGCGTGGACGAGCCGAAATCTCACTTCCCAGCCCGCAAAATGGGTCAGCCGCAAACCCCGACTCAGTATACTACGCACCGTTTACCACCACGCACGCAACCCGTGTGCTGCTAACCGCCATTCAAAACCGGCACCTGTTGCCTGAATCTGCTCTCCGCCTGGTAGATACGCGTGCACCGATTAACCGCACCAGTATCCTGCACCGCGGCACCGATTCATTCCATCACTCGTTGACAAGCCACCGCTCCGACTACTGGCTGCGCTTCCATGCCCCCATTTTGTCGCTCCACCATCCCGGTGTGCAAGGTATCCGCTCTGCGGGTGCGCCCTGGCTGATACACGTCGAAACGGTTACCAACCCATCGGACACTCAGGGTGCACTATGATCTTCAGCATCATTGCCAATCCGGATAAATACTCGGTGCGTTCTCCGCTTGAACAGACGCTGGCCTGGTGCGCGGCGCATGGCCATACCGTTCATCTGAGCAAGAGGCTGGTAGATGTGATTGAGCTTGACTGCAGGAACGGCATCGACGTTTTCGATCAGGAAGGCGATTCCATCAAAAAAGCAGACACCATTATTGCCATTGGTGGTGACGGAACCCTGCTGCATACAGCGCAGTTGCTGCTTGGCCGGCCGGTTCCCATTTTGGGCATCAACACGGGCAAGCTTGGATTTATGGCCAACGTACAGCCTTCGGAGATTGAGCAGGCCCTTGAGTGTATTGCAGCCCGTCAATTCCGGCTCGATAAACGTGCGTTTTTGCAAGCCAGAGCTATTGAAAGTGAACAATCGGTCTATGCACTCAACGAATTTCTGTTCAGCCGAAAAGGAACCTCATCGCTCATTACAGTGAAAGCCGAATACGATGGAGAGTTGCTGAACCGCTTTTGGGCCGACGGGCTGCTGGTATCCACACCCACCGGCTCCACCGCCTATAACTTATCGGCAGGCGGGCCCATTGTAATGCCGGGAACCGATGTGATGGTTGTTACCCCCATCAACCCGCATACGCTAACCACCCGGCCTCTGGTTCTACCCATTGATAAGGAGCTGAAAATTACCGTGGAGGAAAATCCCGAGAACATTTTATTCTCTTTTGACGGACGAACCCTCGAAAAGCCCGGGGCAACGTTTTCCATCACACGAAGCACCCAGTTCATCGAGTTGGTGCAACTGCCAAAACAAACGTATTTTAAAACACTGCGCGATAAACTCATGTGGGGTCAAGATAATCGCGAAAACAATTTATAAACGAACAAACATTCAATAAAAAAACATTCAACATTATGAAAATTACAGTAGTAGGAGCAGGAGGAAACGTAGGTTCAACCGTAGCACTTACCATCGCCCAGCGAGATTTCGCCAAGGAGGTTGTGATGGTAGATATCGAGAAGAAAGACGGTGACAACACCTTTTATCCATCCAAAGGGCGGGCGCTCGACCAGTGGGAAGCGTCTCCCATTCACGGCTTTGATACACGGCTGAACGGAACGGTAGATTACAAAGACACCAAAGGCTCGGACGTTTGTGTGATCACCGCCGGCGTACCCCGGCGCCCCGGCATGAGCCGCGACGACTTATTGGAAATCAATGCCAATATTGTACAAAGTGTTACCAAAGAGCTTGTAAAGTATTCGCCAGACACCATCATTATTGTGGTTTCCAATCCACTGGATGTGATGACCTACGTGGCACACGCTGCCAGCGGGCTCAACTCCAAAAAAGTAATGGGCATGGCCGGTATTTTGGACACCGCCCGCTACCGCGCGTTTCTGGCAGAAGAGCTGAATGTATCCCCCAAAGATATCCAGGCACTGCTGATGGGCGGCCACGGAGACACCATGGTTCCGCTGCCACGCTACACCACGGTTGCCGGTATCCCGGTTACACAGCTGATTGACAGTGATAAACTCGACGCTATTGTAGAGCGCACCAAAAAAGGCGGTGGCGAAATTGTTGGCCTGATGGGTACTTCTGCATGGTATGCACCCGGTGCAGCAGCCGCACAGATGGTGGAAGCCATTATGCTCGATCAAAATCGAATTTTTCCATGTGCAGCTTTGCTGAATGGCGAATATGGCATCGATGACCTGTTTTTGGGTGTTCCGGTCAAACTCGGACATGGCGGAATCAAAGAGATCATCGAGGTTGATTTAAACGATGAAGAACAAGATCTTTTAAAAGCATCAGCCAAAGCAGTCCGTTCCACCATGGACGACTTCAAAAAGTTGATGAACGCTTAATTCAATCGCAAATAAACCGAAGACTGGTTCTTCACTACTTGCATTCAAACCCTGCTTCGGCTTCCGAAGCGGGGTTTTTTTATAATATTTTCTATCTTTTTGTAACAAACAGCCTCCCGAACTCTCTTATCTATACGCCCGAACCACTGACTCGCACATACGGTTTTTGGTTTCAACATATGAAGTGGCGCTCTTTTTTAATATTCTACCTATGTACAATTAGCCAAAACAAGAGGTTGAACCCATATGGCAGGCTACAGTGAAGTGATACAAACCATGGCAGCGATGATCATCTTCTCGATCATTCTACTCTCTGCCAACAGTATGATACACCGAAATACCATGTTTCAGGTCAGTGGAGAACTGGAACAGGAAGTGATCTCGGTGGGACAGGAGATTATTGAGGAAGCCCGTGCCAAAAGTTTCGACCAGGTCACCGTAAATTCAACCGCACCTCCGGCTCTCATACCCGGCGGGTTTACCGCGTCTGAAAATCTGGGGCCGGATGGCTTAGAAACACTGCGCCGCCATTTTGATGATTTTGATGATTACAATGGCTGGGCCGAAACCATCACAACCACGCATGGAGATTTCAATATCGAGGTAGAGGTTTACTATGTGGAACGCACCCCGGCCGGTGAATTTAACAGAGTAAACACGCAAACCACGTTTAAAAAAATTGATGTGTTTGTAACCAGTGAGTTCCTCCGCAGTGGCAACGAGCCTCAGCGGTATGTTCTGGAATTTATACGCAATTATTACGCCGATTAACACCTCTCAGGATTTTAAAAAGATGCTTTTATGAATATAGGCCTCGTAACCAGTTACATTATCGCAGGAGTCATACTGCTCAGCATTGTGATGATGAACATCAATGTACAGAGCAGTACCGTAGAGCTTACGATGACGCAAATCATGCGCGATCGGGTGGTGAATATTACTGAAATTCTGAATGACGACTTGCCAAACATGGGCTACGACGTGTACCGAACCACCCGCGACAACGATGCGGTTGAAAATAAAATCCTGGCTCTTGGGCGAACGAATAAAATCAGCTTTTACAGAAACATTCAGGAGATTCCCGATCGCAAACCGGACTTGATTACCTGGGAATTATTGAATGATGATCCACAAAATTCCAAAAACCCCGATCATAAAACATTGATTCGTATTGTTGAGGATGGAGTAACCGGCCAGCCCGACACCCTGGCCATCAAAAATTCGGTTACTCGCTTTCAGGTGCGCTATTACAACACCGTGGGCGCTGATTTTGAAGATAATGTCTCCCCTCCCGGACAGCTAAAAAACAACCTCGATAATATTCGGCAAATCCATTTGGTACTTGAGGTGCAAAGCCCGGAGCCGGTTCTGTCTCGGGCCACAGGCCCCGAACGTTTTGTACGATCGGTTTGGGAAAAACGCTTCACGCCACTGAACTTACAAATTTAACCAAACGGAGAATCCGATGGGAAGAGCAATGATTATAATCTGCGCCGGGATATTAGTGTCTCTTGGCATTGTGTCGATGAGCACCTCGAATCAGGGAAAGGCGATCACACAAAAAACAGTCAATTATGCCGAATATGTAATGGCAAAAAATGCCGCTCATACCGCCCTGCAAATTACCATGCAGGAAATAAATCAGGATGAGGATTGGCCGGATAATCATAGCATCGACAACCCCTGGGTTACCACCGTTCAGGGAATTGAAGTGGCTGTATATACCGATCATCGCCCTGACGACGATTTCTGGGAACCGGATTCACTCTGGTTATTCTCCAATGCCAGCTACCGGAACGACTTTGTGCAGGTAAACAGCCTCTACCTGAAACAACCGTTTAGTTCGCTCGTGCCCGATTTTGTTTCCGCTTTAACGGTAACCGCAAACCCCGATAATGTCGCCTTTAACATAGGAGGAAACGCCAAACTCTTTGGAAAGGCCCCTTCCGGAACAGAATGCGAAGATATGCCTGCCATATCAACCATTCCCAATTCAGAACAAGTCTTCCAACCCATCCAAAATCACAATAGTAACAATGTTTCGGGTGATCCTTTAATTCATGAAGATCCAACCCTTTCGTACGAGCCTACCGACGAGCTGATTGCCCGGCTCGCCAATACCGATGGCGTACAGTTTATAAGTGGCAGTTATAAGGGAAGTATGGGCACGGCAGATAACCCCGGCGTCTTTTTTGTAGAGGATAACGCAAGGCTTACCGGAGGAATTGATGAAGGATACGGCATTTTGGTCGTGCGTTCTTTTGGCGCTCTTGAGTACGAAGGTGAAGACGGAACCACTCTCGATATTGCCGGAAATTTTCGGTTCAACGGCCTCGTAATCTTCGAAAATGCCTACAATTTTACCGGGCGCGGAACACCAACCATTAACGGGTCCGTACTGGTCGGGCAAACCGAAGATTTTCCTGAACATCAGGTTATTGATATAGATCTGAGCGGTGATATCGAAATTCAGTTCGATTGCCAGGCAGAACAGTTTGCTAAAATGGCCGCTGCCAATGCGGTAAAGCAGAACAAATACACTCGGATCGTTACCCGCGAAAATGTGCGCTACACCTCTACCAGTAGTGATGGTAGTATTTTGGATAAGCTTTTAGGAATTTTCTGATCCCCATCTCTTTGATTTCCAGTCCGGAACTCTGTAACGAAATAGCAGAGTTCTGGATTCTTTTGCCGCTCTTATCGCCATGCGGCCCATAAATCGGATCATCCACAATGGGATGGCCACACGCTTCCAGATGCAGCCGAAGCTGATGGGTACGCCCGGTTAATGGTTCACACTCTACCAGTGTGGCATTCTCTTCAGACAGATAACGAACGGGACGAATAATCGTCGCCGCCTCTTTGGCTCCGGCCAGGGCATCTCCACATTCAAATACAAATCCCTGTTTTCTGCGGATGGGTAAAGAGACGGTCACACTCTCCCGAACACAGCCACTCACCACCGCCCGATAGATTTTTGTTACCCGGCCGGCATCGAACTCCGTGCGAAGTTGCGCCGCTATTTCTTTAGACCGCGCTAAAAGCACCAGGCCTGATGTTACCGCATCCAGACGATGAACCGTTCGCACATCGCGATACCCCATCTCATATAATACATGCAGCGCCGTATTTTTTACATAGCGTCCGCCGGCGTGCATCGGCATAGGCGCCGGCTTGTAGATGAATAACCAATCGCTTGTCTCCTCCAGAACCGTGAGCGAATCAGGTACGGAAGGCTCCACCACCCTCGGGCTGTAGTGCCGTATTTCATCCCCCTTATGGAGTGCTATTTTTGTTGATAACGGCTGCCCGTTTCGCTGTAACCAGCCACTCTCAATACGCTGCTTCCACACGGTTTCTTGAATGAAGGGAAATCTTGTGCACAGAAGCGTAAGCAACGACTTTCCATCCTCGTGCTTTTTTACCCGAAGTGTTCGCCATAATTCATATGGAGGCACAATTCGTACAGGACTACTGACGCTGGAGGTCTCTCTCTTTAAACTCATCTCCAAAGTAATTGTACCATTTCCGAAATGGTTGAAAAGCTTGATCGGGATCGAAGGGGCGGCGATAGTCGCTCTGTTTGCACGCCTCGCTGCAGCACCCTTCCATCTGCTCGGCTCCCTCTTCGCTGCACACAAACAGTTTGTTGCACTCCATGTTGGCGCAGTTGATGTAGCTGTCGGCCGGCTGCCCGGTAATTTCGCACCGCGCAATGGGCTGCAAATCTCCCTTGTTCACCGGCACCACCAACCGGTCGTCAAACACAAAACATTTCCCTTTAAAATGAGCACCCCCCTCCTCTTTGGCGTAGTTCAGAATACCGCCGTGAAGCTGGTTCACATCATCCCACCCTTTCTGCTTCATCAACACAGAAAATTTTTCGCATCGAATGCCGCCGGTGCAGTACATCAGTACTTTTTTGTTTTTCGGAAGGTTCGCCTGATCGAGCCATTCGGGGAAATCGTAAAAATTTTCTACATCCGGTTTGATGGCTCCTTCAAAATGGCCCACGTTCGATTCGTAGTTGTTGCGCACATCAATCATGATAAAATCATCGGATTGCTCCATCACATTGCGCCACTCGGCGGGCGAGAGATGCTTCCCTCCCTCGCTCGGGTTCAGCCCGTCTACATGAATGGAGACAATCTCATCGCGCAGTTTACACGTCAATCTTGGAAAGGGAATCACATCGCTCGGCTCTTCCTTAAACTCCGTCTTCTCAAATCCGTCAAGGCTCCGCACATAGGCTTTGTACGCCTCCATCTGCTCCGGCGTTCCGGCAACGGTGCCGTTCAGCCCCTCCTGTCCAATATAAACCCGGCCTTTAATATCGTGCTCTTTCAGAAACGATCGATGCTCTTTGCAAAATCGCTCCGGGTTTTCAATCGCCTGAAAATTGTAGTAAAGTAATACCGTGTACATGCGTTTTTTACGATCTGCTGGTTACCGATTCAATCCCTAAAAATACGGCCTTTTAAGGAGTTTGGGTAGGTAATTCAATCCACTGCTTTTGTTGTGCCTGTTATCGGCTCAGTAGCTCTGCGGTGAGATAATCAGCAATTTTGAAGCCTTTTGTTGTGAGCCGAACATGTTGATCGGTCACGTCCATCAATCCCTCTTCTGCGCGGGCTTCCATCCACCCGGCCTGTGATGATGAAAACCGAAAACGGTACGCCTCTTCCAGCTCATGCATCGTGATTCCCTCTCTCGTGCGTAATGCCAGCATGATGCGCTCCTCGGCCAGCTCCGGCAGGGCCAGCTCTTCCTTCTCATCGGCAAGGGTTTCCGGGGTTCTGCAGTACGATTTAAAATCGCTGCTGTTTTTCCACCGATGCGCAGCCGAGCGACCCTCCTTCCACCAAAGTGAGTGGGCCGACGGGCCAAGCCCGATATAGTTTACATGCCGCCAGTAGTTGCTGTTGTGGATGGCTTCACATTCCGGTTTAGCAAAATTGCTTATCTCGTACGGCTCCAAACCATACGATTGCAACTCGCTTCGCACCAAATCAAAATGACGCTCTACCTCCTCTTCGTCCGGCGGCCGCAGCCTGCCCAGATCCACCTGCTTGCCGATCCGGGTTCCCGGTTCAATCGTCAGTGAGTAGGCCGAAACGTGAGGTGGAGAGTAGGCCATGAGCCGGCGGATATCGGCTGCCACCATCTCTTCCGTCTGTCCGGGATTACCGTAAATCAGATCTGCGGTAAATTGTTTGAACCCCGCTTTTTGCAACGCTTCCAATGCTTGTTCGGCTTCGGCGGCGGTATGTGCCCGATGCATAAAACCAAGCAACAGCTCATCGAACGACTGGATTCCCATACTGGCCCGGGTGATGCCCGCATTGCGTACACCCCGTAAATAATCCACATGCACATCATCGGGATTCATCTCCAGTGTAACCTCCTCCGGCTGTAGATTGAAGACCGAATCGAGCGCAGCCATGATCTTCTCGAGTTGGTCCGGGCTCAGAAGCGAGGGCGTACCCCCGCCAATGTAGATGGTGGTGATCGGTTCGCTGGTCATGCGGCTGCCGCGATACGCCTCAATTTCACGTAAAAGTGCGGCATGGAAATCGGGAATGAGCTTGCGTTGCGTCACAAAATAAAAATCGCAATAACTGCACGCCTGTTTGCAAAATGGTATGTGAATATAGATTCCAGCCATAAACGGGCACCGATTTAGAATTGCACGCCCGCCGCACCCACGCTACTTCGGGGAGGTTGAAACGTCGTAAAACGGATTGGTTTTGTAGGTGTCAATCCGGCGGTAGGCGCGCTGGTATTTTACGTAGTTGGCTGCGTAGTCGGGAATGGTGGCAATCTCTTTGTCGGTAAGCTTGCGCACGGCTTTGGCGGGGGAGCCCATATACATATACCCCGATTCGAGCACTTTGCCGGGAGGCACCAGAGTTCCCGCCGCAACAATCACGTCCGATTCCACCACCGCCTCGTCCAATACCGTGGCATGAATACCGATCAGCACCCGGTCGTGAATAGTACAGCCGTGTATCATGGCGTTATGGCCAATGGTGACCTCGTTCCCAATCACTGTTGGGCCGGTCTCATTCATCACATGAATGCAGGTATTATCCTGCACATTGGAGCGTTCGCCGATTTTGATCCAATTTACATCACCGCGAATGGTGGTGTTGAACCAGACCGAACTTTCGCTGCCGATGATCACATCGCCGATAATATCAGCGCTGGGAGCCACAAAAACAGACTCATCAAACCGTGGGGATCGATCAAGAAATTCGTAAACCATCGGTGTTAGGAGCGATACATGTAAAGCTCAATAATAGAGCGAAACTGTTCGTAGGAACCGGGAAGCTGCTGCAGCCGCTGGCCGTTGATAAAGTAGGTGGGCGTGCCATTTACCATACGCCGCATGCCTTCCTGGCGCTGGCGCTCTACCCGTTGCTGAATCTCTTCCGATTCAACATCAGCGGCGAACTGTTCCATATCGAGGCCAAGCTGCTCTGCGAATCCGAAAAAGATCTCCTCCGCACCGCCCTGCGACCATCGCTGTTGATGTTCGAAAATCAAATCGTGCATCTCCCGGAATTTACCCTGCTCGCGGGCAGCTTCAGAAACGTGTGCAGCAAGCCGGCTATACTGAAATCCACCCAGCGGAAAGTGACGATATTCAATCTCAATCAGATCGCCAAACTCTTCCTTCAGCTGCTGCTGAATGGGTACGTATACACGGCAGGTCGGGCACTGATAGTCGCTGTATTTCAGGATGGATACTTTCTGCGGTTCGCCGGAGCGATCGGCTGCCGGTTCGCTTTGATTGGTTCCATAGTAAAACAGTGAGCCAACCACTAAAAGAATAGCGATGCCTGTGGCGAGTAAAACGGGTTTATTTTTCATACGTTAATAAGATTAATTGGAATCGTAACAAGCTGTCGTTACAAAGTTATCATGTTTGAGTGTTTTTCAATAACGCCGGCCAATATTTTTACAGCTTTTCGAATTTCCTCTTCGGTGTTGTCAGCATCGAGCGATAAACGCACAAACTGCATCGCATCTTGTTCGGAATAGCCAAGTGCCAGCATCGTGGGCGAGGGTTGCTGCTCATTTACGCGGCACGCACTGCCGGTTGACATACCGACACCCCGCTGGCTGCATTCGAGCATGGCATACTGCCCTTCCATTGCGGGTAGTTTAAGCCCAAATATGTGCGGAAGCCGGGGACTCTTTTCCCCAACAACGACCACCTGTTCGCCAAGCTGCTCTTTTAGCTCCAGGCTAAATACCCCGGCCAGGCTGGAACACTGCGCAGCATTCGCATCCAGATCTGAAAAACGTTCCTTCGCGGCGGCTGCAAATGCCGCGGCGGCCGGTACATCTACCGTTCCGGGCCGGAACCGGCGCTCGTGGGTAGTGCCGGGGATAAAGGGAGTCCACTGTTTGGACGGACGAATCCAGGCGGCACCAACGCCTTTGGGGCCGCCAATTTTATGGGCCGAAACGGTGAGGGCATCAAGTTTCCACAAATCGGGCTGTACCGGCACTTTGCAAAAAGTCTGCACACAATCACTGTGGAAAAAAACAGATCGCTCCGAAAGCAGCGCGCCAAGTGTTTCCAGATCCTGCATCACTCCGGTTTCGGAGTTAGCGTGCTGTATGGAGCAAAGAATCGTATCGGGCCGCAGTGCACGTTCAAGAGCTTCTTTGGTGATGAGGCCGTGCTCATTTACTCCGAGTTCGGTCACCTCAAAACCCTGTTCAGCCAGCCACTGCCCGGCGTTTAGGACACTGCTGTGCTCCACTGCCGAGATGATCACATGCCGCCCTTGCGGCTTTCGCTGTTTGGCCACAGAGGCCAAAATCAAAAACGACGCTTCGCTGCCGCTGCCGGTTATGTAAAGCCCCTTTTCAGAAACACCAAGAATAGATGCGATGGCCGCACGTGAGCCCTCCAAAATGCGCGACGCTTCGGTGCCCGCCTCATGCAAGCTGCTGGCATTCCCATAGTACAACTCGGCAACATGGCGGTAGGTTGCTATCGCCTTGCGGCTCATGGGCGTGGTAGCGGCATGGTCCAGATAAATCATCTCTGATCCACTCCTGCCGAGAGTTTGCTTCTGTACGCCATGGCGTAAATTTTCATCTGCTTCACCATCGACGCCAGGCCGTTGGAACGGGTAGGCGACAAGTGCTGCTCCATTCCAATTTTCTGGATAAACGATGGGGATGTCGCAAGAATACTGTCGGGCGTTTCGCCGGAGTAGAACCGCACCATTAAGGCAACCAGCCCCTTTGTAATGGCGGCATCGCTATCGGCGCGAAAGATGATGCGCCCTTCATCCAACTCCGTTACCAGCCATACCTGCGATTGACACCCACGCACTAAATTGTCATCAATTTTGTGTTCATCGTCGAGCGGAGGGAGTTTTTGTCCCAACTTTATGATGTGCTTGTACCGCTCCTGCCAATCGGAGAGAACCTGAAATTCGCGAATAATTCGCTCTTCTTTTTCCTGGATGGTCATAATCTGGATACTGCCTGCGTCAATTTATTCAAAACATACGAAGCAGCAAGATACGAATTTAGGCACAGCTTTTGAACCAACGGCTTACTTCTCCGATTTCATCTCGGATGATATTTCGGTGGAGGTAGCGCCCTTCACGGCAACTACGGTGGATCGGTCGGCATCCCAATCGGGTTTGGCGTAATCAATCACCTCTGTGTAGCCGCCTTCTTTGTTTCGAATGCGAAACTGTTCGGTGTTTGGCCTTCCTTCAAACACCGTTTGAATGTGCGACTTAAAGAGCGAAATATCCTTTTCATGAATAAACTCTTCCAATCTCATCCCCGAAGCTTCATTGGATGTGAGCCCCGTAATTTCGGCAAAATTCTCGGAGAGATAGTTGAACTGAAAATTGCCGTCCGGGTTTTTCACCAATTTGTAACTGAACTCTGCTTTTTGGCCAAATACGGCATCAAAATTCTTATTTCGGTTCGACAGCACGCTCATAATGCGCTTTTGGAGTGATTTATTCTGGAATGAAATGCGCACAATTTTTTGCCCGTTTGAAGAAAGAAGACGCGACTTCGCCTCCACTTCGAGGGTTTTTCCATGTTTGTTTTTCAGCTCCAGTTTATATGCCTGACCATCAAAATCACTCGGCTTAAAGGAGTCAAACTTGTGGCGAAACGATTCAATGTATTCCTCATCCAGAATTTCCCACACTTTAAACTGTTTCAACTCCTCGTCATTGTAGCCTACCAAGTCGCGAAAGGCTTTATTGGACGTAACCACGTTGCCTTGTTCATCAACGTCTATCAACGTTTTCTTCGACTCTTCCTGGAGCTTGTCAAACTCTACCTGTATATCAACCAGCTTCTGCTCCGAACGTTTACGCTCGGTGATGTCGTGTTGATACGACACCCAGTGAGTGATCTCGCCATCTGCATTGGTAAGCGGATGGATATCCCATTGGTTGATAAACTCGGTTCCATCTTTGCGATAGTTCACCGTATGCCCGAAGAACGCCTGCCCTTCTTTCAGTCGTTTTTTCAGTTTATCGAGAACCGCGCGGTCGGTTTTCTCGCCCTGCAGCATTCGTGGGGTTTGGCCAATCGCCTCCTCCCGGGTGTATCCGGTCATTTTGGTAAATCCATCATTGACATACACAATTTTTGGGCCCGGCTTCTCAATGCTCAGTTCGGTGATTAAAATAGAATCGTAATCACTGCGAATGGCCCGCTCCAACAGATCCAGGTGCTGCTCTGCTCTCTCTTTCGCTTCATTCAGCTCCAGAAATGCCTGTTTCAGTGCTTCTGCAGATTTTTCGTCTTTTGCGTGTTTGTCGATGAGTTCGTTCAAATTCATAGTAAATAATAATTTGCCGGATTTTACGTCAATCACTTAAAAGCAGAACAGATTCCCAATCGTTCCCGTTCTTAACAAAAAGATAATAAAGAGTTCAGCGTTGACGATTACACATCGAAATAGGTTGTAAAAAAAAAGAGTGCCGTTCGACACTCTTTTTTTACGCTCAGGACGATCAGCTACGAACCTTGCAACAGAATTTTTGAGATGGTAAGGAGCTGCATATTGGACGTACCCTCGTAGATTTTTCCAATTTTTGCATCGCGATAGTACTTCTCAACCGGATACTCTTTCACGTACCCGTATCCGCCATACAGGTCAATCGCCATTGAGGCGAGCCGCTCGGCCACTTCCGCACTGTAATATTTGGCCATGGCGGCCTCTTTCAAAAACGGCTGGCCGGCCTCTTTAATCCGGGCTGCGTTATAGACCAACAAACGGGCCATTTCCAGCTCGGTGGCCATTCTCGCCAGCTGAAACTGTACGCCCTGAAAGTCGGAAATCGCTTTGCCGAACTGTTTGCGCTCCTGGGTATAGTCCAGAGCTGCATCCAGCGACGCCTGCGCAATACCGATCATCTGCGCGCCAATACCGATACGCCCTTCGTTCAGCGTCTCAATGGCCACTTTATACCCTCTGCCCACCTCACCCAAAATATTCTCTTTGGGTACGCGCACATCTTCCAGCAAAATCTCGCAGGTGGAGCTTGCGCGAATACCGAGCTTGTTCTCTTTTTTCGACACCGAGAACCCGTCCATTCCGCGCTCCACCACAAAACCGGTAATGCCTTTGTAGCCGGCGTCGGGGTTTACATTTGCGAATACCAGAAAAATATCCGCCTCATTGGCGTTGGTAATCCATAATTTGGTGCCGTTCAGGATGTAGGAATCACCATCTTCTTTCGCCGCGCATTTCAGTGCAAACGCATCGCTTCCCGACCCCGCTTCGCTCAGGCAATAGGCGCCTACCTTTTCGTTCGCCAACTGCGGCAGATATCGCTCATTGAGCGCTTCAGACCCAAAATTTTGAAAGGCGTTATTGACCAACGTATTCTGCACATCCATAAACACACCCACCGAGGCATCTCCCCGCGAAATTTGCTCAATGGCTACAATGCTCATCATGAAGGTACCGCCCGCGCCGCCATACGCTTCCGGAATATCAATCCCCATCAGCCCCATCTCAAAACACTGTTTGATAATATCGGGGTCCAGCTTCGCAGCTTCTTCCATTTCCTGCGTTTTTGGCCTGATCACTGTATCGGCAAAATCGGCTGTCGCCTCTTTCAGCATCTGTTCATCTTCGGTAAGCGTAGTTAGTGGGGGTATTTTCATTTCGGTAGATAACATACGTATGTCTTCTTTTTTTTAATCGTTCAATCGTTGGTATTACGCGCTGCTCACACGTCTAAGATAGAGAAGCTTTTTTCATTTTTTATCAACCAAATATAACAAATTGAAAGCGCTTTTTTAATAAATCGACTGCATTTTTGCCAAAACAGTGGTCATCAAATAGATCGGCACCTGCTCGTAAAGCGCATCCTCATTTATGGGAAAATTCCTTTACTTTATGCGTTACACTGTTTTGCACCTTAATCATCCATGGCCATGTCATTTCCACCGGTATCTACTCAGGAATGGGAACAGGTTTTAGCGAACGACCTGAACGGAAAAGAGTATAAAGAACTCCTTTCATGGCACTCGTTGGAAGACTTTGACCTGCTACCGTTTTACCGATTGGACGACCTTCGTTCTCTGCCGCATATGCAGCGCTCCGAACCGGTTAAGACGCCCGGTACATGGACACTCATGGAACAGATTTCCGAGCCCGATCTCTCTGATGCTGCCGCCCATGTTGAGCGTGCCATTCGTGGAGGAACGAACATCCTGTTTATCGAGACGCGCACAAAAATCGATAGCTCATCGTCACAAACGCCCCCTTCGGGTGTTCCCATTCAAGCACCGGACGATCTAAAAACCCTGCTGCAACACGCCGATATAGAGAGCCTCTCTCTGGCATTTTCTCACCCGGCCTATACCGATATGCTTGCATCCGTCCGTCCGGAGCTCATTCAAAACACCGAGCTACTGTACGACCCGCTGACTCTGAATGTGCGTGATGGATACCTCTCTTCTGCTGCGAAACGGAACCAACAAACAGACTCCCTGCTTGACTCCGATTTGCAACACGTTGTTTGTGCGGATGGATCCTTTTACTACAATTGCGGTGCGTCGATCGTGCAACAACTTGGCGTGACAATAGCTCTCTCGGCCGAGTATATCGCTCTTTGCGCGCCGGATAAACGAGAACAGATGGCAACCAAGCTGGCGCTCCGCCTGACCCCCGGCTCGTTTTATTTTCCGGGAATCGCTCTTTTCCGTGCATCCCGCCTTTTGTGGGAGCGGCTGATGGTTGGATTTGGGTTGCCGCCCGGCCTCCCTGCACGGCTACATGCGGCCTCTTCACGCTGGAACAAATCGCACCTGGACCCTCATAACAATTACCTGCGGCTAACCACCGAACTGGCTGCAGCGGCCGTCGGCGGTGCCGACACATTACAACCCATTCCATTCGGGCTCTCGCAAACAGATTCCGAGCAGGCTCCGGAGCGGATATCACGAAACATCAGCCACATTTTACGGGATGAATCGCATCTGCACCGAGTTCAAAATCCTGCAGATGGCGCTTACTATGTTGAGGTTCTCACCGATCAGTTGGCGAAAAAAGCGTGGCACTTGTTCCAGCGCATTGAAAAAGCCGGAGGGTTTTCG
Organism: Balneolaceae bacterium; assembly: GCA_047921075.1. Taxonomy (GTDB): domain Bacteria; phylum Bacteroidota; class Rhodothermia; order Balneolales; family Balneolaceae; genus JBLRWS01. The sequence continues at coordinate 9,211 of JBLRWS010000032.1, read as the reverse complement.
GCCTGCGTTCGTGATGGTTGGCTGCAGAACGAGATTCTACAAAAGCAGCAAGAAAAACAGGATGCCGTTAACACCCGGCGCTGGACTCTTGTCGGGGTAAATCACTACCCCAACAGCAACTCGGAACTGACCCTGCCCGGCACCGAACCGAACAACCGGTCACCTCATGCACCCGCAAAGCCGGCAGCGGAAGAGGCTATATCCAAAGGTTCCCGAGCGTCCGGCGACGATTCCGGAGAAACCATCCGGCCGTTATCACCCAAACGGGCAGCTGAGCCCTTTGAAGAGATTCGAGCCCGGGTTGCCGCGCTGGAAGCACGCCGGGGCAAACCGGTAACTGTTATGTTGATTCCGGTTGGAGATCGTAAGATGAGTGCCATCCGCACCACGTTCTCCCGCGCTTTTTTAGGCTGCGCCGGTTTTCATTTCAATGAAAGCGATCATGTAACAGCTGACGAGGCCGCCGGGTGGAAACCGGAACAACCGGCCGATTTCTATGTTCTTTGCGGGGCTGACGATGACTACCCCTCGTTTGTGCCGACTATCTCTGCCCGGCTGCCACAGGGCCGCGGGCTGATTGTGGCCGGTAATCCGGCGCGGCTGAGCAGCACCCTGCAAGCCGATGCGTTTATGTATCAAGGATGCCCGATGATTGAGCTTTTTCATCACCTGCTGGAACAACTCTCTACTGATGAATCCTGAGCCGCACGTTTACCATCTAACCGTTTTGAACTGTTGATCTATGTCACGACCCGACTTTTCTGCCATCTCCTACAAACCCGGCCCGGATGTACCGTCGGCCGATTCCCCTCCTGCCGATCACCCGGCATGGGAAACACCGGAAACGATCAGCGTACAGCGGCGGTATAGCCACAGCGATCTGGAGCCCTGCTCTCACCTCGATTACGCAGCCGGTATACCGCCCTTTCTGCGCGGGCCGTACGCCTCGATGTACACCCTTCGTCCATGGACCATCCGCCAGTACGCCGGCTTCTCTACTGCCGAAGAGTCGAACGCGTTTTACCGCCGGAATTTGGCCGCCGGGCAAAAAGGGTTATCCGTCGCTTTTGATCTGGCCACCCACCGCGGGTACGACTCCGACCATGAACGCGTGGCCGGCGATGTAGGAAAAGCAGGTGTAGCCATCGATTCGGTAGAGGATATGAAGCGGCTTTTTGATCAGATTCCGCTCGACGAGATGTCGGTTTCCATGACCATGAACGGTGCGGTCATTCCGGTGATGGCGTTCTATATTGTTGCCGCGGAAGAGCAGGGTGTTGATGCCGGCAAACTCACAGGCACCATTCAGAACGACATCCTCAAAGAGTTTATGGTGCGCAATACGTACATCTACCCTCCGGGGCCCTCCATGCGCATCATCGGCGATATTTTCGCCTACACATCCGATAAGATGCCCCGCTTCAACTCCATCAGCGTAAGCGGCTACCACATGCACGAAGCGGGTGCGCCGGCTGATCTCGAGCTGGCCTACACGCTGGCCGATGCACTGGAATACGTTCGCACCGGTATGGAAGCGGGCCTGGATGTGGACGAGTTTGCCCCGCGCATCTCCTTTTTTTGGGGAATTGGAATGAACCATTTTATGGAGATTGCCAAACTTCGTGCCGGCCGATTGCTATGGGCCGAGATGATGAAACCGTTCGGTCCGTCCAATCCAAAGTCGATGTCGTTGCGCGCACACAGTCAAACCTCCGGATATAGTCTCACCGAGCAAGATCCTTACAATAACGTAGCCCGTACCACTGTGGAGGCGCTGGCGGCTGCGCTGGGCCATACGCAATCGCTGCACACCAACGCACTGGATGAAGCCATTGCCCTGCCTACCGATTTTTCGGCACGTATTGCCCGCAACACGCAAATTTACCTGCAGGAGGAGACCGGAATTACCAACGCCGTAGACCCCTGGGGAGGCTCCTGGTATGTGGAGCGGCTTACGCACGAACTGGTGAACCGGGCCCGTACCCACATCAACGAAGTGGAAGAGCTTGGCGGCATGGCCAAAGCCATTGAATCGGGATTGCCCAAAATGCGGATTGAAGAGGCCGCGGCTCGCAAACAGGCACGAATCGACCGTGGCGTAGAACGGATTATCGGGGTCAATCACTATCGATTGGCAAAAGAGGAACCGATTGATATTTTAGAGATTGATAATGAGCAAGTACGCCGTTCGCAGCTGGAGCGGCTGCAGGAACTGCGAGCCATGCGCAACGACACCGCCGTTCAGGAGTCGCTTGATAAGCTGACACACATCGCCCGAACCGGAGATGGAAATCTGCTGGCCTGTGCGGTAGAAGCTGCCCGGAACCGTGCCACTCTCGGCGAAATATCTCAGGCGATGGAAACCGTATTCGGCCGATACAAAGCCACCATTAAATCAATTTCCGGTGTATATTCATCTGAAATGGAACCCGATCAAACCTTTAAAGATACGCGCCGTCTGGCCAATGAATTTGCCGACAGAAATGGGCGGCGGCCCCGTATCCTTGTTGCCAAGATGGGCCAGGACGGTCACGATCGCGGGGCAAAAGTCATTGCTACGAGCTTTGCCGATCTCGGGTTTGATGTGGATATCGGCCCGCTGTTTCAAACACCGAAGGAAGCCGCACGGCAGGCCGTAGAAAACGATGTACACATATTGGGAGTATCCAGCCTGGCTGCCGGCCACAAAACACTGGTGCCTCAGGTGATTGACGAACTCCGGGCGCTCGGCCGCGATGACATCATGGTGATTGTCGGCGGTGTCATTCCCAATCAGGATTACGCCTTTTTGTATGAGAAAGGGGTGGCCGCAGTCTTCGGGCCGGGTACAGTTATATCAGAAGCCGCGCAGAAGATTCTGCGCATTCTGCTGGATGAAGAAACCGCATGACGGCACCCCGGATATCCGGTATCACGTAAACGATGACTCGCAACTATCCCCTTCACCGGGGGAGCCTGCAAACCATACTCCATTCACCCATGCCTAAAGCCGATAAACCATCACACTCCATCAACAAAGGTGCTGACCGGAACGAGGCTGTGAATCCTTCGTACCGGATCAAAAAAGAGGCACTCAAAACAGCGGATGAGTATGTAGAGGGCATCCTTGCCGGCGATCGTGCGGCATTGTCAAAAACCATCACCCTACTGGAAAGCATGCGGGCTGAGCATCGTAAGCTGGGCCGGCAAGTGCTGAACCGGCTGCTGCCGCATACCGGACACTCTGTGCGTATCGGCATCACCGGGGTGCCCGGCGTTGGGAAAAGCACTTTTATCGAAGAGATGGGCAAACGGATGGTCAACGCCGGAAAGAAGCTGGCGGTGCTCACGATCGATCCGAGCAGTTCCCTCTCGAAAGGAAGCATTTTAGGAGATAAAACCCGCATGGCCGAGCTCTCCTCCCTCGAGAACGCCTACATCCGCCCCTCGCCCGCTGCCGGAACCCTTGGCGGCGTGGCGCTGGCTACACGCGAAGCGATGCTGCTTTGTGAGGCGGCCGGTTATAATTTGATTTTCATCGAGACGGTGGGCGTTGGACAGTCGGAAATTGCGGTGCACCAGATGACGGACCTCTTTCTGCTGTTGATGCTGCCCGGTGCCGGTGATGAACTGCAGGGAATGAAGCGGGGCATTATGGAGATGGCTGATCTGATCGCCATCAACAAAGCCGAAGAAGGCACCATGAAAGCGGCTAAGCAGGCCAAAAAAGAGTATGAAAACGCCCTGGCCCTTTTCCCCAAAAAACCATCCGGCTGGAAACCGCGTGTGCGGCTCTGCTCGGCGCTGGAGGCGAACGGACTGGATGTGCTGATGGATGATATCGACGATTTTCTTGCGCAGGTACGCGAAAATCGCTCGTTTAACGACCGGCGAAGTGAGCAAAAGCGAAACTGGCTCCACGAAACCGTGCGGGCGGCTCTGGTTGAATCGTTTTACAATACCGAAACTGTGCAAAAAGAGCTGGAGCGCCTGGAACGTGATGTGGCCGATGGGGAGCAGTCTCCCTATCAGGCGGCTGAACAAGCGATAGACACCTATTTAAAAGGAAAAAAAAGTGGAAAATTTTAATCGATTCTCCCATATTACCTGCTGGCATTAAAAAAACTGTTTGTTATGATGCGCATTACAACGTTCTCCACTCTCTTCATCGCAGTCATGCTTTTTGCAGTGAGCTGCTCCGATTCCGTTTCTTCGGATGATATCCCCGATATTCCGGAATTCCCCTCGTTATCAGCGGCATCCACACTTGATGAACAACAGCAAATTCAAGAACGTCGATCTGAATCGCCGAACCCCGGAACCCATTTCGACGACGCTTTTCAGCGGGTAAACAATGTGTTTTTTGCATTTGGGCGGGCGGCTTCTACACCACGCTTAATTTTTCAGCAGCTATCGGAAAATGTTGATCCCAGCTTCTCCGACAATCAGTTCACATGGAAGCTGGAAGATCAAATTACCGGAGACCTCGCGGCATCCCAAACCGCAACGGCTCGCTTCCTGGGCAATAACGAGATAGAGTGGACGCTGAAAACCGGGTTTGATGCCGGGATTCCACTGCCCGGCCTTGGCGAAATTATCCTGTTCCGTGGCACGGATCGCAACAATCCACAGTCCAGCACCTTTCAGGTTATGGACCCCACGTCCGGATTTGGCTTCACGCCGGAGATCGATCCCGATAACCGGTTTGGCACACTCTCATCGCTCTTTGACCTATCGTGGGAACTCAACGATGACGGAAGCCGGGTGGTTACACTCCAGGGCAATGGCTCCAAAAGCGGTTTTCTATTTCAGATTGAACAGCAGCAAAATGAGTTTTCTCTGCTTGTAGAGCGGCCGGATGAAGAAACCGTTCAATTCGTTATCGATCTTGAAAGCGGGGCCGGCTATCTGGTTATAGATGGAGAGCAACGGTGCTGGGATTCTTCGTTGCAAAACAGCGAGTGTCCGGCTTGAGCGTTTATTAAATCGAAACTTCCCGTGCTCGCTTTCCGTATTGTTGGCTGTTTGGTCAGCGTGTAGCTGACATCCCTACTTGCCCAATTATTTATCCACACTTTATGGCCTCCCAATACGACCACTCCTACGAAGAGGAGCGCAGCCAACCCCGCCGCGACCCGCTGGATGCATATATCGACCGGGTGGAGAAGGGAGAGCTCCAAACATCGGGGCGGCCCTCTCCAAAGAAAGAGAGTCGAATCAGACAGTTCGTAAAAGTAGCGGCCATCGTCCTTGTTGGCTTTTTCCTTATGCGGGCAACATCCAACCTCTCCACAGTTTTTCCGTTTAGCGTCTTCAACTCCACATCGGTTCCAAATACCGCACTGCTCGATCGCATGGGGACGCTTATGACCGATATGGGATATACCGGCCTAAGCCACGACGAGCTCCGCAACCTCCGCAGTGAGGGGGTCACCGCTACCTACATCTCCAACATTCGCGCCCTTGGGTACGACGATCTCACCCTCGATCAGGCGGTGATGCTCGCGCAGGCCAATGTCAGCACCGCGTTTATGGCGATGATGCTTGAACTGGGATACGAGCCTACAATAGAAGAGTTTGCCACTATGCGCAGGGCAGGCGTTACCGCAAACTATACGAGCCGCCTGCACGATTTGGGGTATGCCAATGTACCGATGGAGCAACTGATCCGTTTGCAGCGGATGAATGTGAGCATCTCTCTGGTGGAACAGCTGCAGCGGGAACGCGGAGCCGACGTCTCTCTGGAGGAGATCATCCGCCATCGAATCAGCAACCAATAGCGGGCAGGCTTCGTGGCTTCTGCAGGAGTTAGTTCATCTCCAGCTCAGCCTTATCGGCACTGAAACCGACATCTTCCTGATTACCGTCTCCTAACGCTTTTTGCATCTCCGCGCGCAGTTTTTGGATGGTAAGTCCGCTGGTCAAATCTCCGTTTTGCGCAACCGAAATACGGCCGGTCTCTTCCGACACGATAATTACAAACACATTATTCGTTTCGCTGATCCCTACCGCTGCCCGGTGCCGGGTACCAAATACGGATGAGATATTCTGATTCTGAGAGATCGGCAGATAGCAGCTCGCTGCCACAATGCGGTTATTGCGGATTACCACCGCCCCATCGTGAAGGGGTGTATCCCTCTGAAAAATCGTTTCGAGAAGCTCGGCCTTTACTTTCGCATCGAGCTTGATGCCCACATCTACCAGATCCTGAAGAGACGAGCTTCGTGCAAATACGATGAGGGCTCCGGTTTTGCTATGCGCCATGTTTCGGACGGCATCAACCACCTCATCAATCACCGAATCGGAACCGGTGCGGCCCAGAAAGCGATCGAACGATGTATTCTGCCCCAGGCTGTAGAGCAGTTTTCGGATTTCAGGCTGAAAAATGATAAACACGGCAAGCACCCCCACATCCAGCAGGCTGCGGAGCATAAAGTTTAATGTGGTAAAACCAAGAATGCTCACCGCCACATTGAGTATGATGATGAAAAGAAGGCCCACCGCCGCCTGTATAGCAAAGGTTCCCCGTATCCAGCGGTACAAATAGTAGAGCGCCGCTGCAATAATCAGCGTCTCGAGAAGATCTTTAAATCCAAATTCTAAAAATGCAATGGGCATTCGAGCCGGCTTAGGGGTTCTTTTTAGTGTCTCGCGAATGACGATCAATCGCTGCAAACAGTGCTACGGAATCTACGGCTTCTTCTACATCATGTACTCGCAATAGTTTCGCACCCTGTTGCAGGCAGTGGTAATGAACGGCCAGCGTGCCTGCCAGGCGTCCTTCCGGGGCACGCCCTTTTAACACGCTCCCAATCATCGACTTGCGCGACGCTCCAACCAACAGCGGATGGTTCAATTTAGCAAAATGCTGCAGATTCGCAATAAGCTGCAAGTTATGTTCGAGTGTTTTGCCAAAACCGATACCCGGATCGAGAATCACATGTGCCACACCCGCTCTTTGCAGTTTGTTCAGTGCCTCTTCAAAAAAGGCGTAAACCTCACCGAGCACATCGTTGTAGTGCGGCTGTTGCTGCATCGTTTTCGGTTCTCCTTTCGAATGCATGCAGATATAGGCCGCGCCCGTGGCTGCACACAGTTCCGCAAATCGAGGCTCTTTTTGGAGACCGCTCACATCATTTACGATCACTGCGCCGGCTTCGATTGCCTGCGCCGCAACCTCGTATTTGGTGGTATCGATCGAAAAAAGGGTATCGGGATATCGGGTTACGGCCTCTTTCAGAACCGGAATCGTTCGGCCGAGCTCCTCTTGTGCAGATACCGGCTCGGAGCCGGGGCGCGTGCTTTCACCTCCAATATCGATAATTGCAGCTCCGGCATCGATCATCCGGCCGGCCTGCATCAACGCTTTTTCTTCATCGAGAAATGCACCCCCGTCAGAAAATGAATCGGGTGTCACATTCAATATCCCCATCACGCGGGGAACAGAAAGGTCCAGTGTTTTAGACCCGCAGCGAAGTGATGTTATAGCGTTTGTTATTGCCATACGAAGAGAGGTAACCGGTTACCACTCCTCTTGCAATTCATCGAGTTTGTCTTCTTTTTCGGCCCAGTCGTCTGCATCGGGGAGCGCATCTTGTGTTTCGTTGATGATACGATCTTCCCAGTTTTCGGCCAGGCGCTCATTCAGCTCAATGTAGTGTTCCCATTTTTCGGGAACTTCATCATCAGGGAAAATCGCCTCTACGGGGCATTCGCTTACGCAGGCATCGCAATCGATGCACTCCAGCGGGTCGATGGTCAAAAAGTTAGGGCCTTCCCGAAAGGCATCAACGGGACAAACAGCCGCACAGTTTGTGTATTTACAATTAATACAAGGTTCGGTTACTACGTATGCCATGAAGCACGTTTATTTTTAGTGTTTTCTTTTTCAATTCGGAATGTTATTCGCTTGCAACCTTAGATGCAAACTAAAATATCGCCAATCTACTGCAAAAGCGGCCGCACTGCCTCAAAATCGCCGTCATTTGGGGCCGGCTCTACGCCCAGGAGGTGTGCCATCAGCTCATACAGATGAACCAATTGAAACGCCTCTGCCGTTTCACCGGATCGAAACCGGGGGCCGTTTGCCGCAAAAAAAGTACGCATTTTCTCTTCCATATGATCGTACCCGTGAGTAGCTGCAATCAACCCCCGATCTTCATAGAACGGCCGGCTGGTAATGGTCCAGGAGATGTCGGCAATCATCAGGATATCGGGAATGCGGTAATGGTTGCTAAAGCGATAGTGGTCGGGAAGATCATCGCGCATAAATACGCGATAGTTCTCTTCGGCTTCTTTCAACTGAGCATACAGGGTTTCCGTTCTCCCCTCTTTCGGCTGCAGCATCGCCACGGGCGTCCAGTCGATCACATCCACATCGTCCAGGTCGATGATATCATCCAGAAAGATCACTTTATCGTGCGATAGCTCGGCCATGCCGTGATCGGACGTGATAAGAATATGAACCTCATTCAGCAGGCCTATCTCTTCCAGCCCATCCATCAGCATACCCAGCAGGTGATCCATCTCGATGACCGCTTCATCCACCTCCGGGGAGTTGGGTCCGTAAGAGTGGCCGCGGCTGTCTACATCACTGAAGTAGAGCGTGGCAAAGTCGGCCTGTACCGGCCCCTGCGGATCGAGCCACGCCAGTACCGAATCTACCCTTGCTTCATTCGGAACCGAACCGTCGTAGTCCATCCAGCGGGTAGGTAACACCCCGTTGATAGAGGCTTCCGACCCGGGCCAAAAAAAGGTGGATGCCGTCAACCCCTGCTTTTCAACTGTGGTCCAGATCGGCTCGCCGCCCCACCAGCGCTCGTCGTTGGGCGTGCCCTGTGGGCCGTAGCTAAATCGCGCCTCGAGACGATCATCATAAAAACTGTTGGTAATAATACCATGATTTTCGGGATGGAGGCCCGTTACGGTCGAGTAGTGGTTGGGAAACGTTTTGGTCGGAAACACCGGAATCAAGTACTCCGCCTGTACCCCATCGGCAATAAACCGATCGAAGTTGGGAGTAGGGTTGCGCTCCACATATTCGTTGATGAATCCATCGAAGGAGATCAGAAGAACTTTAGACGGCGGCTCAGGCGCTGTGCAGCTGCTTGTTGCCAGCAGGATCCCAACAAAAATGAGGTTCAGTAGTGACGTTCTTTTCATGATACAATGGTGTGGCTGATGATTGCGCTTAAAATAGTGGTTTTAGCTGAGTTTTTTTGGGTGATGGTTC
>JBLRWS010000031.1:0-29862 GCA_047921075.1 Balneolaceae bacterium | reverse complement strand
GCACCGCCGCCGAGGTTTCGTCGCAGGATGATTCTATTCCTAAAATGATCATGGTTTGAAGATACGAAATTGAGTGGGGGTCTGCAGGTTCTGCAGTACCTCAGAATTACGCGTGGAGCTCCCTTCCTGAAAACAGAAAAAGCCTCCCCTGCGGGAGGCTTTTTCCTCAAGTCTCATATCTCAAGACTGACAACTACTTCTTCTCGTCTTCGTCATCTACCACTTCGAAGTCGGCATCAACGGCATCGTCGTTTTCCTGTTCGGCAGAAGCTTCTGCGCCTTCAGCCTGCGCCTCTGCGCCTGCTGCTTGTTCTTCACTTGCTGCCTGGTAGATCTCCTGCGATGCTGCACTCCAAGCCTGATTCAGCTCTTCAATGGCGGCATCAATCTCGTCTACTTTCTCTTCTTTGTGCAGTTCTTCGAGCTTATCCAAGGCCGTTTGGATGTTCTCTTTGTTGCCCTCCGAAATTTTATCGGCGTGCTCTTCGAGCTGCTTCTTGGTTGAGAAAAGCAAGGAGTCTGCTTTGTTTAGCGTTTCTACACGCTCGCGGATTTTCTTGTCCTCTTCGGCGTGCTCTTCGGCCGATTGCCGCATTTTCTCGATCTCTGATTCACTGAGCCCGGACGATGATTCGATGCGAATGCTTTGCTCTTTACCGGTGCCTTTATCTTTGGCGCTGACACTCAACACGCCATTCGCGTCAAGGTCGAACGTCACTTCAATTTGCGGAACGCCTCGTGGAGCCGGCGGTATTCCATCAAGGTGGAAACGACCGAGTGTTCGGTTATCCTGCGCTTTGGCGCGTTCGCCTTGCAGAATATGAATTTCGACACTGCTCTGGCTGTCGGCAGCGGTAGAGAAGGTCTCTTTTTTGCTTGTTGGGATGGTGGTATTCGACTCAATCAACTTGGTCATTACGCCGCCAAGGGTTTCAATTCCCAGTGTCAGCGGTGTTACATCCAGCAGCACCACATCATCCACATCGCCGGCAAGCACACCACCCTGGATGGCCGCACCAACCGCAACCACCTCATCGGGATTTACCCCTTTGCTCGGGTCTTTACCGAAAAACTCTTTTACCACTTCCTGAATTTTCGGTATCCGGGTAGAGCCGCCAACCAGAATAACCTGGTCCACATCGCCTTTGCTCATTCCGGCATCTTTCAGTGCGTTTTCACAGGGAGTGATCGTTTTTTTCACGAGATCATCAACCAGCTGCTCAAACTTGGCCCGTGTAATATCTATATTCAGGTGTTTTGGACCGGAGTCGGTAGCTGTGATGAACGGAAGGTTCACGTTGGTTTTTTGTGAACTGGACAATTCGATCTTCGCTTTCTCTGCGGCATCTTTCAATCGCTGCATCGCCATCGGATCGTTGCGCAGGTCAATTCCCTCATCTTTTTTAAACTCATCGGCAAGGTGATCGATCAGTCGCTGGTCGAAATCATCACCGCCCAGGTGGGTGTCGCCGCTGGTTGATTTTACTTCGAATACCCCATCACCGAGTTCAAGAATGGAAACGTCGAATGTACCCCCGCCAAGGTCATAGACCACAACGGTTTGATCGGTTTCTTTTTTATCGAGGCCGTATGCAAGCGATGCTGCCGTCGGCTCATTGATGATACGCTTGATGTCCAGTCCGGCAATTTTGCCCGCTTCCTGTGTGGCTTTTCGCTGCGCATCGTTAAAGTATGCGGGAACCGTAACAACTGCTTCGGTTACTTTTTCGCCCAGATACTCTTCGGCTGTCTGCTTCATTTTCTGAAGCACCATCGCAGATATCTCTTGCGGTGCATATTTGCGATCGTCAATCTCTACACGGGCAGTGCCATCATCGCCTTTTACAACCTTGTAGGATGCCTGCTTACTCTCTTCGCCAACCTCGCCGTGCATCCGTCCCATAAATCGCTTGATGGAAGAGATGGTTTTTCCGGGATTGGTAATGGCTTGACGTTTAGCGGGAGCCCCTACCAACCGCTCGCCATCTTTGGAGAAAGCAACAACCGATGGAGTGGTTCGGCCACCTTCTGAATTTTGAATGACAACCGGCTCGCCACCTTCCATCACGGCTACGCAGGAGTTGGTTGTTCCTAAGTCTATACCTATAATCTTACCCATAATCGTATTCTGTTTGTTTTACTTTATAAATGTTTATTACTGAATCGGAATCGAGCTCCCATCCGAAGCACGATCCGCTTTTTTATCAATTTCTATTGCCAGTACGCCATTTTTAAACCGAGCTTTTACACTGTCGGCCTCAATGGATGCGGGCACAGCAAAGGATCGGACAAACCGGCCCTGCTTGCGCTCTTCACGCTTTAATTCATCCCCATCTTCCAGTGTCAACTCTCGTTCGCCTTCAACGGTAAGCACAAGCCCGTTCAATGAAACATGAACCTCTTTTTTCGAGAGTCCGGGAAGGTCAACCCAAATTTTAAATGAGGTCTCACTTTCGGCGATATCGCAATCGGGTTTAAAATCACCTTCTTGTGGTGCCGTCGTCATTCGCTCCACAAACTGCTGAATATCTTTACCCAGCTGTGAAAGCTGCTTTTCTATATCGATTTGAAATTGGCTCATTGGCATCGGTTTATGTTTATTCTCTTATTCTGCAATCACAGTGCCAAACAGAAAATGCATACACGCTCACTGACGTATTGACATAGATGTGTTTGTTCGTCGCAAGCGTTGACAGTTTGACGGGGGGAGCGTTGCCTGTTTTAAATAGATATAGAAGTGATCAAGCCGGCATCAGAAAGGAGGCCATGCCGGCGCGTTGGCTGAAGCAGGCCGAATCAGCAACAGATTGCCTGGCACATTATCCAGCTCCGGGTGCACGTACTCTACGCCGAAAGCGCACTCAGGTCATTCCAAAAACCGGGATACGAAATCGCTGTACATTCTGCATCGCGAATGGTACACGTGCCCCCAGATCGAAGTGAAAGCACAGCCGCCGCCATCGCCATTCTATGATCATGGTAAGTTGTAAATGCCGCCGGCGATGGTTTAAAATCGGGGCGTCCGGTAATAGCAATCCCGTCATCCTTCAGCGTTGCGGTTGCGCCGGCAGCTTGTAAAATATCAAACATAGCCGACAGGCGATCTGTCTCTTTGTGACGAAGTTCTTCCGCCCCACGTATCACCGAAGTGCCGTTTGCAAAACACATGGCCACCATCAAAACCGGCAGCTCATCGATACAGTTGGGAATGAGTGCAGGGTCGATTTCGATCGGTTGAAGGGCAGAGCTTCCGACGGTCAGTTCGGCTACGGGCTCGCGTCCCTCCATCGCTTCACCCGACAGGGTTATGGATGCGCCCATCTCTTTCAGGATATGTAGGGCACCGATTCGGCTCGGATTGATTCCAACACCCGGCATAGTGATGGAGGCATCTGAATGGATAGCCCCGGCAACCAGCCAGAACGCGGCTGCAGAAAAATCGGCCGGAACGGAGTAGTTCTGCTCCGGAAGTAGATCATGCCGGCTGCTTCTGATTAACTTACCGGAACCGAACGGCTCCGATTCCAGGTCGAGTAATCGTTCAGTGTGATCCCGGCTGGGCACCGACTCAATCACATCGGTGGGCTCCTCACCGAAAAGCCCCGCCAAAAGCACACACGACTTTAGCTGCGCGCTGGCAATTGGCAGCGGAAAACGGATTCCCTGAATACCGTGATGAGGCTGAATATGAAGCGGCGCGAATGATCCACCGTCGGCCGACCCCTCCATAACAGCCCCCATCGACCGAAGCGGGTCGATGATTCGCTTCATGGTACGTGAAGAAAGAGAGTCATCGCCCACCAGGCTGCACGGTACTCCCGCACCGGCCACGATGCCACTGAGTAAACGCATTGTTGTGCCGGAATTACCGCAATCGAGCGGTTTGTCCGGCCTGCTAAGTCCATCTCGTCCCACTCCTTGAATTGTGACTTGATCTCCGGAGAGAGTAACCGGCACACCCAGTTGTTGCAAACAAGACAGGGTACTCTGAGGATCAGCTGCCGGGGAGTAATTTTTGATCCGGCTCTCTCCATCGGCCAAGGCCGCAAACAGGGCTGCGCGATGAGAAATGGATTTATCGGGTGGCAGGGTAATCTCGCCCTGCAGCGACGATGCGGGCTGTACGGTTTTGTCCATATTAATTGCGTTCCAGAAGCTGACGCGCTTGCGCGGCACCGGGCGTTCCGGGATAGGTATCCACTATGGATTGCAGCAGAGAGAGTGCATCGCCCCGACGGCCTTCGCGAATGTATATTTCTGCGGTTTTAAACTGTGCCAGAGATACCCATTCATCGTACGCCTCATAGAGCACACGCACGCGGCCCAGCTCTTCAAGAGCCGACTCACGATCTCCGGTTTCCATGTAGGTAAGCCCGATCAAATATTGTGCTTCGGCACCCACAGCCGTCATGTTATTTTCGGATACGAGGCGGAACAAACGCCGTGCCTCATCCATGCGGCCATCCTCTTTCAAAATCTTCCCAAGTCCATTCCGGGCAGCATCGTTGTTGCTGTTTATAGAGAGTACCCCTTCAAAATGTTGACGCGCCTGCTGTCTGTTGCCAAGTCCGAGCTCGGCATTGCCCAACCCTAAAAATGCCTCCTGTGCAAACCGTGAATCGTGTTCAGCCAGCTGCTGATAGGTCTCCCTCGCCTCTTCATAGCGCTGCTGATCGATCCGGATGCGGCCCAGTTCTGCAAGCGAGGGTGCCACACGGTCCGACTCTGGAAAGTCACTTATAATGGTTTCATATGCCTGAGCAGCCGCCTCATCATCATTCATTCGCTGATGTGCATCGGCCATATTAAAGTAGGCTTCCGGCATCATATTCTCGTTGTTGGTGATGCGCAGGTATTGGCTGAATTCTGCCACGGCTGCTGAGTAGTCGCCGGACTGAAGTAGATTTTCGGCCTGGCGAAACCGAAGCCGGTCGGCCGTAATGGAGGTGGGATTATCATCCAGAAACTCTTCCAGAACCCGGGTACTTTCATCACCCATCCCTCCCGAGAGCTGTGCGAACTGGATGCCATTTATTGCCTCGATGATATATTCGCTTCGCGGATAACGCTGGAGCACCGTCCTGTACTCCTCGATCGCCCGCTCAAAATCACCGGCGTTGTAAAAAGCATCGCCGATATTGTACTGTGAACGGGCAGCCCACTCCGTTCCAGGGAACCGCTCGATCACGGTATTAAACTCCTCCACCGATTGATCGTAGTTTCCTGTATTGAGGTAGATGTAAGCGACGTTATACTGCGCCTGTTCGCGCAGCCGGCTAAACGGATAGATTCGCAGCATGCGCCGAAAATTAGTAACCGCCTCAAAGTTCCGGTTCATTCGGTAATAACTGTTCGCCACCATAAACATCGCATAATCGCCACCCGGTTCGGCGCCAATGGCACGATTATAGTATTCCAGTGCATCGCCATATTTCCCCTGTGCATAAAACGCATCGGCTATGCGCAGCTGTGTGTCCGTTTCAAACGGATAGAGAGCAATTTGCGGCGGTTCGTAGTTATTCAGGAAATCGATGAGCGGGGCGGTAGCATTTTCGAAATCTCCCATCATAAAGTACGCCCACCCAAGCGCATACTTGGCCGGGCCTGTGAGCTCATGGTTGGAGTTTTCAGTTACAAAACGGGAAAATTGCCGCGATGCCGGGCCATAGTTGCGAAGCTGATAATGAGCATCAGCACTCCAGAACAACGCTTCGCGGCCAAGGGCCGTGTTGGGGTAGGTACTATTTACCTGTTCAAACTCCTGCTGTGCAGGCCCGAATGCCTGGTTGCTGTACTGCACCCATGCCTTCTGGAATTGCGCTTGCAGTTTCAGCTCTTCGCTCACATCGGTCAGTTCGGAAGCAATCTCAAAGGTTTCCAGTGCCCGGGTGTACTCCCCATTGGCAAAGTAAACCTCTCCCAAAAAGGTGAGTACCTCTCCGGGATTCTCGAGCTGCTCGCGATTACGAGCCAACGGCAGCATCGCATCCACCGCCTCTCCGTAAAAGCCGGCCTCAAAAGCGGTAACCGCCCATTCAAAACGAGCCTGCTCCGAAAAAACGCCCTGCTCGGGAAAGCGCTGCCCAAAGGCTCGGAATGCGCTTAACGCCTGCTCGTAGCGCCCGGCCAGTTTTCGATTTACGGCCGTATAATAGAGTGCTTTCCGAGCCAGCTCATCGGTGCCAAACGACGCCTCACGAAATGCATCGGCTGCCCAGTGGTAAATTTCCTGTTTGTGATAGACCCAGCCAAGTCCATAATGAGCGATTCGGGACTGTACCTCGTCGTCGGAGCGATTCAGGTACATACGATAGAATCGAATGGCATTCGGAAAGTCATTTAGTGCGTTGTAGCTCTCTGCAGTCAAATACACTGCTTTGAGACGGTTTTCTTCGTCCAGCAGAGGCATCGCATCTTCAAAAGCGGCAATGGCCTGATGATAGTTGCGCTGCTTGTAATACGACTCGCCCAGCGCGGTACCGACACGCCGTGTCATTGGGTCAAACGGGTGGCGCTCCCTCAAGAGCTCGAATGCAGCGGCTGACGCTTCAAAATCTTCATCATCCAGATAGAGCTGGCCACGTGCATAGAGTGCCTTGGGCGACCATCCCGAGCGGCGGAATTCGTTGGATACCTCCAGATAATAGTGGCGCGCCATATCGTGGTCGCCGGCCGCTTGTGCCGTTTCGGCGAGCCGGTAGGTGAGCTCGGCTTTATCGGCGTTGCTCTGTGGATAGTTGAGTGCGAGAATTTTGAGTTCGATCGCTTTCCCCAGATCGCCACGTTCACGATAGATGTGGGCAACATCCTCCAACAGGCGCGCGCCAAACCGGCTGTTGGGATATTGATTGGCAAAACGAATAGCGGCACCTTCCGTTTTTACAGAATCGATGCGGGTAACAGATCGCGCGTAGTAGAAAGCGGCGAGCTCTCGTGCATCCACTCCCAGCTCGCTGTCTTGTTGCTGCAGTTGGTTAAAAAGCACTGCCGCTTCGGCGAAAAGTCCATTCTCGAATAGGTGTATACCCTCTTGCAGCGGATCGCTGCCTGTCCGCGGCTCATGTTGGGCCAGGGCAGCTGTGCCGGTGAGCAGTATAAGTAGAAGCGAAAAATGTGGAGCAAGAAGCCGGGTCAGGGTCATGAATCAGTCAACCATCCATTCAGTTTGTGTGCTGTTAAAATATACCATTCGCAGATGAATTGTTCCCGAGGCCATTCGTCTCATTTCCGGCTGTTTCAAATATCAAAATAGCGCATCAATTCATCGGCACGGGAGGTAAAGTCAAGCTGCAGAAGATCTTCCGTGTTCTCGGTGGTGGTGGTGTACCCATGGCGGGTAAGAGCTGAAACGACTGCGGAGGTATCCTCCAGGTTTAGCTTGATCGAGATCTGCAGCAAATCAGCATCCTCCTTTTCGTACGATACGGTAAGGCCTAAAATTTTCGCCTCTTCCTGTTCAATGAGGTGTACCAGTTCCGAGAGAGTAAAGTCGGGACGGCTCATCATTACCGTAATAACCGAACCCCGGCTTTCAATATTCAACATAGTGGAGAGCCCTTCCAGCACGTGCTTTTTTTCTATGATGCCGGAAAACTGCTCGTTTTCGTCAACCACGGTCAAAAAACGAACATCGTTAAAGAGCATCTGACGGGCAACCTCAAAAACGTGTCGATTGGTGTAGGTATACACCGGCGTTTTCAGTTCCAGTGAGCCAAGAGTCATGGTCTCATCCGGCAAATTCTGTAACAGATCAAAGGTAACCTGCCCAACCACTGTGCGCGTAATGGGATCGAGCACCGAGATATTCGAGGTATGCCACGCCTCCATTTTGGAAAGCGCCGCCGACACGCTGTCTGACGTGGTAAGTGGCGAAAAGCTGGTATTTAACAGTTTATTGGCAATCACGATTCTGCAATTGGGGTCTCAATGTTGTTCAGTATCGACCGAAAGCGTTTGTTGTCCTCTTTGGTGATGCTACCTGTGATGATAACGTTTTCTTCTTCAAAATATTCGTTGTCTACAATGCCATTTTCATGCAAATAGGCTGCTGCCTTGTAATGGGTAACGGGTATAGTGTAAGAAAAAGGGACGTAATCTTCCTCAATCAATTTCTCAATATCGGCCTGCAGCTTATCCAAACCGATACTTCGCACCGCCGACACAAAACGCGCGGCCGGGTAAATTTTCTTTAGTTCCATCAGCCGGGCGGGTTCCAGCCGGTCAATTTTGTTAAAGACTTTTATGGTTTTGTGATCTTTAACGCCCAGTTCTTCCAGCGTTTTTTCCACTATCTCAATATAATCATCCACCATTTTGGATGAGGCATCCACCACGTGGAGCAGCAGGTCCGATTCCCGAACTTCGTCCAGGGTCGACTTAAAACTCTCAATCAAATGGTGCGGCAGTTTGCGAATAAATCCAACGGTATCGGATAGCAGCACCTCATGATTTTCCAGCTCCAGCTTGCGAACGGTTGAATCGAGTGTGGCAAACAGGCGATCCTCAGCAAGCACGTTGGTATCGGTTAGCGCGTTCATCAATGTCGATTTGCCGGCGTTGGTGTATCCTACCAGCGCCACACGTACCATGCCGCTTCGCCCTTTCCGCTGGGTTGTACGCTGGCGATCCAGCTTTTCCAGCTTCTCTTTGAGCACCGCAATTCGGTTGCCAATCAGGCGGCGGTCGGTTTCAATCTGCGTTTCGCCGGGCCCTTTGGTGCCGATACCCCCTTTTTGCCGCGAAAGGTGTGTCCAGAAACGGGTGAGGCGCGGCAATAAATACTGAAGCTGCGCCAGCTCTACCTGCGTTTTGGCAGATGAGGTTTTAGCCCGCGACGCAAAAATATCGAGGATTAACCCGCTGCGATCGAGCACTTTTACACCACTCTCTTTTTCGATGTTGCGTATTTGAGTGGGGCTTAAGTCATCATCAATAATCAGCAGGTCGGCGTGCAGTTCCGAAGCACGGCTGCTAATCTGACGCAACTTTCCGGTTCCCACGTAACTTGCGGGGTCGGGATACGTGCGGTTTTGAAGAGTGGTTTCTACAACATTGGCCCCGGCGGTATCGGCAAGCATGGCCAGCTCATCGATGTATTCCTGCGCCAGCCAGCGAGGGGTTTCGGGGCCGTATATACCTACAAGAATTGCCTTTTCGAGATCGTTTATGGTGTTTTGAGGATCGTTTAGCAAGTACTACAATTATGTTTGAGTGTTGGAAAAAGTTAATCGATGGCTTTAAAATCGAACGAAGAGCCGACCGCAGGAGCCATTGATTTCCCGATTTTAAGCGATACAATTTTTTCGAACTTTTGGATGTGTCGGTCCGGAACGAACAGCTCAATGCGCGACAGCCCTGCAATCTTTTCATCAAAGGTTTGCTCTTTGCGATACATAAACACAAATACCGAGCCTTTTGATTCCGGCTTTTCGACATAATCGCAAATCTGATGCCAGGCTACCGTCTGCGAGGTGTCGTTGATGTTTTTTACAATACCGTGATCGGTAATATACGATTTGGATGTGGTGTAGCTCGATACAAACCAGCAAACCCCCATCCAAAGATAGCAGGCCAGAATGGTATCGTATTGTTGAGCGCCCTGATCGTACGCCACCGCCGTGACACCGGCAACACTCACTACAAAAAGGGTTGAGAACAATGGGAAACCGGCCATTTTTCCGGTTCGCCAGCGCATGCGTACATTTCGCAGCCGAATCACATTACTCATCGAATAGATTGCAAGAAACGTAGCAGCCAGGGTAAAGATGGCAAGCAGCAATACAAAAAAGCTGTGTATTTCAGATAAAATGTTCATTGTATCGATTCGGCTTTAAAAATCCTGGAAACCAATGTTTCTGCAATGAGCAGTATAAAAGCGATCAGTATAAACAGATTCCACAAATCTCTGCTGAACGATGCTGTTCCTATCTGTTCAATGAAATTATCGCCACCTGCATTCACTTCAAGCACCGTTGCATTCGAAAAATAGTCGGCCAACACATCGTCAATTTCGTTTTTCCCTAACGCACGCAAAGTCGATTCCATTGCATCTGCATTAACAGCATACAGATCTTTTTGATCATTTTCCTTTAAAAATACCCAGCCCGGCCCCCACTCTTCTCCGGCGTAGGACACATCCAGCCCGGAAAACGTTTGGCGCACCTCGGGCAGAATCGATTCACCATCAACCTCCAGTTCGATTTCACCGGGCGACGATGTTGATACCTGCACCTGAAACGGTGTTCCCAACGGTTGCGAACGCAGAGATACATCCCGCCCGCCTACAAGATAGTTGACCGTACGGAAAAAGATGGGGGCAAAAATCGGTTTTACCGGAAAGTTGGACCAGCCCGGGTCGGCACCAATAGCAGAGTAAATAAGCGTGCCGTTCCCCACCTGTGTTTCGATCAACACCGGGGAGCCGGTTGCGGTAAACAGGATCGGCACCGTATTGCGTCCGTCACCACTTTCCATCTGCAGGTAGTAAAAAAGCTCTGGGGCATTTACCCGAATCTCTTCATCCTCGCGGCGGTCAAATACCGCATCCAGAATTGGGTGGCCTTCCCGGGGCGGAGCGAGCCGGTCGATAGCCTGAAACGAACCGTAGCTGCCGCGCACATTTCGGTACCGGCCGGCATTGCCTGAGCCCAGAAGCCGGTTGTACGAGGCGATGGTTCCATCAGCGGAAGGGAGCAACAGCAGACCGGCCCCGTTCTCCTGAACGTGGTTAATCAATGGCTGTATCAAAAAGTCGGGCAGCGATCGCACGCCGTCCAGAACCACCGCATCATATGCCAAAAGTTCATTTGGCGACAGAGACGAAAGGGTGCGGTAATCCACTTCAAAAGAGCGGTTATCGGCGGTAGCGGCATCCAACAGCGGACGCAGGTACGAGCGAAAGCCGCGATCGGACGAATCGTCACCCCGAACCACCAGTACCCGCTTCTGTTCGGGAAGCGAAATGGCCGCATAAAAACGATTATCGAACGAGTGCTCATCCCCCTCTAAAACAAGCTCGACGCCCATGTAACGTTCGTCCGAGCGCGGCACAGTAAAGAGAAACGTCTCTGCCTCGCCGGCGGGAATGCTGTAGGGCTGCTGCAACAGCAGCTCGCCGGCCATCTCGAGACTGATAAATTGGTTAGCAGCTGTCTGCGCCCCAAAATTACGTACCGACGCGCGCAGCAGAATATCCTCCCCGTCCACCGATATCTCTACGCCGTCGAACCCGACATTGGACGGAGACGCCTCCCCGATTTTCACAAACCGGAGGTGCACAGAAGCTTCATCCTGAAACGACATCTCCTCCATCGTGCGAAACTGAGCTTCACTCATGTCACTAAACACATACAAGATTTTATTTGGTTCAGCGGCTCGTTTCAGTTCCCCAATAGCCGAAGAGATGCGTTGCCCCATATAGCTTCCGCGGTTTTCCGTTTCGAGCGATTGAATTTGACTACGAACGGCGGCGGCCGACATAAACGGCAACTGCAGCGAACGTCCGTTGGTTTTATCCACCATCACCTGTGCATTTTCTGCCACGGTATCCAACACTGTAAGTGCAGCTGCCTTTGCCTGCTCGATGTACGGGCCTCCGCGATCAACCTGTGCCATGCCGGGGCTGTTGTCGATCAATATGGCTACGGCTGTCGGCTCCCCGTCACGGTAGGTTCCGTCTTCGCCCGGGATGAACGGTTGTGCCAGCGCCAGAACCAGCATCAGCACAGCCAGCATGCGCAAGGCGAGTAGCAGCCACTGTTTTATTTTGATGCGGCGCAACGAACTGTTCTTGATCGAATCAAAAAAAGCCAGCGTAGAAAACGCCACCCGCTTTGGATTACGCACATTAAACAGGTAGATGACCAGCGGAATGGCCACCGAAAGCAGGGCAATAAGGAATAGAGGATTCAAAAAGCTCATTAGCCAAAAAGTTTTTACCTTTTACCACTTCGGGTATCGGAACAAAACAGAGGTTGTTTCATAATACAATGCTAACAACCGATAACCAACCAACATATTACCTGTTCGTGCATAAAAACCCCTTTTCGTCACTCGCTTCCACTCTTTTGGTTATCGCAGCTCTTGTCATTGGCGGGTGCTCTGCAACACCGGCGCCATCGCACTGGAGCAGCATGGTGCCCGATGAGGTACCCTATATTCTTGTGCCCGGGCAAGGGCAAACCATGAACGGGCTGCTCGAGGCCGAGTATATGAACATTTTGGACGATGCGACGCCATCGGCCCTCCAACTTGTGAATAGTGTGGAGGAGCTGCGAGAATTTAGCGGAGCATTGGAGGCGATGGTGTTTTACCCCGACCTGTCGAACCAGTGGCAGCCCGTGTGGATTTTGCAGAGTGGATCTGTTTCTGTAACCGAGCTTGCCGCTCCGTATCAGCAGCCGTTCGAGCAAAATCGCTACCGGTTCGAAGGTCGCACCATTCATAAGCTTTTTACAGGCAGCCGCACACTTTTTGCAACCACCATCGGCGATTGGCTGCTGATTTCCGAATCGAGTCTGGGCATCGAAAGCCACTTGCTCACGGCTTTAGGCAGGCGCTCTGCCATTCGCGAACCACAGGAGGGATTTATTCCCGGATCGCTGATTGTAAACATCTCTTCACTCGATCGGTGGGTGCAGCAGATCGCACGGGTAACTTTTCGGCCCAGTCTCATCGATGCATTTTCGGGCGGGCAGCCGGCCGTACTGCGGCTTCGCCATGGCAACGAATCGGGCGATGACTGGCAATGGCAATATTCAGGTACCTTTACCTTTAGCGATTCCCTCTCGGTTGCGCTGCGCGGGGCTACCCAGGCGCCGGCCGAGCCGGTACTGGACCGTTACATCCCGTTCACCAGTGCTGCATTCTCGATTTTACGGATTCCCCCCCGCACCGTAGCGCCTGAGCAGTGGCAGATCAAAACCGATCTCGATCGCCATTTGGCTGATAATGCCCGCCAATTTCAGGATATAGCTGAGGCTTTGGCACCGGAAATCGCCTTTGCCGCATTTGCGGCATCGGGCGCCGAAAGCATCAGCGAATACATATACGTACGTCATTTGCAAGCACCGGGCAGATTGCGCAACGCACTGAACGAACTCGCCGCCAATCAGCTCGTGATTCAGGACGGCACCACCTATCTGGTACAGAGTTCGTGGCTGGGCAAACTGCTTGGTTCCGAACTGAACCCAATGGATAGCTTTTATATCTCCATTTTCAGGGACGCCGCTATTCTTGCCCAGCGGAAAGGATTGGCGGAAAGCGTGGTGAGCGATAGCCAAAACCGGCGTACGATGTTCTATAACGATGATTACATGATGGTACGGTCGGCCCAACCCGACGATCTGAGTTCGCTTCTCTACGCACAAGCACGGCCCTTTGTGGGATACCTGCAACCCTGGCTCTTTCCGCAGCATCACCTGGATGCGCTTGTATCCAACCTGGACCTGCTGGTTCTAACTACACGTGCTACCGGTGGTAACCGGGGCGAGCTTACCCTTACCTCCTATCAGCGGGATCTCGAAGAGGTACCCTACCTCGAACGCTGGCTCTATCCCCTTGCTGGTGCTACCCTTACCGGACAGCCGGCCACGTCCGATATCAACAACAGTGGGCGGCAAGAAATTATTTTTTCCACCGAAAACGGTTCCATAATCGGCCTGGCCACCGATGGCACGGTGGTATTCCAAACCAGTACCACCACCGACCGGCCCATTGGCCCGCCTGTGGTATACGACTGGTACGGGAACAATCAAAGCATCATCCTGCAGGCAGCCGGCAATAAGGTGTATGCCTGGAATGCGGCCGGAACCATTTTGCCCAATTTCCCGATGTTGCTGGGCGAAGAAATTACCACCCCACTGAGAGTGATGGATGTAACCCGCAACGGTGTGGCCGAAGTAGTGGTTGGCACGGCCAACCGGCAACTGCACATACTGGATGCCCGCGGCCGGGCTATCAGCGGATGGCCCCAAACAACCAATTCGGTGCTGCGGAGCACTCCCGATATTACTGAATTCGACGGAATGCGAACGGTGTTTGCCGTCGCGGAAAATACGCTGCATGGCTGGCAGCTAAACGGAACACGGCGTGACGGGTTTCCCGTATTTCTGGATACTCCCATTTACGGTAATCCGCTCGTAACCGACCGGCATCTACTCGGTGCCGGGCTTGACGGTAATGTATACGCCATCGGTACCACACCATTTTTTCCTGATACACTGGCCTCATTTGTACGCAACGATTCCCTTCAGATTCAAACCTTGCCTATCACTCCGGCAGGGCTCAACGCTGCGCCATCCGAACACCGGTTGATGGTACGAAATGAAGATGGCGACTTGGTGCGCGAAAACCTGATTCTGCTTCAGGGCAGTAATGGGGCTCTGTTCCTCTACAATCGTCAGGGCGAGCTGCGCTTTACCGCAACAATGGGGCAGCCGGCTTCGGGAACCGTAGCGCCCACTGTGCTCGACATTGACCGAAACAATCGTCAAAACGTAATCTCTCTTGCCGATTTTGGACGAATCTATGCCTGGGACCTGATTTCAGGGAACCGGCTGTTCGACCTCCCCACCACCGGCATGCAGTATCCACTCATTTTTGATTTTACGGGTGATGGAAATCATGAGATCGTTGCACGCACCCGCGACGGCATCCGTGCGTGGACCATTTTCCGTACGCGAATGGAGACGGAATCAGTGCGGGAATAGATTCAGATGATATCTGCCAGAGCCTCTTCCAGATCGGTGAAATGAAATTCAAAACCTGATTTTTGCAGTACCACCGGATGCACACGCAGGCTGCCCAGAATTGGCTCGGCAGCTTCTCCCAGTGCTATGTTCAACACAAACTCCGGCACTCTAAAGATGGAAGGACGATTCATTACCCGTCCCATTGCCGATGCAAGTGTATTCATCGTTTCGGGTGAGGGAGCACAGGCGTTGTAGGGGCCAGACAGACCGGAAGCATGCATCGGGTACTCGATAGCACGGCACAGGTCGCTCATATGTACCCACGGTACGTACTGTTTCCCATCACCCAGCGGACCGCCTACAAAAAGGGAAAAGGGTAATTTCATTTTTTCTACTACGCCACCGTTATCTTCCAGCACAATACCGATTCGCGGATTGGCCACGCGCACGCCAACCGACTCAGCCTCCCGTGCGGCCGTTTCCCAGTCCACACAAATTTCGGCCAAAAAATCGCGGCCGCGCGACGACTCTTCCGTGAGCACAGCATCGCCGCTGTCACCGTAAATGCCCACCGCTGATGCAGAAATAAAGAGTTCAGGCGGTTGGGATGCTTTTTTCATGGCATCCACCAGTTGGGTGGTGAGCTCTATACGGCTGTCGTAGAGGCGCTTTTTTACGTCGGGAGTCCATCGTTGTCCAAACAGATTTTCTCCAACCAGATTAATTACCACATCGGTCTTATCCATCGCTTCTGAAAGGTCGGAGTCCCAGGCGATGTACTGCTTGTTCTTGGCGCTCTGCTCGGTATACTTGTCGGGCGAGCGGGTGACGAGCGTAAGATAGTGGCCCTGCTGCATCAGGCGATCACACAGATAGTCGCCAATAAACCCGGTTCCGCCGGTTATTAAAATTTGTTTCGACTCGTTCATTGATTTTAGGCTGGTTAACTTTGTTTACAGAACAACAGCGGTACAGGATCGGTTCACCCCAACCAGGCCCAGGCCAATAAAAAGTAGAGGTACAGAACCGGGGCGCTCAAAATCAATGCGTCCAGCCGGTCAAAAAAACCGCCGTGACCCGGAAAAAGGGTGGATGAATCTTTCACATCGGCCATCCGTTTTAACTTGCTCTCGAGCAGGTCGCCCAGCGGACCAAATGTACCGGCCAGCACCACCGCCGGGAGCATCCAGCCAATGGTAAAAGGAAATACCGGGGCTACGGCCACAACAATCATCATCCCCACAAGCGAACCAACCAGGCCCGACCAGAATCCTTCCCACGTTTTATTGGGGCTGATGTTGGGAGCCAGTTTCCGTTTGCCAAACGTTTTGCCACCAAAGTAGGCAAACACGTCGCTCCCCCAGATCATAAAAATGACAGCCAACGTAAGCCAAAATCCGTCAAGTCCCGCACCGGCTTCCCGTATTTCGAAGAGCATTAACATGCCCAACGGAGCGTAGATACCCACCAATAGCGACGCAAACCATCGTTTTGACGTGTTGCCCCGGCGCACATACATAATAACTGAGCCGGCAATAATCGCCATAAGCAAAATCCAGGTTACCGTTATGGGAAGCCTGCCAAAAAACCAGACAAAGAGAGCCAGAAGCCATACCAATATGGTGTAGGTGGGAGCGCCTGCTTTGCCGAGAATCCGATCCATTTCCCATACCGTGCCAACGGCTGCAATCCCCAAAAACAGTTCAAAATAGAGACCACCAAGCCACGCCAGATAGACAAACAGCAGTGCAGCGGGTACGCCAAATAAGATTCGTTTGGATAGTTCGCTCAATCGTCGGGGTCGGTTTCATCCTGCGCCTGTCGAAATTCTTCGAGAGCATTCAGGGCTTTTTTTTCAAATTCCACGGGTACGTAGAGGTAGATCAGAGACATTTCGCCAATGTTGAGCCCGTGCGCTGAATCACGTTTGGATAGAATATTGGAGGGAATGCGCAAATTTGAAAGATAGTTTTTCGCCATCTCCGCCTCGAACGGGGAGTGGCTCTCCATTACGCAAGCCCAGTTATCAATTTTGTTGGGACG
The DNA here is from genome assembly GCA_047921075.1 of Balneolaceae bacterium. GTDB lineage: Bacteria > Bacteroidota > Rhodothermia > Balneolales > Balneolaceae > JBLRWS01. The sequence goes on along the minus strand of JBLRWS010000031.1, from coordinate 13,129 downwards.
GGCCCCTTGAGAAAAAATCATGGCGCTTCTGTTTGATAGTTTCGGATAAGATAAAGTAACAACAATCCGGTAACGATGATACTCAATATAATCAGATGCCACGGCGGGAGCGTTTCCGTGCCCACGGTCGATTCAGCCAGGTCGGGATAGAAGCGGGTAAGCAGCACCGCACTTGCATTGTTGGCAAAGTGCGCAAAAATAGCCGGCCAAAGAGATCCTGTAAGTACTGTAAGCGCAGCAAATAGCATTCCTAATGTGGCCAGGGGGAGTACATTACCAAGCTGCACATGGAAGAATGAAAAAAGTACACCCGACAGAATAACAGAGGCCGCCACGCCCCAGCTTTTTTCGAACGAGCGCTGCGCATATCCGCGAAAGAGAATCTCTTCGGCAAAGGCGGGAACCATGGCCACATGAAACAGTGCCAGCAGCAGCGTACCCTCCGACTGCAAATAGCCCAAAATAGACTCGTACTGCGACTCCTGAATCTGTGTAAAAAACTCCGGAATGGGCAGCAGCTGATTCAGATAGCCGAGCAGAATCACCACCGGGTAGATGGTGATGGTGAGAGCTACGGCGATGGCTACATCCTTAATTGTTCGGGGACGCCATCGCAATCGAATAAATGAGAACCGCGACTCGGAGGCGGTACTTAATCCCACCACGGCCAGGGTAGCAAGACCCAATCCGACAATTTGCCCGACAGAATTACCGATAAAGACCAGATTCAGATGATCCATCATTCCCGCCATCGTGGTCATAGCTTGGGCGTTACCGGTAGCAGTAAATACGGCCATCATCACCAGAGTGGCGATTCCCTGAAACAGCATAAAAGCGAATAAAATCCAGATCAGGGCCATCGCCCAGTGGGCAAAACCGTTTTTTGAAGCCCATGATTCCGGGCGTTTCTCTGCGGGAAAATCTCCGTCTGTTACATTCAAAAACAACTCCTGCCTAAAACGTCTCTTCTTCTTTTTTACGGAAAATAGCCGCACCAATCAGGCCGGTTACTAAATTAAGAATACCATACATGGGAATGCCGTAAAAAATGGTTGTAAGAAAATTCTGATCGCGCAGGCCGTCGGCCGTCGAATCAATCATCATCTCTTTGGTTTCATTTGGCATATCCATCGCTTCGATGTTGGCAATGGCCGAGCGCATCATCTTCTCTGTAAAATCGGGATCGATAAAAAGCCAGAGCTCACTCATAAGTGCACTGAGGAGAATTAGCGCTGTTCCGGCTAAAAACCCGATCAAAGCACCCTGCCCGAGTTTAATGTACGCGGTCACTTCTTTTGCAAAATGCCAGACGGCAAGCGGCCCCGCAAAAGCGGCTGCAAGACATACGATTGCGGAACCAAACATCAGCGGTGAAAAGAAAGAGCCGGTCGGCTCTGAGGCAATCTGTACGTACCCGATAACCAGCCCGAGTACAAATGTAATAAATCCAAAAATACCGCCCGCGATGCCTGCTGAGGGTAGATAATCCTTAAATACAGGAGATTGGTTTTCAAATGGTTCAAGTTGTTCATCCATAGTGTTTACCCAGAGGTGTTTGATGGTTGTCTTTGTTCAGGGTTGAAGAACTGCCCCGCGACGGATGCGGCCATCGCCAATCCCAGCAGAGAGCCCAACAAGAATCGTGAATGATTTGTGTTTGTCCAGATAGAGACGATGTTTCCACCAACATCGAAGATTTGTATCAACAGTGCAAGTACCAGAAACCATAACGGCCATCTTTTTTGCAGCAGTGCACGCCCCATAATAGGAATTGCCAGCCAACCGGCCGCCAGCCCGGCAAAAACGCCAAAACAGCGGGTATTTACCGCCATTGGCAATTCGTTTAAATGATACGTGCGTGAAGGAATGCGGTGGCAAATGCCCTGAAATAGCCGCTCGCTCCAGTGCAGGCTTCCCGGCTCGCCGCCCCACAACGCCTTTCCCGTAGCCACAGCTACTACAAACAAAACCATGGCCAGCGTTACGACATAAAGCCATTTAAGTTGCATGGTCGTCAATCGTTTGGCGCACAGTTGCCAGAAACGCATCGGGCACACGGCAGGGGCGCCGGCTCTGTTCATCCATAAAACAGAGGGTTACCTGTCCGGTGGCATTCAGATCCTGTCCGTTACGGGTGCATACTTCATAGTACGTTTGCAGCCGAATGGCCGGTTCATCGAACAGGTGCACGCGAATCTGCATCACCTCATCGTAATAGACCGGCTTTTTATAGGATATCTGCGAATAGATAACGGGCAGCATCATTCCCTCTTTTTCCAGCCGGGAATAGGGATAGCCGAACGTACGAATCATTTCCGTTCGCGCTTCCTCAAAATAGGTGAGGTAGTGCCCATAATAAACATAGCCCATCTTATCGGTTTCGCCATACCGGCAACGAATAGAGTGAGTGTAGGTGTAGAGCGGAGCGCGATTGGGCAGGAGAGTCATAGTGCGAAGTGCGCGTTACGCCTTGCCGTTCTGCTGCACGGCACCCATGGCTGCATATTTTTCGATGCGCTTCTCAACCAGCTTGTCGGCCTTCATCTTTTTGAGGCGCTTCAACGACGTGAGACACTGCTCTTTTACCGCAGATGCAGATGCTTCATAATCGCGATGGGCGCCACCGAGCGGCTCTTTGATAATTCCATCAATCACGTTGAGTTCCAGAAGATCTTTGGCTGTCAGTTTCAATGCCGCAGCGGCCTGTTCTTTGTAATCCCACGTTTTCCAGAGAATAGATGAGCACGATTCCGGCGCAATCACCGAGTACCAGGTGTTCTCCATCATGTACACTTCGTTGCCCATGCCGATGCCGATCGCGCCGCCACTGGCTCCTTCGCCAATCACAATGGTTACGATCGGAACCCGAAGTGTAGCCATCATCTTGAGGTTGCGGGCAATCGCTTCTGCCTGCCCGCGCTCCTCCGCCTCAAGGCCGGGAAAAGCACCCGGTGTGTCGAGCAGCGTTACCACAGGAATAGAAAATTTTTCAGCAAGCTTCATCAGCCGGTACGCTTTCCGATAGCCTTCGGGGTTAGCCATACCAAAATTCCGATATTGCCGTGATTTGGTATCACGGCCTTTCTGATGGCCAATGACCATCACCGATTGGTCATCTATTTTTGCAAACCCACCGATTATCGCTTTGTCATCGTTGTAAAACCGGTCGCCATGCAGCTCCATAAAATCTTCGGTGATCCGCTCGATGTAGTCCAGCGTATAAGGGCGCTCGGGATGGCGGGCCAGCTGAACGCGCTGCCATCGGGTCAGGTTCGTAAAAATGGACTCGCGAAGCTGATCGGCTTTTTTCCGAAGCCGGTCAATTTCGGGCTGCAAAACACCATCACCCACCGACAGCTCCTCCAGCTCTTCTATTTTGTTTTCCAGATCGGCGATGGGTTGTTCAAAGTCAAGATATTGCATGGTGCACTGAGAATTTGATCAAAAAGTTTGGTCGAACAGGGTTTGAATATAGCAACTTGCCGTGCGAAAGACTACCACACAGGGGCTCATCCCTGTTCAATGTCCATCCGTTCGGCAAAATAGTGGCAAAAATCGCGCATGTCGCCACTGATGCGTTCATCGTTGATGCTGCGCTCCAGCGTGTCGGCCATGGTAAGCAGGGTTTGATGAAAAAAGATCTTCATCTCATCTACGGTCATATCCCGCGTCCACAGGTCAAGGCGAAGGGTGTCTTTATTGTTGTGATCCCACAGCGCCAGAATAAACGCGCGGCAGGCGGCCTCATCAAACCCATCTAAATCGGTGGCGTTCCAGTTAATCTGCGAAGGGATGTTATTTTCGTCGAGTTCTACCTCGATGTTGATCGTCTTGGTTTTTTTACTCATATCAGGTTACGGTACAATTGGTTCGTAAGGTATTGAGAACCGTTTCAAAATCGGATGGTAATTTGGAGTCGTAGGTTACCCATTCGTTGGTACCGGGATGGGTAAAACCCAGCGTTTTGGCATGCAGTGCTTGCCGTGGTAACACCGAAAAGAGGTTATCAAACATTTTCTTGCGGCTTCCCGTGTTGGGGCCGTAGCGTACAGAATCTCCTCCATACACCGTATCGCCAAAAATATAATGCCGCTCGTGTTGCATGTGCACCCGTATTTGATGCGTACGTCCTGTTTCGAGCTGCAGCTCAATAAGCGAAAGATGATCGAATCGCTCCAGCGTTTTATAGTGAGTAACGGCACGTTTACCTTGCCCCTCAGGCAGAACGGTCATGATTTTTCGGTTTTGAGGTGAACGGCCCACATTCGCATCAATGGTTCCCTCATCGGGCGTGTTTCCCCAAACAATGGCCCAGTAGGTTCGCGCAGCGGTTTTATCGGCAAATTGTTTGGCTAAAAAATGATGCGCCACCTCGTTTTTTGCCACCACCAACAGTCCGCTGGTGTCCTTGTCTATTCGGTGTACAATACCGGGGCGCAGTGTCTCCTGGTCGGCTTTTGAGAGGTTTTCGTTGGTGTGATAAAGCAGCCCGTTTACCAGCGTGCCGCTCCAGTTGCCAAAGGCAGGATGCACCACCATATCGGCCGGTTTGTTTACCATGATGATCTGCTCATCTTCGTACTCAATGTCAAGATCCATCTTTTCCGGCTCCGCCTCTTTCGGGGGAGGCTTGGGAAGCTGTATTTCGATCTTATCGCCCGGCTGCATGATGTACGACGATTTTTCATGCTTTCCGTTTACCAGCACAAACCCTTCCTTGATCGCTTTCTGCACTTTATTGCGCGTGGCATTCTGCACAAAGGAGGTGATGTACTTATCGAGCCGTACATCGGTATGCTGCCCTTCCGGCACATCCAACACATAATAGGTACTATTTTCAAGCTCTTTGTGTGCAATCATACACAGGATATTCTCATTCTTAATGACAGAAGCGGTAATGCACTTCGTTTCTAAAGGTACGAAATTCCGGCCGATTACTCGGGAGCGATGGCGGGGTCTGCTTTTTTGCGGAGATGCATCTGGGTTTCGTAGTGGCGGTTTTCGCGCAGAAGTTCAATTTTCAGATGGTCGCCCTCGCTATATTCGTGCATCAGTGCCCAGGCGTGCATCTCGCTTAGCACCCGTTTGTCTCCCATACGCAGAATGATGTCGCCAGGCATAATGCCGCATTCAAATGCAGGCCCGTCTTTGTTCACACTGGTCACCAGCAACCCCTGTACATACGGCAGCCGGTAGCGATAGACCAGCTGCTCGGTCATAGACGTAAAATCCATGCCGGGGTGGTAATCAAGCTCTACCCGTCCTGCAGCCTTCAACTGTTCTATGATTTGCGATACTCTGTTGCTGGGAATGGCGAATCCCAATCCCACAAAACCGGAGCTGGTACCGCCCGTATAGATGAACGTGTTGATGCCAATCACCTCACCACGGCTGTTCAGCAGCGGCCCGCCCGAGTTGCCTCTATTGATCGCCGCATCGGTCTGGATCATATCGAGATAAACCCTGGGGTTGGAGGGGTCGGGATTAAAGTCGCGGTTGATGGCACTCACCACGCCGACGGTAACCGTCGGCTTGCCGTCTTCAAATAGCCCGAACGGATTTCCCAACGCAATGGCCCACTCGCCCACCTGTACCTCCTCCGAATCACTTAACTCGATATAGGGAAACACTTTATCGACATCCACGCGCAGCAGCGCCAGATCGGTCAGTTCATCACTTCCCACAAGGCTCGCCTCATAGGTTTCGCCGTAGGTAGTGGAAATCAGAATTTCGGTGGGATTGGCGCCTACTACATGTTGATTGGTAACGATATAGCCATCGTCCGAAATCAAAAAGCCGGACCCGACACTCGTATTCTCGCGGGGCATCTGATCGCCAAAGAAATATCGAAAAAACTCATCCCGGGGGTCGCCGACACGATCTTGAACCGTTGTTGCCATAATGCTTACCACAGAAGGGCTGGCTTCTGCCACGGCCCGAGTAATGGCGTTTCCCCTCTGATCGTGGAGCTCTTCGCTGAGCTGCTGAGGGGCCGGGCGTGGCTCATCCACTGCGTCGGCAGACGGCGGGAGGGGAGCCCTCTCATCGGTAGCCAAGCGATCGGGCTGCAGATCGTTACAGGCGATCGCTACAGCCATCACCAGCAGAGCCTTTACAAGGTTATGATACAGATTCGTGTTCAAGTTCTTTCAGCAGTTTTGCACCAATTGCCACGGTCTCTTCAATCGCTTTATCGAGCGGGCCTTCGTGCCACGCACCGGAAGCCTTTTTGTGGCCCCCTCCGCCCAACTCACGTGCCCAACGATTAACATCTACATCACTTTTGGATCGCAGGCTCATTTTAATACCATCATGATCGAGGTCTTTTAACAAAATCGCCGCTTTCACCCCGGCAATGCTCAGCGGATAGTTTACAAATCCGCCGGTATCGGCATTGGTTGTGTCTGTTTCGGTTAACATTTGCTTTGTAACGCTCATCACTGCAATCTGATTGTTCTCGAACAATTGAATGGTGGCCATTGCCTTGCTTAAAAGCTTCAACTGCTCCAGTGTTTGATTGGAAAATACCTTTTCTGCAATTTCGTTGGGTTTAAATTTACCCAGCCGAAGCAGTGTGGCCACCGCCTCCAACGTTTCGGGCTTTACACTGTCGAACTGCAGCGATCCGGTATCGGTCAAAATCCCGGTATAGATCGCTTTTGCCGTATCGGAATCGAGCTGGCTGATGTCATGCTCCTCAAACAGCCGAAAAATCAACTCACAGGTCGATGATGCATCTTCTACCGACACCGATTCATCAAACACCGGGTCGGGTTCCGGGTGGTGATCGATCATCAGCGAAGGCGTCCCCAGCTGCTCCCTCCACTGCTGGTAGCGCCCGAAACGATGCGGCGTATTGCCATCCACTACAATAAACAGATCGCAGGCGGCAACCGTCGCCTCATCCGGCCTCTGAACCGGATAATATCCCGTTAAAAATTGCAGATAGTCCGGCACCTCGTCATCATTAAATGCGAACGCTTCGTGCCCGTTTTTTTGTAACCATCGGCACAGCGCTACCTGCGAGCCGATGCAGTCGCCATCGGGACGAACGTGAGAAAAAACGCCCACGGTTTTGTACTTTCTTATGCGCTCAATCAGTTTCTTAAACATACAGCCTTCTGGTTAACTCTTATATTGTACAAAATAGCCTTCTAAAATCTCGGTTATCCGTCAACAATGCAAACTAAACCTGATTCACCTGTACACCCCATTCCATTTCACCGACAGCCATTCGACGCTGTTTTACTGTGTGATGGCAGCCCGCCGCCGCGCACCATGCTCGAAGATGCAACCAACGCCTGCCGGATGTTTATTGCCGCTGATGGCGGGGGCAACCGAGCCCGCGAGATGAAATTGATGCCCGATGCGGTAATTGGCGACCTCGATAGTTTTACACCCGAAACGGGCGATACCATGGAGGTGATTCACGACCCTTGCCAGGAGACCAACGATCTGGAAAAAGCGCTCCAATACGCCCATCAACAAAACGCACAATCCGTGTTGGTATTCGGAGCAACCGGGCTTCGGTTCGATCACGCCCTAAAAAACCTCTCGGTAATGGCGCGCTTTCATTCCCGGTTCAAACAGCTGGTATTTCGGGATGCTCATAGCGACCTCTTTCTGATCGATTCTCCGTACGAAACCGATATTGAACCGGGGCTGGATGTGTCACTTTTCCCACTGTCCGGCCGGGTTGAAGAGATTACAACCGGCGGGTTGCAGTATCCGTTACGTGGTGAGCCGCTCGAAAATGGCGTCCGGGACGGAAGCTCGAACCGCACCACCGGCAGCCATCTCTCCATTCACTACCGAAAAGGCGATCTGCTGCTCATTATCAACCACAAACCAGCCACCTTTTGACCACTGTCTTATCCCCCATCGACTGGCTGCTGGTAGCGGGTTATTTCGGTTTACTGCTCTATTTGAGCTGGAGGAAGCGCGCCGATGACAGCAATGAGTCCGACTATCTGCTGAGCGGGCGCACCATCACTCTGCCCGCATTTGTGGCTACGCTGGTTTCCACTTGGTATGGCGGCATCTTAGGCATTGGTGAGTGGAGCTACCAATTCGGGGTATCGCAATTCTTGATTCTGGCCGTTCCCTTCTATCTATTTTCAGCCCTGTTTGCCATTTTATTGGCCGGCAAGGTTCGCCTGAATCCGGCTCTTTCGCTCCCCGAAGCGATGGGTACAACCTACTCCGGAACCGCCGGACGCATCAGTGCGCTGCCGGTGTTTATTCTGGTAAGCCCCGCTCCCTACATTTTGATGCTGGCACTGTTGTTCCAGTTTTTAACGGGTGGAGAAGCGCCTGTACTTTTCTACGCTGCGGTTGTAGCGCTCTTCTCTATTATCTACATCACCATCGGCGGATTTCAGGCGGTGGTACGTACCGATATTCTACAAATTGTACTGATGTTCAGTGGTTTTATTCTGCTGATCGGTTACGCCGTGGCCGACTTTGGGGGGATCCCAACCCTGCTGCAAGCGCTGCCCGATTCTCACCTCGACATCACCGGCGGCAACAGCTGGCAGTATATTTTGGTCTGGTTTTTTATTGCTCTCTGGACTTTTGTTGATCCCAGTTTTCATCAGCGAGCGGCAGCGGCCAACTCTCCTGAAACGGCCAAACGTGGAATTTTTATCTCCATCGGCTTTTGGCTCTTCTTCGATATTCTTACCTGTACTGCCGGGCTCTATGCGTTTGCTATTTTAGGCGGCGGGCTCGAACAGCCACTGCTGGCCTACCCCGAGCTGGCTGCCACCCTATTGCCGGCGGGGGCCATCGGCCTTTTCTTTGTAAGCCTGCTGGCCACCATCATGTCTACGCTGGACAGTTATCTATTTCTCTCCGGACAAACCATGGGGCGCGATTTTCTACACCATTTTCGGCCGGCATCAAAGCCAAACCGGCTCACCAAATACGGTTTTTTCCTGTCGGGGCTAATTGGTGTTCTGCTCATCATTCTCTATCCCAGCGTGATTGATCTCTGGTACGTCATCGGTTCGGTCTTTATCCCCGCGTTGCTGATCCCGGTTCTGGGCATTTATCTGCCGCTGTTTCGGATGGGCAGCGGGGCGGTCATTTTAAACCTGATTTTAAGCAGCCTGGTTTCACTTGCCTGGCTTATGCTTGGCACATGGTTTCCGGCCGGTGATGCGGGCTATCTTTTTATGGGATGGGAGCCCTTTTACCCCGGGCTGGGCGTGTCGCTCCTGATCTGGGTTGCGAGCCGGCTTGGAGCGATGCGGTAACTGTATCTCAGGTATTTTTGAGAATATATCCAAGATTTAACTTGTGGATAGGAATCACATACTTATTGGCAATCACATCTTTCTCGATGCCAAGAAGGCCGGTACCACGAAAATCGATCACACTGTAACCCTCCTGCATATCAATCACTTCGCCGATGCCGTAAAATTCGGGCGAAGGGCCGTAATACACCAAATCCCCCTGCTGAATGGCATTGGTTGCCCGGCGGTGATAAGGATAAATCACCGGAAGCAGGTCGAGCCTGTATGAAAGTCGTCGCTTTTTCACGTCTTTTCGATACGAATTGTACGGGTCTGTTCGCCCGTAATGGTAAATGTGATGGTTGTGCGTTTCGAAGGCAAAATCGGCTCAATCCGTTCCGGCCATTCGATGATGCAAACGCCGGTGCCATAGAAATATTCTTCCGCGCCAATTTCAATCGCCTCTTCGGCCCGGTTCAGCCGGTAACAGTCGAAGTGATAGACCGGCAGTGAACCATCGTACTCATGCACCAGCGTAAACGTAGGGCTCGAAACGGCTTCCTCCAAGATACCAAATGCGCGAACAAATCCCTTTACAAAGTGCGTTTTACCGGCCCCCAGGGTGCCTTTCAGGCAGAAAATATCACCGGCTTCCGCCTCTCGCCCAATCTTTTCGGCCAGCTGTTTCGTCTCCTCTTCGCCGGTGGTTACTACCGTTCGTTCGCTCATCCTCTCCTTACCGTGGCTTCATCACCGACAGGGGTAATATCATCTCTTCCATAGATGCACCGCCGTGCTGAAAGGTGTCCATATACCGGTTCTGAAATTTGTTGTAGTTGGTTGGATAAACAAAATAGTAATCTTCTTTGGCAATAATATAACTGTTGGCCGGCGGCTCTACCGGCAGCTGCACCTCTTCGGGTTTATCAAAATAGATAGCGGCATTCTCTTCAGCCTTCAGGTTGCGGCCGTATTTATACCGAAGGTTTGTGGCCGTGTCGCGGTCGCCGAACACTTTGGTGTCGCGCAGGGCCCGTATCGAACCGTGATCGGACGTTACCACTACCGTTACATCCTCATTGGCAAGCTCCCTGAAAATCTGATACAGCGTTGAGTGTTGAAACCAACCCTCGGTAATAGAGCGAAAAGCGGCCACATCGGGAGCCAACTGTTTTAACACCTCTGAGTCACTGCGGCTGTGCACCAGCGTATCCACAAAATTGTAGACAATGGCCGATAGCTGATTTTGCGTAAAGTTCTGAATCTTATCCGCAATCTTTTTCCCATCGTCCGGATTGATAATCTTCTCGTACTTTAACGATACTTTTAGATGGTTCCGGTCGAGATATTTTTGCAACAGCTCTTCTTCGTGTTGATTCAGAGAGTGCTCGTCTTGCCCCATTTTCCAGAGCAACGGGTGGCGTGTCTTAATCTCCAGCGGATAGAGACCTGCAAATATAGAATTCCTTGAATACGGCGTTGCCGTGGGTAAAATGGAGTAGTAAAACTGAGTCTGAATCGTATACATCTCAGACAAAATCCGCTCGAACAACACCCACTGATCGTACCGCAAACAGTCGATCAGGATAAAGACTACCTTCTCGTCATTGCGAAGTTTTGGAAACACCGAGTTTTGAAGGATATCGGGGCTCAGCATCGGACGATCGTCGGTACCCTGTACCCACGATTTATACTCCAGCTCCACAAACCGTGCAAATTCCTGATTGGCCTGCTGAAACTGATCGGCCAGCACCTGTTGCAGCCCTTCGTCGCTCTCCTCCAGATTCAGCTCCCAGTGGGTGAGTTTTTTGTAGATGTCAATCCATCCTTTCCATCCGGTTTCAGAATTAAAACGGGCACTCAACTCGTTAAAATTACGTAGGTACGATTGCGCTGATTTCTCATTTTCGATGCGGCGCTTGTCAAGTGTTCGCTTGATGGAGAGCAGAATCTGATTCGGATTGACCGGCTTGATCAGGTAGTCGGAAATTTTGCTGCCAATCGCATCCTCCATGATCGACTCCTCCTCGCTTTTGGTGATCATAATCACCGGCAGATTGGAAGAGATCTCTTGTATCTTCTCGAGCGTAGCCAGCCCGTCCATTCCCGGCATCTGTTCATCCAGAAAAACAAGGTCGAACCCCTGCTCCCCAACCAGTGAGACGGCATCCTCCCCGTTCGAGACGGGAACCACCTCGAACCCTTTTTTCTCTAAAAAAATGATGTGTGCTTTCAGCTGATCGATTTCATCGTCAGCCCATAGAATACGTGTTGGCATATCGGCTTTTTCTTTTGAAAATAGTGAAGAAAAAAGCCGTATCGAAGCTGAAAAGGTTACAAAACGATCAATTCCCGAATGGCCTCAAGCCGTGCCGGACCAATGCCGCGTACGTCCATCAGCTGCTCTTTGGTTTGAAACGCACCGTGCTCGGCTCGCCACTCTATAATGCGTTGAGCATACGCAGGGCCAATACCCGGCAATAATTGAAGGGTTTCGGCATCGGCCGTGTTGATGTTAATCGGTTCCTGTAATGAGGCCTCTTCGTCAGTCTGCACCGTGTCAGCTTCCGATGAGATCATCGCTGGTTCTGTAACAGAGCGGGTTTCGGCTGCAAGTAATGGTTCATATCTCAGATCAACCTTCTCCCGCTCTTGCTGGATGGAGCTGCTTCGTTCCAGAAAAATCTGCTCCAGCACGGCATACTCCTCGGGCGAGTAGGATGGCGTTGGTGACATCATTCCGGTTAGCGTGTGCAGGCCTACTGCCGAAATCATCAAAAATGAAATGGTGATGCGCTCCGCCCGGCTGATGTGAAGCTTATCGAGTAGAAAGTAAAGAGAACGTTTCATTATCTTCCTCCAGTTTGTACATCGGTTCTACTTAATAGGAACCCTTTTTGCGAAATTCCTTACAACCAGCATGCAAAACAGTCCCCATTTTTTTGAACATCGTGGAAAACGTGTTGCCTGGCAGAGCATGGGGAGTGGTCGGCCGCTTCTTTTTTTGCACGGATGGGGCAGCCACTCGGGAGTAATGAAACCGCTGGCTAAGGCTCTTTCGTCCGGGCGCACCTGTATCTTGCTCGATTTTCCCGGCTTTGGCCAATCGGAAGACCCGGCAGATGCGTGGGATATTGGCGATTACGCCGACCTTGTTCAACAATTTGTGCATCGCGAATGCGGGAAAGAGCCGGTGGATGTAGTGGCTCACTCATTCGGGTGCAGAGTAATGCTTAAGCTGTTACGTGATGGTGATAAACAGCGTTTCTTTCGGCGAATTCTTATCACCGGCGGGGCGGGCCTCAAGCCGAAGCGAAGTACTACGTTCTACCTTAAATCGTGGACCGCAAAACTCCTGAAGCTGCCATTCTCCATACTTCCGGGAGCACTGCGCGAGAAGGCACTGTCCAAACTCCGCACCACCCGTCTTTGGAAATCGCTTGGTTCCAGCGATTATCAGAAACTGGCCGGCGTAATGCGCGAAACATTTGTGCGATCCGTATCCGAACACTTCGATGATCACCTTCGCTCCATCCCTCACGATATTCTGCTGCTTTGGGGCGAGAACGATGCCGCCACGCCGATGGATCAGGCCCGACGCCTTGAACAGGGATTGGCAAACAGTGCTCTGGTCACCATCGAGCAGGCCGGGCACTACGCATTTCTGGATCAACCCACACGCTTTGCGGCGATTGCCAACGCTTTTCTAAACGCGCCGGAAAACAGCTAAAGAGGTTCTATTCTGTTTACTATGGGTAGTTGAATAGATCCATAAAAACCTATTTCAGGCTGATGAACAATCCGGCCTTTGATTTGTGCAGGCGGTGATTGCTCATTCGGGTATGCATGCGATGCCTGTAAAAACACACCGGCCGGATCGTAGTTTACATGGA